>NZ_SJYZ01000003.1:0-276285 GCF_004337555.1 Microbacterium sp. PI-1 | reverse complement strand
GGATGCACCACACGCGGGGGCGGGGGCGGGCCGGGGCGGGCCGGGGCGGGGCGGGGGGGTCAGTAGCCCGCGAAGGCGTCGGTCGTGAGGCTGCGAGCCTTCTGCAACGCGGGGGCGAGGTCGGCGATCAGCCGCGGCGGGCCCGAGATGAAGGCGTGGCGCGTGCCGAGGTCGGCGACCGTGCGCTCCAGGATCTCCGCATCCAGGCGCGCTCCCTGCGCCCAGGCCCAGTGCGCGGGCAGATCCGTGGGCTCGTCGCGGGTGAACACGACCGTGCGCACGCCGGTCGCGGCGAGCTCGTCGCGGAACGCGAGCTCGGAGGCCTGGGACGCCACGTAGACGAGCACCACATCGCGCTGCTGCCCCGTGGCCCGCAGCTGACGCAACTGCGACACGAACGGCGTCACCCCGATGCCCGCCGCCACCATCAGCACCGGACTGTCTCCGCGCGGCAGGATGAAGTCGCCCCAGGTGCCGGTGACCGCGAAAGTCGCTCCGGGCTCTGCCTCGGCCAAGGCGCGCTTGTAGCTCGAGGGATGCTTCTGGTCACCGTTCTTGTACGCGATGCGCAGCGTCGGCAGATCAGCCGGGGCGGACACGATGCTGAACTCCCGCCGGGTTCCACGGGCATCGGGACGGCGGTGCGGAACGTCGAGCTCGAGATACTGGCCGGGGAGGAAACGCACCCGCCCCTTCGCCCGGAAGGTGAGCTCCTGAGCGGTCGGGGTGACGAACGCACGACGCTCGAGCACCAGCCGCACCGAACCGCGGAGGGCGAAGACGAAGGCCACGAGGTTGCCGATGAGCAGCGCGCGCTCCTGCCCGAGGGTGAAGAGACCAGCCACCGAGATCGGCCAGCCGGCGAGCACGCCCACGACGACGGCCACGACGAGCTGCTGGCGACGCCGAGGCGGGAGGGTCAGCGGCTCGGAGAGCATGAACGCACCGAGGAACAGGAAGGGCGACTGCAGCACGGCGAACTGCAGTGCGGTCGACAGTTCGAATCCGATGTCGAACTGCGTGGCCTGCACCGCCTGGCGCACCACCGAGGTCGCCACCGCGACGAACAGGAAGACCAGCACCACACGCACCTTCTCGGTGCGCCACAGCACCGCGAGGCCCAGCACCGCCACGGGGATCGTCAGCACCGGCGTCCCCACCCACCACGACGAGGAGGTGCCCAACCACTCGAAGGCTCCGAAGGCTCCCAGGATCGAGACCACGGCCGCACCGAACGCAGCGGGGTTGAAGATGTGTCGGCCGCGCCACGCGATCAGGTACTTCGACACGCTCGCGACGGCTCCGGCGAGGGCGAGCCCCAGCAGAGCGCCGGGGGCGAGGCCGGGGCGGAGCACGAACAGCAGGATCAGGGCGGTGACGAGCGACGATTCGATACGCCACGGGAGGCGGAGGATGCGCTGAGCCACGGCGTCGACCGCGGAGATGACGACCGCCAGCACCAGGAAGGACGCCACCAGCTCCCCCGGTGCCGGTGAGACGATGACCCCGAGCAGCGACAGCACGAAGGCCATGACCGCGAGCGCGATGAGCGCGAAGAGCACGAGGCGGTACATCGACAGGGAACCCAGCACCGCGAGGACCCGTTGGCGTGCGGCGGCGAATGACGTGATCACGGTGTCCACTCTTCCCTAATTCGTCGCTGCAGGGCGCTTCTTCGCGGTGACGAGGAACAGCTCCGCCGGGCATCCGGGTGAGCGCTGCACCGAGCCGTCGGTGCTCATGCGGACCCATTCCACACCCCAGCCCGCGGCGAGTTCGGGGCCGCCGTCGAAGAAGAGCGCGGTGGCGACCGCATCCGCCGTCATCGCGTCCGCAGCCAGCGCCCAGGTCGCCGCCCAGGTGCGCACCGGGAGGCCCGTCCGGGCATCGAGGACATGGTGCAGCCCGCTCCCCCACGCCCGCCGGTTCACGGCCGAGGCACACAGCGCCTGGTCCTTCACCTCGACGACCCCGATCGCCTTCCGTGCGTCGTAGGGATGCTCCAGACCGATCCGCACCCCCGCACCGCGGACCCGGATGTCGCCGCCGGCGTCGACCACCACATCGCCGGGCACGGTCGACAGGGTGCCCATCACGAGATCGACCAGGCGCCCCTTGCCGAGTGCCCCGACGTCGAGGAGGGCGGGGACGGATGCGGTGGCCGCGCCCGGCGTCCAGGTCACGTGTCGCTGCCAGTCACCCGGAGCGCGCACCGGATCGCCGGCCACGAGCGAATACCCGGCATCGTACCCGAGCGCGCTGAGGCTGTCGGCCACGAGCGGGTTCACCGCTCCCCCGGTCGCCCGGGAGAGCTCCCCGTACGCCTCGAGCATCGGACCGGCATCGGCCGAGACGAGCGTTCCCCCCTCGCGCCCCAGCCGCATGACCTCCGAGTCATCACGGAAGCGGGACCACTCGCGGTCGAATCGTGCGATCACGGCCGAGACCTCGACGCGCTCGGCGTCCGGGAGCGGATCGCCGGTCTCGATCTCCCAGTGCGTTCCGATCGCCTCGAAGCGCCAGGTCGCCATGGGCGTCAGGCGCCTAGGCGGCCGCCTGCTCCTTGATCGACGCGACGGCCTCGTTGAACCCGCCACTGGTGAGCGAGGAACCGGCGACGCGACTCACGTTCAACTCGTCGAGCGCGACGCCCTCGACCTCGTCCGCGATTCCGGCGATGAACTGGCCCTGGTACTGCTCGGTCTCAGGCGCCTTCGGGTCACCCGTGACCTCGACGTCCGTCACGACGCCGTCCGCGAGGGTCAGGGTGACGGAGATCTGCTCGACCGTCTCGGGCGTCTGGTACGAACCGTCGGCCGTGTAGGTGCCATCGGCGTAGTCCCCCGTGGAATCGCCGCCGGAGGACGACGACGAACCGGTGTCGGCCGTCGCCCCACCGTCTGCCGGCGGCTCGGCGTCGGCAGTGCCGGAGCATCCGGCGAGGACGAAGAGCCCCGCGATCCCGAGGATCGCGGATCCCTTGCGGACAGAGGTCGGTACGGTCGTGCGGATCATGGTGTGGTCCTCCCGGCTCGGCGTCGGTCGACTCCGGTGGTCGACTCTTCGACCGTAAGCACCGTGGCTATGCGCGGGCTGTGCCACGACGATGCGTTACGCGTCGCCGCCGAACATGCTCGTCACCGAGCCGTCTTCGAAGACCTCGTGGATCGCGCGGGCGAGCAGCGGCGCGATCGGGAGGATCGTCAGCTTCTCCCACCGGCGCGACTCCGTGAGCGGGATCGTGTCGGTGATCACGACCTCGTCGATGGACGAGTCCTGCAAGCGCTCGGATGCCGGGTCGCTGAAGATCGCGTGGGTCGCAGCGACGATGACGCGGTGAGCGCCGTTCGCCTTGAGCGCCTGTGCGGCCTTGACGATCGTGCCGCCGGTGTCGATCATGTCGTCGACCAGGAGGCACGTGCGCCCCTCGACGGCACCGACGATCTCATGCACCGAGACCTGGTTGGCGACCTTGGGATCACGACGCTTGTGGATGATCGCGAGCGGGGCACCGAGACTGTCGGACCAGGTGTCTGCCACGCGCACACGCCCCATGTCCGGGGAGACGACGGTGAGGATCTCACGGTCCGCCGGCGACAGCGTGCGCTCGAAGTAGTCGAGGAGCACGGGCTTGGCGAACAGGTGGTCGACGGGACCGTCGAAGAAGCCCTGGATCTGCGCCGCGTGCAGGTCGACGCTCATGACACGGTCGGCGCCCGCGGTCTTCAGCAGGTCGGCGACGAGTCGGGCGCTGATCGGCTCACGGCCGCGACCCTTCTTGTCCTGACGCGAGTACGGATAGTAGGGGGCGACGACGGTGATGCGCTTGGCCGACGCGCGCTTGGCCGCGTCGATCATGATCAGCGTCTCCATGAGCCACTCGTTGACCGGCTCGCCGAACGTCTGGATGAGGAAGAGATCCACTCCACGGATCGACACCTCGAAGCGGGCGTAGATCTCACCCGATGCGAACGTGCGGTGCTCGACCGGCGCGATCTCGGTGCCGAGCGCCTCGGCGACGGCTGCGGTGAGCTCGGGGTGCGAGCGGCCACCGGCGACGACGAGCCGCTTCTTGGTCTTGGCGATGATCCCCGGTGCCACGCCGTTGTCGCGATCCAGATCGACCGTCTTCTTCTTGCGCGCCATGTCCGCCTATTCCGCTGAATTCTCGCGGGACGCAGCATCCGCCGCGCCCGTGCCTGCTCTGTTCTTCTCGACCCAGCCCTCGATGTTGCGCTGGGGGGCGACGCTCATGGCCAGCGCGCCGGCGGGGACGTCCTTGCGGACGACGGCGCCTGCACCGGTCTTCGCACCGGCTCCCAGCCTAACGGGCGCCACGAGCACCGTGTGCGACCCGGTGTGCACCTCGTCGCCGATCTCGGTCCGGTGCTTGTTGACGTCGTCGTAGTTGGCGGTGATCGTGCTCGCGCCGAGGTTCACGCCGCGTCCGATCGTGGCGTCGCCCACGTAGGAGAGATGGGGCACCTTGCTGCCTTCGCCGATCTCGGCGTTCTTGGTCTCGACGTACGCGCCGATCTTGCCCTTGGCGCCCAGGACCGTGCCGGGGCGGAGGAAGGAGAACGGGCCCACCGTCGCTTCGGCGCCGATCACCGCGAGCGTGGCGTCCGTGCGGCGGACGACCGCATCCTCGCCGACCTCGCAACCGACCAGAGTCGTGTCTGGACCGATGACCGCGCCGGAGGCGATCGCCGTAGCCCGCAGGATCTGGGTGTTGGGGAGGATCGTGACGTCGGGCGAGAGCGTCGCATCGTCATCGATCCAGGTCGTGGCCGGGTCGATCACGGTGACGCCTTCGAGCTGCCAGCGGCGCACGATGCGCTGATTGAGCAGACGGCCGACCTCGGCGAGCTGGGCGCGATCGTTGACGCCGAAGGTGACGGAGATGTCGGAGACGACCGAGGCCGCCACCCGATCGCCGTCGCGGCGGAGCAGTCCGGGGACATCGGTCAGGTACATCTCGCCCTGGGCGTTGTCGACGCCGACCCGAGGGAGGTAGTCCCGCAGCGTCGCAGCGCGGAACACGTACATCCCGGCGTTGATCTCGCGGACGGCGGCCTCTTCGGCGTTCGCGTCCTTCTGCTCCACGATGCGGTCGACTCCCCCGTCGGCATCGCGCACGACGCGGCCGTAGCCGGTCGGGTCGTCGACCAGTGCGGTCATCAGCGTGGCCGGCGCACCGGAGGCACGGTGCTCCGCCAGGAAGGCGGAGAGCGTCTCTGCATCCGCCAGCGGGCAGTCGCCGGAGAGGACGAGCACATCGCCGTCGAAGTCGGCGGGGAGAGCGTCGACGGCCACCTGCACAGCGCGTCCGGTGCCGGGGATGTCGTCCTGGTCGACGAACACCACACCGGGGTAGTCCTCGGTCAGGGCGGCGACGACCTGGTCGCGCTCGTGCCGCACGACGACCTCGACGTGCGCGGCCTGCAGCCGTCCGGCGGTGGTGAGCACGTGCCCGACGAGCGGGCGTCCGCTGATCGGATGCAGCACCTTCGGGAGGCGCGACTTCATTCGGGTGCCCTGGCCCGCGGCCAGGACGATGATGGCGAGGTTGTTCCCAGTCATGCTCCGCCGCCAGGACTCGAACCTAGACCTCACAGCTCCAAAGGCTGTCGTGCTGCCATTACACCACGGCGGACCGCGCCGTCCCGAGGACGCCACCGGTCAAGTCTGCCATGCTCCGGCCCCGGATCCGCTGACACGCCCCCTGTCATCCTTCCGAAACACCGCTCTGGGATGCTGGTGTCATGAGCATGTCGATCGAACGGGTGGTGGGTGCACGCCCCGACCTCGCCGAGTTCCTGGTCGCCCATCACGCCGAGCTGGAGCACACCGCGCCGGCGGAGAGCCGCCATGCACTGGCGTTCGAGAGTCTGCTCGCCCCGGGCGTGCGCTTGTTCGCCGGGCGCCTCGACGGCCGCCCTGTCGCCACCGGTGCTCTGGCGGCCGTCGACGACGGGCATGAGGAGATCAAGTCGATGCGCACCGACCCCGCTCTGCGCGGACGCGGTCTCGGTCGCACCATGCTCGCGTTCCTCCTGGCTGACGCCGAGGCCCGCGGCATCCGCCGGGTCTCGCTCGAAACCGGGAGTGCGGAGTTCTTCGTGCCGGCGCGCGCGCTGTACGCCGCGGCCGGCTTCCGCGTGTGCGGGCCGTTCGGAACCTACGTGCTCGACCCGCACAGCACCTTCATGGCGGTCGACCTGCCCGCAGCGTCCGGGCTCACCTCTCCGCACGCGCGATAATGGGCGGATGAGCGAGGTGGATGAGGTCGACCGGATCGTCGGCGCGTGGAACACGCAACGGCCGGACCTCGACTTCTCCCCCCTTGAGGTCCTGTCGCGGATGGACCGGCTGTCGAAGCACCTGGACCGCGCACGGCGTGAGGTCTTCCGCCGCAGCGACCTCGAGCACTGGGAATGGGACGTGCTGTCCGCACTGCGCCGGGCTGGTGCCCCGTTCCAGCTCTCCCCCAAGCAGCTCCTGCAGCAGACGCTGGTGTCGAGCGGCACGATGACGAACCGGATCGACCGCCTGGTCGGGCGTCGCTTCGTTCGCCGGGA
This sequence comes from Microbacterium sp. PI-1, assembly GCF_004337555.1. Taxonomy (NCBI): domain Bacteria; kingdom Bacillati; phylum Actinomycetota; class Actinomycetes; order Micrococcales; family Microbacteriaceae; genus Microbacterium; species Microbacterium sp. PI-1. The sequence continues at coordinate 269,704 of NZ_SJYZ01000003.1, read as the reverse complement.
GGCCGACCCCGGGGACGGACGCAGCGTGCTGGTGACCCTCACCGACGACGGCCGGATCCGCGTGGATGCCGCCATCACGCGTCTCGTCGATGTGGAGGCCGATCTTCTGCAGGCTCTCTCCCGGTCGGACCGTGAGCGTCTCGCCGGGCTCCTGCGCAAACTGAGCCTGAGCTTCGACTCGTGACCGGAGGCAGCTGATGGGCATGCCCTCTCCCCTCCCCGTCCGCGACGGCGTGGGCGCGACGCGGCTGCACGTGCCGCTCACCGGCCCGTGGCCGACGGCTGCCGCCTACATGGTCGAGCGCTTCTTCCACCTCGACCCGGAGCGACTGCTCGAGCGTTTCGACCGCGGCGACATCGTGCGTGCCGACGGCTCTCCCGTCCCGCGTGATGCGCCGCTGGGCAGCGTCGAGTTCGTCTGGTACTACCGCGAGCCCGCCGTCGAGACACGGATCCCGTTCGAGATCGAGATCCTGCATCAGGACGACCATCTCGTCGTCGTCGACAAGCCGCATTTCCTGCCCACGACCCCCGGCGGGAAGTTCCTGCAGAATTCCGCGCTGGTCCGACTGCGCAACCTGCTCGACAACCCCGACCTGGCCCCCATCCATCGACTCGATCGGGCCACAGCCGGGCTGCTGATGTTCGCGACACGTCCGGCGACGCGCGGCGCGTACCAGCTGCTGTTCGAGAACCGGCAGGTGCAGAAGGTGTACGAAGCCGTGTCCGCACGCCCCGCGAGCGGGACGCTCCCCTCGTTCCCCGTGGTCTACCGCAACAACATCGTGAAGGCGCGCGGTCAGGTGCGCGTGCAGGTCGACGACACGAAGGAGCCGAACTCCGAAACGCTCGTCGAGCTCATCGACAGCGACGAGCGCGTCGTGCACACCCTCCTCCGCCCGCACAGCGGCAAGATGCACCAACTGCGTGTGCATCTCGCCGCCCTCGGCATCGGCATCCTGAACGATCGGTTCTACCCCGATCTTCTCGACGATCTGCCGGACGACTTCGAGCGTCCGCTGCAGCTGCTCGCGCGCGAACTGCGCTTCGTCGATCCGCTCACCGGCACGGAGCGGGTGTTCCGCACGCGCCGCGCGCTGCAGCACGCTCCCCGCACCGGCGCTCCCGTCAGCGACGCATGACCTTGCGCGCGAGCCGCGTGCCGAGCATCTGCACGAGGTGCACGAACACCACGATCAGGACGATCGCCACCCACATCACGACCGGTTCGAACTGCCGGAACCCGTAGATCTGGGCGAACGCGCCGAGACCGCCGCCGCCGATCAGTCCGGCCATCGCCGTCATGTCGATGAGCGCGACCACGATGAACGTGTAGCCGAGGATCAGCGGGCCGAGCGACTCGGGGATCGCCACGGTGAAGAGGATGCGCCAGGGACCGGCGCCCATCGAGCGGGCGGCTTCGATCACGCCGGGCGAGACCGAGACGAGGTGCTGCTCGACGATGCGGCCGATCGCGAAGGCGGCGGCGAGAGCGATCATGAACGCGCCGGCGGTGGTGCCGATCCCCGTGCCGACGACCGCACGCGCGAACGGCTGAGCGACGGCCACGAAGAGGACGAACGGGATCGGGCGGAAGAAGTTCACCCCGAGGTTGGCGATGAGCGCGACCGGCTTGTTCTGCGCGAGTCCGCCGGGGCGGGTGACGTAGAGGATGACGCCGATCGCCAGGCCCAGGATGCCGCCGAGGACGAGCGCGAACGTCGTCATGTAGAGCGTTTCGAGCGCGGCCTTCCACAGCTCGGGCCACAGTTCGTTCAAGCGAGCCATCAGCGGGTCTCCTCTCCGGCGATCTCGGTGACTTCGACGCGCTGCGCGATCTCGGCCAGCGTGCGATCGATCACGGCGTCGTCACCACGGATCGCGAGCGTGAGGTGTCCGAACGCGCGCCCGCGGATGTCGTTGATCCCTCCGTACACGAGCTCGAAGTCGAGCCCGGCACCGGCGAGATCGAGGAAGACCTGAGCCTGTGAGGAGTCGCCGTCACGGAACGAGAACGTGACCAGGCGCCCCTGATGCCGCTCGCGCAGGACGGCGCGCTCGGACGGCGAGGGCACGCCCTTCACCACCGTCCCGACGAACCGTTGCGACGCCGGGTTCTGCGGCGAGGAGAAGACGTCGAACACGTCGCCCTGTTCGATCACGCGGCCGTTCTCCATCACGGCCACCTTCGTCGCGATCGTCTGGATCACATCCATCTCGTGCGTGATGACGACGATCGTGACGCCCTGCTCCCTGTTGACCCGTTGGAGCAGGTCGAGCACCTCGTGAGTGGTCTGGGGGTCGAGAGCGCTGGTGGCCTCGTCGGCGAGCAGGATCGCGGGGCCCGTGGCGAGAGCGCGGGCGATGCCGACGCGCTGCTTCTGCCCGCCGGAGAGCTGCTCGGGGTAGGCCTTGGCCTTGTCGGCGAGGCCCACGAAGCGGAGCAGTTCGGCGACGCGCTTCTCGATGTCGGGCTTCGACCACCCGGCGAGCGTGAGCGGGTAGGCGATGTTGGCCTTGACCGTTCGCGAGGAGAACAGGTTGAACTGCTGGAAGATCATGCCGATCCCGCCGCGGACCGTGCGCAGCTGGCGCTCGGTGAGCGCGGTGATGTCGACGCCGTCCACCGTGATGGTGCCACTCGTGGCCGGTTCGAGCGCGTTGATCAGACGCACGAGCGTGGACTTGCCCGCCCCGGAATAGCCGATGATGCCGAAGACGTCGCCCTTCTCGATGGAGAGGGAGACGTCGTCCACGGCGACGACTTCGGCGCCCTCACGGGTGCGCGGCGGATAGGTCTTGGAGACGTTCGTCAGAGTGACGATCGACATGTGCTGCTCCGGTCCCGGTCCTACTTCTTGTCCGCGGCGTCTTGCTGAACCTTCTTCAGTGAGGCGACCAGATCCTCCACCGGCGTCTGCAGCGCCACCGCGGTGCCACCGGAGGAGTCGAGCAGACCCTTCTGCACGGCCTCGTTCGTCTGGAAGATCTCGACCAGCGTGCGGTACGTCTCGTTGTCGGCGTCTTCGGCGCGGGCCGCGAACACGTTCACGTACGGAAGGGCACTGGCGTCTTCGGGGTCATCCTGCGCGATCGCGTCATCGAACGTGAGACCTGCGTCCTGCACGAAGTCGTTGTTGATGATCGCGGCGGCCACGTCCGGGAGCGAGGTCGGGATGAGCGCGGCCTCGAGCGCCGTGACCTCGACCTTGGACTTGCCGGTGTCGACGTCGGCGAGGTCCGAGTACGGTGTTCCACCGCTCTTGAGCTCGACGAGGCCGGCCTGCTGCAGCACGTTCAGCGCACGGGCTTGGTTGGAGGCGTCGTTCGGAACCGCGACCGTCTCCCCCTCGGGGATGCTGTCGACGTCGTCGTACTTCGTCGAGTACAGGCCGAGCGGGTAGATCGCGGTCGAGCCGATCGGGGTCAGGTCGGAGCCCGAGGCGTTGTTGTACTCGGCGAGGTAGACGATGTGCTGGAACTGGTTGAGGTCGATCTCCCCCTCGGTCAGCGCGGGGTTCGGCTGCTCGTAGGAACCGAAGTCGACCAGCTCGACTGTGATGCCCTCTTCAGCCGCGGCGTCGACGAACGCCGGCCACTGCTCGTCGCTCTTGCCGACGACACCGATCTTGACGACCTCGTTCCCGGACGATCCCTCGCCCCCGGAACCGGCGTCGGAAGACGCCGTGGCGCAGCCGGAGAGCGCGACGAAGAGCGGAACGGCGGCGAGCGCGGCGAGGATGGTGGTGGTGCGGCGAGACATGCGAGAGGAGTTCCTTCCTGGTGGGACTCGCCTACGTTAGACAGGCCTCCCGCCGCGCGCGGAATCGGTCCGTCACACGGCGTCACGAGCGGGTGCCGCCCGGCTCAGTCGAACTCCTCGATGCCCTGCAGCCGCACCTGCTCGAGGTCGAGGCGGGCGGAGATCCGGCGCACCACGACGTCATCGACGGTGCCGGCACCGCGAAGCCCCAGCAGCACCTCGCGCTTCCGGTCGAGGAGGGCGAGCTTGAGCCGCGTGTGCTCCTCGTGCCGGACCAGCGGCGAGCGCTGTGCGATGTCGACGTCGGTCGAGGTCGCGATCATCTGCAGGACCGTGCCGTCGGGCGGGTCGGCCTGATCCACCCCGGTATCGGCGACGCTCGGAGGTGTGGCGGTGCCGGCACCCAGCGGGTCCGGCTCCCCCAGCATCTCGTCGAGGGCGTCGGCTTCCGCATCCACCAGCGCCTGTTCCCGTGCCAGGGCACGCGCATTCGCGAACTCGAGCATCTGATACCCCTCGGAGCGCACGCGGTCGCGCACCTCCTGCCCCACGCCGTGTTCGGCGGCGAGGTCGTCGAGAGCGGCCAGGGCGGCCCCGGAGATCGCGCGCTCGGCGAGCTCGTACTCCTCGTCCTCGACGTGGTCGGCCGGGAAGCGGGCCCAGCGCACGATCGCGGGCAGGAACGGGCCTTGGACGAGCAGGCTCAGCAGGATGACACCAGCGGTGACGAACACGATCTCATCGCGTCCGTTCAGAGCGCCGCCTTCGGTGATGCTCGCCGGCACGGACAAGGCGATGGCGAGAGACACCGCCCCGCGCATCCCCGCCAGAGTGGACACGACCCGCGCCCGAGATCGTGCGCCCCTCGCGGGTCGAGGATCGGTCCGCCGCTGGAACGGCACGTTCAGCAGCTGGAAGAGGTATCGCACGACCAGGAGTGTCGCCCAGACCGCGAGCGTGATGAGCACGAGGCGGCCGATCGCCGCGGCCGAGATCTCATGCACGACGTATTGCACTTCGAGTCCGATCAGGACGAACAGCGCACCGTTGAGCAGGAAGACTCCGAACGGCCAGGCCGCATCAGCCTGGCGACGGGAGGAGGCGGTCGTGACCCGCGGCGACACGTAAGCGACGATGAGTCCGGCGACGACGACCGCGAGCACACCCGAGGCGTGCACCGTCTCGGCGAGGAGGAACGCCGTGAACGGGATCAGCAGCAGCGCGACGTTGATCACGATCGTCGAGGCCGTGCGGCGCAGCAGCAGGTAGCCGAGAGCGGCGACCACGGCACCGGCCGCGATCCCCCCGACATACGAGATCAGCAGATCGACGGTCACCGACAGCGGCGTGATCTGACCGCCGAGCGCGAGCGACACCGCGATCGCGTAGAGCACCAGAGCCGTGCCGTCGTTGGTCAGGCTCTCCGCTTTGAGCTTCATGAACATGCGTCGTGGGAGGAGGCGCCCGAGGGCGGCGACGGCCGTGGCGTCGGGCGGAGCGACGGCGGCACCCAGGATGAGCGCGATCTCCCACGGCATCCCGAACAGCACCCCGATGCCGGCCACGGCGAAGGCCGAGGCGACGACCAGCACGGTGCTCATCGGCAGGATGTAGCGGAAGTCGCGGCGGATCGACCGCAATGAGGTCGTCAGGCTCTCCCAGAACAGCATCACCGGGAGGAACAGCAGGAGCACCGTCTCCGGTGGCAGCTGCACCTCGCGCAGCGGTGGCACGAAACCGAGGAGCAGCCCGAAGATGACCAGGACGAGGGGCAGCGCGAGACGCACGCGCGGGGCGATCAGGGTTCCGACGAGAATCGTGAGTCCGAGCAGGACCGTTACTTCGAGGCCTTCCATCCCTACCTCCCAACAGCGGTGAGAGAAGGATATTCCTCCGTCAGCCGATCTCCTCGGTGAGTTCGAACCAGCGCAGCTCCAGCTCCTCGATCTCGGCCTGCTGCTCGCTGATCTTCTTCATCCGCTCGCCGAGGCCCTCGTAGTCGGACTGGTCGTGGTCGGCCAGCGCGGTCTTGGCGGCGTTGACCTGCTGCGTGAGCTTCTGGATGCGCCGCTCGAGGGCCGACACCTCCTTCTGCGCCGTGCGCAGGGCCGCGCCGTCGAGACCTTTGGAGGTGGCGGCGGTCGTCGCGGTCGCTGCGGCCGTGGCGGTCTGCTTCGGTCCGGTCGAAGACTGGAGGTGGCGCAGCCGCAGGTACTCGTCGACCCCTCCGGGCAGGTGCCGCAGATGCCCGTCCAGGATCGCATACTGCTGGTCGGTGACGCGTTCCAGGAAGTAGCGGTCGTGGCTGACGACCAGGAGCGTTCCCGACCAGGAGTCGAGGAGGTCCTCGATCGCGGCGAGCATGTCGGTGTCGAGGTCGTTGGTCGGCTCGTCGAGGATCAGCACGTTCGGCTGGTCGAGCAGCACGAGCAGGAGCTGCAGGCGACGCTGCTGCCCACCCGAGAGGTCTTTGACCGGAGTGGAGAGCTGGGCCGAATCGAAGCCGAGCCGCTCGAGCAGCTGACCGGGAGTGAGGTCCTGCGCCTTGGAGCCCGCTCCCATCGTGTAGGAGGTGCGCAGCCCGGAGATGATCACGCGCACCGGGTCGTTCCAGTGCTGGGTGAGCTCGTCGAGGCGCTGGGTGAGCGTCTGCACCTTCACGGTCTTGCCGCGCTTGACCCGACCGACGGTCGGTTCGACCGTGCCGGAGATGAGCCCGAGGAGCGTCGACTTGCCGGCGCCGTTGACACCGAGGATGCCCGTGCGCTCCCCCGGTGCGATGCGCCACTCGACGTCGCGCAGCACGACCTTCTCGCCGCCGTCCGCCGTCGGGTAGGTCACCCCGACGTCCAGCAGGTCGACCACGTCCTTGCCGAGGCGCGAGACCGCGAGCGACTGCAGCGACACCTTGTCGCGGATCTCGGGCACATCGGCGATCAGCTCGTTGGCCGCGTCGATGCGGAACTTCGGCTTGGCCGTGCGGGCGGGAGCGCCGCGACGGAGCCAGGCGAGCTCCTTCTTGGCGAGGTTCTGGCGCTTCGCCTCGGTTGCCGCCGCCATGCGGTCGCGTTCGACGCGCTGCAGAATGTATGCCGCGTAGCCGCCCTCGAAGGGCTCGACGATCCGGTCGTGCACTTCCCAGGTCTCGGTGCTGATCTCGTCGAGGAACCACCGGTCGTGCGTCACGACCATGAGGGCCCCGGCGTTCGGCGACCAGCGCTTCTTGAGATGCCCCGCGAGCCAGGTGATGGCCTCGACGTCGAGGTGGTTGGTCGGCTCATCCAGCGCGATGACGTCCCAGTCTCCGGTGAGGAGCTTGGCGAGCGACACCCGGCGCCGCTGACCACCGCTGAGGGAGCCGATCTCCGCATCCCAGGGCAGGTCGGTGAGCAGTCCTTCGATGACGTCGCGGATCCGCGCGTCGCCGGCCCACTCGTACTCCGGGGTGTCCCCGACCACTGCGGCGCTGATGGTCAGGTCGTCGGGGAGGGTGTCCGCCTGATCGAGCACACCGATGCGCGTGCCGCCGCGCACGGTGACGCGGCCCGAGTTCGGTTCCTTGATCCCCGCGAGCATGCCGAGAAGACTCGACTTGCCGTCGCCGTTGCGGCCGACGATGCCGATGCGATCACCCTCTTCGATGCCGAGGGTCACGGAGTCGAAGACGACCCTGGTCGGGTATTCGAGATGCAGGGCTTCAGCCCCGAGAAGATGTGCCATGTTCCTTCCAGGGTAGTCGCGCGCGGTCGGCGTGTTCTCCGACCGGCTCCCCGCGCTCTAAGATCGACGGGTGCCGAAGAGTCGCCGGGTGTTCTCCCTTCTGCTCGAGGATCGCAAGGCGAAGCTGGTGCAGTCGAGAAGGCGGCCCGGTCGCTACGAACTCAGCGTCGACGGAATCCCGCAGTCCGTCGTCTCGATGACCGACCCCACCGATCTCGAATACGACTACACGCAGCACATCGCCAGAGTGATGGATGCTGCCGCTGAGCCCGGTGCGCCGCTGTTCACCGTGCACCTGGGAGCCGGTGCCCTCACGCTGGCACGCTACGTCGAGGCCACGCGCGCCGGATCGCCGCAGCTCGTGGTCGAGTTCGAGCCCACTCTCTACGAGGCGGTGATCGCCGCGCTGCCGCTGTCTCCGGGCACCGATCTGCGCGTCATCTTCGGTGATGCGCGCGCGGTCGCGGACGCGGAGCTTGCCGGCGAGTGGATGGGTGCGCGGTTCACGGTCGTCGATCTCTGGGATGCCGCCGTCATCCGGCATCGCGTGGCCAGCCAGGAGTTCTATCGCCGTGTCGCCGCGCGCTCCGCAGCGGGGGGAGTCGTGGCGGTCAACCTGCTCGACGGACATCCCTTCGAGTACTCACGGCGACAGTCAGCCACCCTGCGCACGGTGTTCGACCATGTCGCCGTCGTCCTCGACGCAGAACCGAACGATGACGAAGGCCCGCTCGGCAACGTCGTCGTCTTCGCGAGCGATGAGCCGCTCGCCGTCGCGACGAACCCCGACCTCCTCGGCGTGCCGCACCCTCATACGCTCCACGGCGACGCACTGACCTCGTGGATCGCCGGCGCGCGCATCATGACCGACGCCGACGGCACGGACTCCCCCGACCCCGACGATCCGATCTGGGACTAGCACCGCCCGTTGATCGCGTTCGTCACCGTTTCGTGACCCCGGAGACGTGAATTTTGATCGAATGCATCTTCGAATGTCAGTGGTCGGTGATGGACTGAAGTCATGACCGCACTGCTCGACGCGACCGATTCCCAGATGGCGATGCTCGCCGATCTGGTCGCGTCGCTCGAGGCCGCGGAGAGCACTCTGAGCAGCATGCAGGCGGCCCGCGACGGCATGCTCGCGATGGCCGGACGCCTGGCCGTCGACATCGCCCGCGGCGCCGCCCACCCCGATCACGGCGACATGGCGATCCGCACGGTCGCTGCCGAGATCGGCGCGGCGCAGCCCCTGAGCGACCGCACGATCGAGCGCAAGATGGCCGAGGCCACGTGGCTCGTCGAGCGATTCCCGGCGGTATGGGAGGCACAGGGCGAAGGGCGCATCAGTGCCGCGCACTCCCGGGTCATCGTCGAGGCGGGCGCGCATCTCGACGAGGCTGCGCATCGCGCCGCCTACGCCGCGGAGGCCGTGGAGGTCGCCGTGACGGAATCCCCGAATCGGCTTCGGCGGATCGTGCGGCGTCTTGCCGAGCGGTTCCAGGAGCGCAGTCTCACCGAGCGGCATCGCGATGCCCACGAGCTGCGCCGCGTGTGGGTGAAGGACCTTGACGACGGGATGGCCGAGCTGGGGGCGCGCGGACCCGCGGTCCTCCTGCACGGCATGCTCGACCGGCTGTCGCAGATGGCGCATGCGGTGAAAGAGGAGAACGCGCGAGCGGCACAGGACGCTTCGGCCGCCGGACTCCCCGCCGACGACCGCACGGTCGATCAGTTGCGCGCCGATCTGCTCGCCGACCTCGTTCTCACAGGATCCCCCGCGGGCCATGACACGGCGGACAGCCTGCTGGGCGAGGTCCGCGCCCGCGTCGAGGTCACGGTGCCGGTGCTCACTCTGATGGACGATGACGCTCCGACGACCTCATCACCGGCCGAGCTCGACGGAACGATCCCCATCGACGTCACGACCGCTCGCACGCTGGCAGGTTCCGCGACCGGCTGGGACCGCGTGCTGACGCATCCGATCTCTGGCGAAATGCTCGCTGTCGACCGCTACCGCCCGAGTGAGCATCTCCGGCGGCATCTCCGCGCGCGGGACCAGCGGTGCCGGTTTCCCGGATGCGGGATCACGGCGCGCAAGTGCGACCTCGACCACAATCATGCGGCCTCGACCGGAGGGGCGACCGCCCACGGAAACCTTGCCGCCTTCTGCCGACGACATCACATGCTCAAACACCACTCCCCCTGGCACGTCGACCAGACCTCGGGCGGCGTGCTGGAGTGGACGAGCCCGACCGGTCGCACGTACATCGACCGGCCGCCTCCGCAGAACACGGTGACCTTCACGAGTGCCGATCCGGTGACCGCACCGTTCTGAGCGCCTCCCGGGCATGTGCACCGGTTGAACGACGAACCGCCCGGACCCGAGGGCCCGGACGGTTCGCGTATCCGTGAGGATGTGTGCCGTGCGAGTTACTGGTACGACTTCACGATCTCGAGGAGGCTCGGGACGTTGGCGTATGCCTCTGCCGCGTTCTCCTTGGTCACGATGATCGGGTCGAGCAGGTAAGCCGGAACGACCTTCACGCCGTTGTCGTACTGCTCGGTGTCGTTGACGTCGACCTCTTCACCCTTCTGGAGCTGGCCGACCATCTTGATCGACTGCTCGACGAGGAGCGTGGTGTCCTTGTTGATCGTGGAGTACTGGATGCCCTCCATGATCGACTTCACCGACTCGACCTCGGAGTCCTGACCCGTGACCACCGGGACCGGCTTTCCGGCTTGCTGCACCGAGGTGATGATGGCGCGAGCGAGCGTGTCGTTCGGCGAGAGGACGCCGTCGAGCGTCTCGGAGCTGTACGTCGAGGTGAGGATCGAGTCCATGCGACGCTGGGCGTTCTCGGCCTTCCAGCCCTCGGTCGCCGTCTGGGCGATCTCGGTCTGGCCGGAGACGACGTTGAGCGTGCCGTCGTCGATCTTCGGCTGGAGCACGTCCATCGCGCCGTTGAAGAACACAGCGGAGTTCGCGTCATCCGGCGAGCCCGAGAACAGCTCGATGTTGTACGGAGCCTCGTGTCCCGCACGCTCGGCGAGTCCATCGAGCAGAGCCTGGCCCTGCAGCTGACCGACCTTGAAGTTGTCGAACGCGACGTAGTAGTCGACGGCCTCCGTGTTCTCGATCAGACGGTCATAGGCGATGACGGTCACGCCCGCGTCACGAGCGGCCTCGACCTGCGTGGCGAGCTGCTTGCCGTCCTTCGCACCGATGATGATGACCTTGGCGCCACCGGTGACCATCGCCTGGATCTGGTTCTGCTGCTCCGCGACCGTGTTGCTGGCGGGCGCGTACTGCACGTCCGCCTTGAAGCCGGCCTTCTTGAGACCGTCCGTGAACAGCTGACCGGCGAGGACCCAGTTCTCCGAGGTCTTGTCCGGAAGGGCGACACCGATCGTGGCGTCAGCGGCGAAACCCTTGGCCTCGTCCCCCGATCCCGAGTCCGTGCCACCGCCGCGCTCCGAGGAGCAGCCGGTGAGGGCGAAGGCGCCCGCGACGACAAGCGCTGTCGCCGACAGAAGAATCTTCTTCATGTGATCTCTTTCTCTGGTGTGTGAAGGTCGTGTCACGCGAGCGCGCGCGAAGCGACCTCTCCTAACCGCGCGTCTCGTCGACGGCGGGGGCTTCGTACTTCTGGCTGGTGGGATAGTTCGTCTTGGTCGGATCGAACGTGTCGGTGGCCGGATCCTGCTTGCGTCCGAATCGACGCGTCAGGAAGCCGATGATCGACGGGCGACCCTGCTGCTTGTTCCACACGTCGACACCGACGGCGAACAGGAGCACCAGACCCTTGATCATCGACACCACGTCTGCGCCGGCGCCGAGCAGGGCGAGGCCGTTGTTCAGGAACGCCATGACGAGACCACCGATGATCGACCCGATCACGGTTCCGATACCGCCCGAGACAGCCGCGCCACCGATGAAGACCGAGGCGATCGCATCCAGCTCCCAGCCGTTGCCGTCCTGCGGACCGGAGGCCGTCGCCCTGGCGACGTAGATCATGCCGGCCAGCGACGCGAGCACCGACATGTTCATCATCACGAAGAAGTCGACCCAGCGGTCCTTCACACCCGACAGGCGCGCGGCCTGCCGGTTGCCACCGACCGCGTAGATGTGACGACCGAAGACCGTGTTGTTCGTGATGAACGAGTAGAGGATCACCAGGGCGAGCAGGATGATGCCCGAGATCGGGAAGCTGGTGCCCTCACGCCCGGTGGCGAACAGCCAGCCCGCGATCAGGATCACGGCCGAGATGAGCACGACCTTGGTGACACTCACCCACAGCGGCGCCGTCTCGGCCCCCATCTTGTGCTGCACGCGCCGGGTGCGGATCTCCCAGAACACGATCCATGCGACGCCCAGCAGCGCGAGCAGCATGGTGAACACGTTGAACGGCACGGGGATGAACGGCAGCTCGGGGAGGTAGCCGGCACCGATGACCTTGAAGCCCTGCGGCACGGGAACGGACTGCGAGTCACCGACCCACTGGTTCGCACCGCGGAAGAACAGCATGCCCGCCAGCGTCACGATGAACGCCGGCACCCCGACATAGGCGACCCAGAACCCCTGCCAGGCACCGACCAGCACGCCGACCCCGAGGCCGAGGAGCACACCGAGCGGCCAGGGGAGGTTCCAGTCGGCCATGGCCTTCGCGACCACGATGCCGGTGAACGCGGCCACCGACCCCACCGAGAGGTCGATGTGGCCCATGATGATGACCATCACCATGCCGATCGCGAGGATCAGGATGTACGAGTACTGGTTGACGACGTTGATCAGGTTGCCCGAGGACAGCGTGAGGCCCGTGCCCTTGACGATCCAGGTCAGCACCTGGAAGACGACGAGGATGACGACGAGGCTGCCGAGGATGCCGAACTGGCGGAGGGTCGACTGACCGCCTCCGAACATCTTCGTGATGTCCTTGAAGTGGAAGCCGCGCTTCGTTGCGGTGGTGTCGGTGGTCATGCGGTTGCTTTCTGGGTCGCGGAGGTCATGCTGCGCATGAGGTCCTCAGGTGTCGCCTGATCGGCCGGGATGCAGTCGGTGACCCGACCTTCGAAGACGGTGTAGATGCGGTCGGAGATGCCCAGGAGCTCAGGAAGCTCGCTCGAGATGACGATGACGCCCTTGCCCTGCGCCGCGAGCTCGTTGATGATCGCGTAGATCTCGTACTTCGCACCGACGTCGATACCGCGGGTGGGCTCGTCGAGGATCAGCAGGTCGGGGTCGGTGAACATCCACTTCGCCAGGACGACCTTCTGCTGATTGCCGCCGGAGAGTTTGCCGACGCCCTCTTCGACCGACGGGGTCTTGATGCGAAGGGCCTTGCGATAGTCCTCGGCCACGGCGAACTCGGCGCGCGCATCGACGACGCCGCGCTTGGCGATCTTCGAGAGCTTCGCGGCGACCACCGACCTCTTGATCGTGTCGAGCAGGTTGAGCCCGAGCACCTTGCGGTCCTCGCTCACGTAGGCGAGGCCGTGCTTGATCGCCGACGCCACGTCGGGCAGCACGACTTCCTGGCCGTCCTTGATCAGTGTGCCCGAGAGGAACGTGCCGTAGGAGCGGCCGAACAGGCTCATCGCGAACTCGGTGCGCCCCGCGCCCATGAGTCCCGCGATGCCGACGACCTCGCCGCGCCGGACGGTGATGTTCGACCCCTTCACGACCATGCGCTCCGGGACGGTCGGGTGCTGCACCCACCAGTCCTTGACCTCGAAGAACACCTCGCCGATCTCGGGCGTGCGATCCGGGTAGCGGCTCTCCAACGACCGACCGACCATGCCGCGGATGATCCGGTCCTCGTTGATCTCGCCACGGGAGATGTCGAGCGTCTCGACCGTGCGACCGTCGCGGATGATCGTGATCTCGTCGGCGATCTGCTCGATCTCATTGAGCTTGTGGCTGATCATGATCGACGCGATGCCCTTGGCCTTGAGCCCGAGGATCAGGTCGAGCAGGTGCTGCGAGTCGTTCTCGTTCAGGGCGGCGGTCGGCTCGTCGAGGATCAGCAGCTTGACGTCCTTGTTGAGCGCCTTCGCGATCTCGATCAGCTGCTGCTTGCCGACACCGAGCGTCTTGATCTGCGCATCCGGGTCCTCATTCAGGCCCACGCGGGCGAGCAGCTCGATCGTGCGCTCTTTCTGGGCCTGCCAGTCGATGCGTCCGCCGCGCTGGATCTCGTTGCCGAGGAAGATGTTCTCGGTGACGGACAGCTCGGGGATCAGCGCGAGTTCCTGGTGGATGATCGCGATGCCCGCCTGCTCGCTGGCGACGATGTCCTTGAACCTCTGCTCCTGGCCGTAGAGCAGGATCTCCCCCTCGTAGGTCCCGTAGGGGTAGACCCCGGAGAGGACCTTCATCAGAGTCGACTTCCCCGCGCCGTTCTCGCCGCAGATGGCGTGGATCTCGCCGGCGCGGACGGTGATCGAGACGTCGGCGAGCGCCTTGACGCCCGGGAACTCCTTGGTGATGCTGCGCATCTCCAGGATGGGGCCTGACACGGTAGGCAACGTTGCTGTGGTGCTCACGGATCTTCCTTGCGACGTGCGGTCACCTTCGATGTGACCGTTCACATTGAAATACATCGTCCACTCACGACGAGGCGCTGTCAAGTCCGCTCCGGTATTTCGGATACCGACCGTGACCCCACCGCGATCCGCGCGATCCCGCGCCTCCAGGCGAGGCCAGGGATCGAAAGGATTCGATGATCTCGAACGTCGCGCGGAGCGCGGTACGAACCCGTCAGCGAGCGGCGGCGGACTCGCGCGCGCGCAGCACCGTCTGCAAGGGCCCGAACGCCGGGGCTTCCTCGCCGCGGATCTGTGCGAGGAGGATCCGCACCGCGCGCCGGCCCAGCTCGGGGAAGTCCTGATGAACCGTGCTCAGTGTGGGAGCCACATGCGCGGCGACCGGGATGTCGTCGAACCCGATCACGCTCACGTCGTGCGGCACACGGAGTCCGGCGTCGCGGAAGCCGTGCATGAGCCCGATCGCCATCAGGTCGTTGGCAGCGAACACCGCCGTGAAGTCCCGCCGTCGCGAGAGCTCCTTGCCCGCGAAGTACCCGAAGTCGGCGGTCCAGTCCCCACGGATCGGCGGGAACGTCGGCAGATCCGCCTCACGCAGACCGTCGAGGTAGCCGCGCATGCGCGACTCCGCCTCGATCCAGTCCTGCGGGCCCGCGAGGTGCAGGATGTCGCTGTGGCCGAGGGAGATCAGATGCTCCGTGGCCGCCCGGGCCCCCGCCACCTGATCCGCCGACAGGCTCACCCCGTCGGATCCCGACGCGGTCTGCAGCGTGACGAAAGGCATGTCCACCGACATACCGCGGAGGACATGGAACACACGCACCTGCGGGGCGAGCACCACGATCCCGTCCACCTGCTCGCGCGCCAGCTGGCGCACCGCGTTGCCGATCGCCTCCGGCGTCGTCGCCGGGAGGTTGAGGGTCGAGACCGCGTAGCCTTCCTCGCGCGCCGCATCCTCGATGCCCGCGATCGAGGAGGTCGGCCCGAACTCCCCGATCGTCGCGGACAGGATCCCGAGCACGTTCGACTTGCTGGTCACCAAAGCGCGGGCGGCGAGGTTCGGCCGATAGTCGAGCACGGAGATCGCGTCGAGGACCTTGGCCTTCGTCTCGGGGCGGATGCTCGGGTGGTCGTTCAGGACGCGGGAGACCGTCTGATGAGACACCCCGGCGAGGCGGGCGACATCGCGGATGCTCGGCTGCCGCGCACGCTCGGCTGCACTGGACATCAGGTGCCTCCTCGCGTGTGCACGGTCACATCGTCACTTCATTATGTCTGCCGGGGCGCGCGGGTGCATCTTTCGAGCACGGTCGCTGCTCAGGACGGTCGTCCGCGGGCACCGCCGGTCAGCCGATGATGCGGGCGCCCGGAACCGGGCCGTGCACGTGCAGGGGATCGAATCCGGACGCCCGCAGAGCGGACTGCACGTCTTGGGCCGTCTCCGGATCGGGGCACAGGAGCGCCACGGTCGGCCCCGAGCCGGACACGATGCCTTGCAGCGCTCCGGCGGCGACCCCCTGCGCGATCGTGTCGGCGAGATCGGGACGCTCGGAGAGGGCTGCGGGCTGCAGATCGTTCTCGAGACACGCGGCGAGCTGCCCCGGGTCGCCCGACCGGAGCGCCTGCAGGACCGGGATCGGCACGTCGAGCGACAGCGGCGGATCATCGGCGAGCGCGCCCTCCTCCTCGCGCAACTGGTCGAGGCGCCCGTAGACGACGGGCGTCGACAAGCCCTCCTCACTGGGCACCAGGATCCAGTCGAAGCGTCCGCGGGCGAGTGCCGGGTTCAACTGGTCGCCGCGCCCGGTTCCGACCGCGGTGCCGCCGTGCAGGGCGAACGGCACATCCGCGCCGAGACGGGCGGCGAGGTCGTGCAGCCGTGCCTGTGACAACCCCGTTCCCCACAGCGCATCGCAGGCGACCAGGGCGGCAGCGGCATCCGCCGAGCCTCCGCCCATGCCGCCGGCGACCGGCACGCTCTTGCGGATCTCGAGGGCGACGCCGCCTCGATGATCCACGGCGACGGCGAGGAGCTTGGCCGCGCGCATCGCCAAGTTGCGGTCGTCCAGCGGAACCGAGTCGACATCCTCCACCCCGGAGACGGTGACCGAGAACTCGTCAGCGGGGCGCGCGATGACGTCTTCGTAGAGGGACACCGCCTGGAAGACCGTCGCCAGCGCGTGATACCCGTCGTCGTGCCGACCGCCGACCCCGAGGAAGACATTGATCTTGCCCGGTGCGCGTACGTGCACGGAGTCGGTGGACGCGGCGAGGCTCATGAGCGGATCACAGTTCCGAGGACTTCGCCCACAGATTCACGTCGATCGCGCCGGCCAGCTCGTCGATGCGGGCGAGCTCCTCCGTCTGGAAGGCGGGTCCGTTCACCGCGGCGATGTTCTCGTCGAGCTGTTCGGGACGCGAGGCGCCGATCAGGGCGGAAGCCACGACGGGGTTGCGCAGCGTCCACTGCAGCGCGAGCTGGGCGAGGGACTGACCACGCCCCTGCGCGACCTCGTTCAGCGCTCGCAGCGTCTGCACGGCCTCGTCGGTGAGGCGCCCGTCCGGCAGCGAACCGCGCTTCTGCGCACGCTCCGCCGTGCCGTCCCCCAGGTACTTGTCGGTCAACAGCCCCTGTGCCAGCGGCGTGAAGGCGATCGCACCCAGGCCCGACTGCTCGAGGGTGTCGGTCAGGCCGTCTTCCACCCAGCGGTTGAGGATCGAATACGCGGGCTGGTGGATGACCAGCGGCGTGCCGAGGTCCTTCGCGACCGCGACGGCCTCGGCCGTGCGCTCAGCACTGTAGGACGAGATGCCCACATAGAGCGCCTTGCCCTGGCGCACGAGGGTGTCGAGGGCTCCGATCGTCTCGGCGATCGGGGTGACCGGGTCGACCCGGTGGGAGTAGAAGATGTCGACGTAGTCGAGGCCCATGCGGGTCAGCGACTGCTCGGCGCTGGCGAGGATGTACTTGCGGCTCGCGAAGTCGCCGTAGGGGCCGGGCCACATGTCCCAGCCGGCCTTCGACGAGATGATCAGCTCGTCGCGGTACGGACGGAAGTCCTCCGCGAAGATGCGACCGAAGTTCTTCTCGGCCGAGCCGTAGGGCGGGCCGTAGTTGTTCGCCAGATCGAAGTGCGTGATGCCGCGGTCGAACGCGTGGCGCAGCAGTGCGCGTTGGTTGTCGAGCGGGATGTTGTCGCCGAAGTTCCACCACAGCCCGAGCGAGATCGGGGGCAGATACAGGCCGGACGTGCCGACCTGGCGGTAGGCGAACTGCTGATAGCGGCTCTCGTCCGCGGCATACGGACGGTGCAGCTCGGGGACATCGGGGCGGAAGCGGGGGGAGTCGGTCACGGTGCCAGATTACTGGGTGAGGCGACGTCGTCGTCGAGGACATCGGACGCCGCCGCCTGCTGCGCGATCCGGTGGTAGTCCTCGACAGTGAGATCTTCGCCCCGCGCCGTCGGCGCGACACCGGCGGCGATCAACACTTCGGACGCCGCCGCGGAGCTGCCGAAGATCCCCGACAGAGCCTGGCGGAGCATCTTGCGGCGCTGGTTGAACGCCGCATCGACGATCCGGAACGTGCGGCGACGCTCCTCCTCGGTCCCCCGCTCCCCTTCGGAACGGTCGAAGCCGACGAGCAGGCTGTCGACGTTCGGCACCGGCCAGAACACCTGGCGGGAGACGGTGCCGGAGAGCTTCCACTCGCCGTACCAGGCGGCCTTGACGCTGGGCGACCCGTAGATCTTGGAGCCCGGCTCGGCGGCGAGCCTCTCGGCGACCTCGGCCTGGACCATCACCACGCCGCGTTGCAGGTAGGGGAAACTCTCGAGGAAGTGCAGCAGCACCGGCACCGACACGTTGTACGGGAGGTTCGCGACCAGCACGGTCGGCTCTCCGGGCAGTTCCGTGATGCGCAGGGCGTCGGCATCGACGACCGTGAGCCGCTCGGCCTCCACGCCGTGCGCGGCGGCGGTCTCGGCGAGTCGCGCGGCGAGGCGGTGATCGATCTCGACCGCGGTGACCGAAGCCCCGGTCTCCAGGATCGCCAGCGTGAGCGAGCCGAGTCCGGGGCCGACCTCGACCACGCGCTCGCTCGGCTGCACCCGGGCCGCCTGCACGATCTTGCGGACGGTGTTGGCGTCCGTGACGAAGTTCTGGCCGAGTTTCTTCGTCGGAGTGACGTCGAGCTCAGCGGCGAGGCGGCGGATCTCGGTGGCGCCGAGCAGGGTGACGGTCATCCTCCCATTGTCCCCCACGCGGCAGATGTCCCCCGCCGTCAGTAGTCTTCTCTGGTGCCATCACTCGGAGAGATCGTCGCCCCACGTCGCATGGGCCGGGATTTCCGCTGGCTGCTCGCGTCGTCGTGGACCAGCAACGTCGGTGACGGAGTGGCCCTCGCCGCCGCTCCCCTGCTGATCGCATCCATGACGTCATCGCCCATGCTGGTGGCGACGGGGGCGATCCTGCAGTTCCTCCCGTGGCTGCTCTTCGGCCTGCACGCGGGGGCGATCGCCGACCGCTTCGACCGTCGCCGACTGGTCATGCTCGCGAACGCCGCACGCGCGGTGGTCCTCGTCGCGCTGTGCGGGTTCCTCGTCACGGGCGCCGCGAACATCTGGATCGTGCTCGCCGTCGCCTTCCTGTACGGCACCGCCGAGGTGTTCGTCGACACGACGGGGAGCACCCTCCTGCCGATGCTCGTGAAGCCCGCCGACCTCGGCATCGGCAATGCCCGCCTGCAGGCCGGCTATCTGGTCGCGAATCAGTTCGCCGGTCCCCCGCTGGGCGCGTTCCTGTTCGCCGCGGGCATGGCCTGGCCGTTCCTGCTCGAAGCGGTGTGCGTGGCCCTCGCGGTCGTCCTCATCTCCCGCATGGCGAAAACGCCCGTGCCGCCCCGAGCCGCCGAGGCCCACTCGCCCGTGCACACCGACATCGCCGAGGGGCTGCGGTGGCTGTGGCGCAATCCCCCGGTGCGGATGCTCGTGCTGATCATCCTCGTCTTCAACATCACGTGGGCAGCTCCCTGGGGTGTGCTCGTGCTCTACGCGACGGAACACCTGCAGATGGGCGCCGTCGGGTACGGGGCACTCACGACCGCATCGGCGGCGGGCGGGATCCTCGCGACCCTCAGCTTCGGGTGGCTCGAACGGCACGTGTCCTTCGCCACCCTGATGCGCATCGTGCTCTCGCTCGAAGTGCTCATGCATCTGTCGTTCGCGCTGACCACCACCGGCTGGGTCGCGCTGATCATCATGTTCTTCTTCGGCGCGTACGCGTTCGTGTGGGCGACGATCTCGACCACCGTCCGGCAGCGGCTGGTCCCCGCTGAGCTTCAGGGTCGCGTGGCCTCCGTGAACATGGTCGGAGTCTTCGGCGGCATGATCGTCGGGCAGGCGCTCGGCGGCGTGATCGCCCAGGTCTGGGGCCTGACCGCCCCGTGGTGGTTCGCGTTCGGCGGCGCGGCACTCACACTGCTGCTGGTGTGGAAGCCGATCTCACACATCGTGTCCGCGAAGCCGGTTGCCGATCCCGATCCGATCGACGCCGCCTGATCCTTCCGCCCCTCGCCGACCGGGCATCCGCTGCGCACTTGTCGGGAGGATGGGCGCTTGTCGGGAGGGATCGCCCTTTTGCTCCGGCATATGCGCAAACTCCCGACACGTGTACTGCGAAGCCGGTGGAACAGGTTCAGACGAACGAACCGTAGATCCTGAGCGTGTTCTCGGCGAGCTGGGCGCACAGCTCATCCACCTCCACACCGAGCTCGGCCGCCATGAAACGCACCGTGATCGGGACGAGGTAGGGCGCGTTCGGTCGGCCCCGCAGTGGCACGGGGGTGAGGAACGGCGCATCCGTCTCGACCAGGAGGCGATCGAGAGGCGTGACCTTCAGCGCGTCGCGCAGGTTCTGGGCGTTCTTGAACGTGACGTTGCCCGCGAACGACAGGTGGTAGCCGGCGTCCGCGCAGATGCGCGCCATCGCGTCATCTCCCGAGAAGCAGTGGAAGACCGTCCGCTCCGGGGCACCGACACGGGCGAGGGTCTCCAGCACCGCGTCGTGCGCATCCCGATCGTGGATCTGCATGGCGATGCCGTGCTTCTTCGCGAGATCGATGTGCGCCTCGAACGACTCGAACTGCGGATCCCGTCGCTCCGGCTCCGTGCGGAAGAAATCGAGCCCGGTCTCGCCGATCGCGCGGGTGCGTGGATGCGCGGCGAGTTCGTCGATCACCGCGATCGCCTCGTCGAGACGCCCCTCCTCCGCATACGTCGGCGCGTCGTTCGGATGGATCGCGACCGCAGCCAGGACTCGCGGATCGGCGGCCGCGGCCTCGACCGCCCACCGCGAGGACTCGATGTCGCCGGAGGCCTGCACGACACCGGCGATGCCCACCGCCGCCGCCCGATCGAGCTGCTCGGTCAGCGACAGCGGCTCGTCGCCGTCCACGATCTCCAGGTGCGCATGGTTGTCGTACACCGGAACCGTCAGCGGCTCGGGGGCGGCCGGGTACTTCAGATCCTTGCGTCCGTCGCCCGAGCGCTCGCGCACATAGGTGTCCGCCATCTCGTCCGGCCGGCTCAGGCCGTGGACTCCACCCGCGGGAACAGCGGTGCGAGGCCGTTGACGCTGGTACCGGGGCGCAGCACGCCCCAGGCTCCGGCCTCGCGGATCGGCTGGTCCTGCAGACGGCCCAAGGTCTCCGCAGCGCCGAGCGCGATCCAGAGCTTCTCGGTCGACTGCGGCATCACGGGCGACAGCAGCACGGCGAGTGCGCGCAGCCCCTCCGCGCAGGTGTAGAGCACCGTGCCCAGACGCGCGCGCTGGTCCTCGTCGCGGGCCAGCGCCCACGGCTCGTTCTCGGTGATGTAGCCGTTGAGGGCGTCGACGATCGTCCAGATCGCGGCGATAGCCTCGTCGATGCGGAACTGCGTGACCGCCGCATCCGCGTTCGCCGCCGCCTCCGCGACGATCTTCTGGATGGCGAGGTCCTTCTCGGTGTACTCGGCCGCCGGCGGCACGATGCCCTCGAAGTACTTCTCGATCATCGCCGTCGTGCGCGAAGCCAGGTTGCCGAAGCCGTTGGCGAGCTCAGCCTGATAGCGAGCGGACAGGTCTTCCCACGAGAAGGACCCGTCCTGTCCGAAGGCGATCGCGGAGAGGAAGTAGAAGCGGTAGGCGTCGGACCCGAAGACATCGGTGATCTCGGTCGGCGCGATGCCGGTCAGCTTCGACTTCGACATCTTCTCGCCGCCGACCAGCAGCCAGCCGTGCGCGAAGACGCCCTGCGGCACCTCGAGGCCGGCCGCCATCAGCAGAGCGGGCCAGATGACGGCGTGGAAGCGCAGGATGTCCTTGCCGACCACATGGTAGGCGGGCCAGCGACGCTCGAAGGTCTCTTCATCGGAGCCGTAGCCGACGGCCGTGGCGTAGTTCAGGAGCGCATCGACCCACACGTAGATGACGTGCGACTCGTCCCACGGGAGCGGGATGCCCCAGTCGAAGGTCGACCGCGAGATCGAGAGGTCTTTGAGGCCCTGGCTCACGAACGACACCACCTCGTTGCGCGCCGAGTCGGGGCGCACGAAGTCGGGTCGCGTCTTGTAGAGCTCGAGCAGCCGGTCCTGGAACTCGCTGAGCTTGAAGAAGTAGTTCTTCTCCTGCAGCAGCTCCAGCGGCTTCGAGTGGATGGCGCACACCTTCAGGCCCTCGAAGGGACCGGTGCCGTCGACGATCTCCGACTCGGGCTTGAACTCCTCGCAGCCCACGCAGTAGAGAGCCTCGTACTCGCCCGCATAGATGTAGCCGCGGTCGTACAGGCGCTGGAAGAACGTCTGCACGTTCGTCTCGTGGCGCTCCTGGGTGGTGCGGATGAAGTCGTCATTGGCGACGTCGAGCGTGGTCAGCAGCGGGAACCAGCTCTCGCTGACGAGCTTGTCGACCCACTCCTGCGGCGTGACGTTGTTCGCCGCGGCCGCCCGCAGCATCTTCTGGCCGTGCTCGTCGGTGCCCGTGAGCATCCAGGTGTCGTCGCCCGCCTGGCGGTGCCACCGTGCGAGCGTGTCGACGGCCACCGTCGTGTACCCGTGGCCGATGTGGGGCACGTCGGACGGGTAGTAGATGGGTGTGGTGATGTAGAACGATTCGCCTGCGGGCATGGAGCAATTCTAGGTGGGATGCGGGGCGTGGTTACGCCGTGCGGGCGGCGGTCGCATCCCGCGCTCAGGCCACCGAGACGTCGATGCGATGCCAACCCTGTGCGCCGTCGGGGGCGGGAGCCGCAGGATCGGATGTCTGCGTCTCGCCGTCGACGTTGAGCGCCCGGCACTCGATGGTGTGCGTGCCGCTCTCCGCGACCCAGTCGAGGCTCCACTGCACCCACGTGTCGGTGGAGATCGCGGTCGCGAGCTCGGCCGCGCGCCACGGCCCGTCGTCGATACGCACCTCCACTCCCGCGATGCCGACGTGCTGCTGCCAGGCCATCCCCGCGATGACCGCATCCCCCGCGGTGACCTGCTGCCCCCGGCGAGGGACGTCGATGCGCGACTGCAGCTTGATGGGTCCGCGCTCGGACCATCCGCGTGTCGTCCAATAGGCGGTGGCGCGGTCGAACCGCGTCACCTCCAGTTGCGTGACCCACTTCGTGGCGGACACGTAGCCGTAGAGCCCCGGCACCACCATCCGCACCGGGAAGCCGTGTTCGATCGGCAGCGGCTCGCCGTTCATCCCGATCGCGAGCAGCGCATCGCGGTCGTCGGTGAGGGCCTCGATCGGTGTGGACGCCGTGAACCCGTCGGCCGAGGTCGAGAGCACCATGTCCGCATCGGCGTCGACGCCCGCGCGCGCGAGCAGATCCCGCACGGGGAGCCCGAGCCAGCGCGCGTTGCCGATCAGGGATCCGCCGACCTCGTTCGACACGCACGCGAGCGTGACGTCGGACTCCTGCATCGGCATCGCGAGCAACTCGTCCCAGGTGATCTCCATCTCGCGCTCGACCATCCCGTGGATGCGCAACGACCAGTCGGCCGGGTCCACCCGCGGCACGATGAGCGCGGTGTCGATGCGGTAGAAGTCCGCATTCGGAGTGACGACAGGGGCGAGGCCGGGTATCCCCAGCTCGGCACCGGCGGGAACCGCCGCTGCTGCGCGTGCCGCCGAGGGCAGCCGCAGCGCGTCGCGGACCGCTTCGATCGATCGGCTCGCGCCGCGCGCGACGTTGCCGACGATGAGCGCGACGGCACCCGCTGCGGCGACACCCGCGGTCCACAGCAGGAATCGTCTCCGGTCCTCGTCGTCGGATCCGAGTCCTGCGACCGGACGCAGTCGGGCGATCAGGAGGCGCAGGACGACCACGGCGACGAGACCGGCGACCAGCCCGGGCAGCCAGGCGAACGGCCCCGCGCCGGGGCGAACCATCGCCGCGACGACGGCGAGAGCACCGAGCGCCCCCAGGACCACGGCGCCGACACCGGACCGTCGTCGCTCCAGGATTCCCGCGACAGCGGCGACGACCACGAGCACCACGGCGATGCCCACGATCAGGGCCGCCTTGTCACCGGTGCCGAACAGCGCGATGGCGGTGTCCTTCGCCCAGCTCGGAGCGAGGTCGATGAGCCCGCTCCCGATCACGGCGAACGGGCTCGCGCTCGGCTCCACCACCGCGGCGACGAGTTCCGCCAGGCCGACGGCGAGGAACGATGCGCTCAACCCCGCTGCGGCGGCGCGGAACGTGTCCTCCCTCGTCGCACGCGTCGGGTTCGTCATGACCTGAGGGTAACGCGGCGGACGTTCCCGGATTCCCCGCAATTCTTACGAACCGCAGTCGTGGCGATCTCAGGCACCGGCCCCGGAGCGGGCGGCGAGGGCGGCCTGGTAGAGGTCGCGGGAGGAGAGACCGGTCAGCGCGGCGACCTCGGAGGACGCGTCCTTCAAGCGGACGCCTTCCGCGACCAGTCTCTGCACCTGCGCCAGAGCATCTTCCGGGGAGGCATCCCGGCGCGCGGCTCCTTCGACGACGACGACGATCTCGCCCTTCACGCCGTTCTCGGCCCACTCCTGGAGCTCGGCCGCGGTGCCACGGCGGACCTCCTCGTACAGCTTCGTGAGCTCACGGCACACCGCGATCCGCCGCTCGTCGCCGAACGCAGCGCCCATGTCGGCGAGAGCGCTCGCGAGCCGGGCCGGAGACTCGAAGAAGACCATGGTGCGCGGCTCGGCGGCCAGGGCGCGGAGGGTCGATCGCCGCTCCCCCGGCTTGCGCGGGAGGAACCCCTCGAACGTGAAGCGGTCGGTCGGAAGTCCCGAGATCGCGAGCGCCATCAGCACGGCGCTCGGACCGGGGATCGCGGTGACGGTGACCCCCTGCGCCACGGCCTCGGCCACCAGCCCGTAGCCGGGGTCGCTGACGGTCGGCATTCCTGCATCGCTCATCACCACGATGTCGGTCTCCGCCGCGAGCGCAGCCAGTTCGGCGGCCTTCTGCTTCTCGTTGTGGTCGTGCAGTGCGATCAGACGAGGACGGTTGTCGATCTGCAGTGCCTTGAGCAGACGCTGCGTGGTGCGGGTGTCTTCCGCGACGACGACCTCCGCGTTCTCCAGCACCTCCACGAGGCGTCGCGACGCGTCGCCCAGGTTTCCGATCGGGGTGGCGGCGAGGATGATCACCCGCCCAGCTTAGGCGCGCCGGATGCAGCTCCCCCGGAAGGGGCGTTGTCTAGGCTGGAGCGGTGACCGCGCCCGACCCGCTCCTGCCCGCCCCCGAGGCGCGGCTGACGCACTACGGACGGTTGCGGGACCGGATCCTGCAGGACCCGGACTGGGGCCGCGCGATCCGGTGGCTCGCGCCGCTGGTGATCACCGCGGTGGCGGCGGTGCTGCGCCTGGTCGGCGTGTCCCACCCGCATGAGCTCGCCTTCGATGAGACGTACTACGTCAAGGACGCCTGGTCCCTGTGGACGCTCGGCTACGAGGGCACCTGGGGTGGCGAGGCGAACGAGGCGTTCGCGACCGGGCAGAGCCTCCCGCTCTCGGATGCGGGCTCGTTCATCGTGCATCCCCCGCTCGGCAAGTGGCTCATCGCGCTGGGCATGGCGATCGGCGGACCCGAGAACAGCGGCGGATGGCGCCTGGCCACCGCGATCCTCGGAGCGGGCTCGGTCCTCCTGGTGTATCTGATCGCCCGGCGTCTGAGCGGATCGGTGGTCGTGGCATCCGTCGCCGGAACGCTGCTGGCGATCGACGGCCTGAGCATCGTGATGAGCCGGATCGCGCTGCTCGACGGCATCCTGACGTTCTTCGTCCTGCTCGGCGTGCTGTTCGTCCTCATCGATCGGCAGCGCACGATCCCGCAGCTCGAGCGACGCGATCCCGAGGCGCCCGACCCGTTCTGGGGGCCGGTGCTGTGGCGCCGGCCGTGGCTGATCGCCGCCGGTGCCGCCCTGGGTGCGGCTTCTGCCGTGAAGTGGTCGGGCTTGTACGTCCTCGCCGGTTTCGGCCTCTACGTCGTGGTGACCGACGCGTTGGCGAGGCGTCGGGCCGGCGTGGTGCTGTGGCCGACCGCCGCCGCGTTCCGGCAGGGGCCGGTCTCGTTCGTCCTTTTCGTCTTCCCCGCGCTGGCCGTGTACCTGGTCAGCTGGACGGGGTGGCTCCTGACCTCGGGGGGCTACGACCGGCAGAGCGACCCGAACCCGCTGCTCGCGCTGTGGAAGTACCACGAGTCGATGCTCGGCTTCCACGTCGGCCTGAGCCGCGGACACCCCTACGCGAGTCCCGCCTGGGAGTGGCCGTTCCTGCTGCGCCCGACGGCGGTCTGGGTGGATTCCGATCCCACCGGCTGCGGCACGGACCATTGCATCGGCGTGATCTCCGCCGTTCCGAATCCGCTCATCTGGTACGGCGGGGTGGCGGCAGCGGTGTACCTGCTCTACCGGCTGGTGCGGAGCTGGATCACCCGGCAGCCGATCGCGCCCGCACTGACCGTCCCCCTGGTCGGCCTGGCGGTCACCTATCTCCCGTGGCTGATGTTCCCCGAGCGCACGATCTTCCAGTTCTACACGGTGGTGATGATGCCGTTCCTCGTGCTCGCGCTCGCCATGACGCTGCGGATCATCGCCGGACGACGCGAAGACCCCTTGTACCGTCGGCAGTCCGGCGAGCGCACGGTGCTGATCTTCCTCGCGTTCGTCGTTCTCGTGTCGGTGTTCTTCCTGCCGCTGTGGACCGGGATGAGCGTGCCGTACCAGTTCTGGCTGCTGCACAACTGGCTGCCCGGCTGGGTGTGAGCACCGCGCCGTCGAGCCACCGAATCACCGGGCGCTAGGCTCGCCGCATGGGCAGCCCCTCCGGATTCGAGTTCGCGGTGCGCGGTGACGACGTCGTCATCCGCCATCGCGGCGTCACCGCGACCGTGCTGCGCGGCGCACGGGCCCAGGAGTTCCTCGCGCAGGCCGCGAGCGGCGACGCGCAGCTGCTGATGGCGCGCGTGACCGGGAACTACCGCCGCGGCAACGAGCGCACCGCCCGCCGGCATCCGCGCAACCAGAACTGACCGTCACCGCCCGATCGACACCTCGGCCGGGTCACTCACGGGCAACCGGCACACGAACGCGCGGCAGTCATAGGCGCGTTCCGCCACCGCGTCCTTGCCCTCGAACAGGCTGAATCCGGCATCCGTGAACGCCCGCGCCTGATCGGGCGCGACCACGGCGACGACTTCGGCATCCGCACCCCTGCCCGCGAGGCCGAGCGCACTGTCGCGCGCGCCGGTGACCACGACGAGTTGGCGCGGCGGGATCGCGAGGCCCGCAGCCACCCGCAGCAGGGTGCCGTGGGCGAAGGGCTGCTCCAGCGCCCGCGCGGCCAGCATGCTCACCGTCGACACGGCAGCGGCGCGATACCGGTCCCCCGCTCCCAGCCACCAGGCAGTCAGTGCGGCGCCGGCGACGGCCGCGGCATCCGAGGGCAGGTCGCCGTCGGTCTGGTCGGGCGAGGTCGCGATCCCTTGGGCCGACAGCAACGGATCCTCACCCGCTGTGCCCTCCAGTGCGTCGTCGAGGATCCCGCGGGCCGCCACCGCCCAGGTCGCCTCGCCGGTGGCCAGGGCCAGAGCGAACAGACCGTCGGCGAGAAGGCCACGATCTGCCGCGGTCGCGACCGCGGCAGAGGCCCGCCCCTCGAAGGACGCGCGCACGAGAGCGCCGTCGGCATCGCGGTTGACCCGCAGCACCTCGTCGGCGGCGGACGCGGCGGCATCGATCCAGCTCCGCTCTCCGAAGGTCGCCCCGGCCCGGGCGAGCGCACCGATCGCGAGGCCGTTCCACCCGGTGATCACCTTGCCGTCGACAGCGGGCGGCGCAAGGCCCGCACGTTCGGGCAGCGCACGCCGGTAGTACCCGCCCTCGCTGCGAGCGCCCTCGACCCACGACTCCGAATCCTGGGCGGCACCGAACCCGCCGCCGTCTCGCTGCAGGACCCCGGTCAGGAATGACACGATCCCGCGGACGAGGTCCTCCTCCCCCGCGTCGCGCGCGACGTCGAGCATCTGCGCGTTGTCGGTCAGCATCCGCTCGTAGTGCGGCACCGTCCAGTCGCGCTGGGTGGCGTAGCGGAAGAACCCGCCGTCGGCATCGCGCAGGTCCGATCGGGTCATCGCGGCGAGCGCGCGCCCCGCTGACGCCCCCGCCTCCGGAGCACCCTCCCGCACGAGCGGATGCTGCAGGAATCGCAAGGTGGTGGCGACGGGGAACTTCGGGGCGCCGCCGAAGCCACCGAACTGCTGATCTTCCCGCTGGGCGATCGACTCCGCAGCCGTCGCGATCGCGACCACGTCCGGGAGTTCGGACGGCGTGGCCTCCGCCGCACGGGTGAGCGCATCGGTCACGGCATCCGCCGACTCCTCTGCCTGCACCCGCCGTAGCGTCCACGCCTCCCCGACCGCGGCGAGGACGTCACGGAACGCCGGCATCGGCGGCCGAGCCTCCGGCGGCCAGTAGGTGCCGGCGAAGAAGGTGCGCCCGCGCGGGGTGGCGAAGACCGTGAGCGGCCAACCGAGGTTCTGGGTGAACGCCGAAGCCGCGGCCATGTAGGCACCGTCGACCTGCGGATGCTCCTCGCGATCGACCTTGACCGCGACGAAGCCCTCGTTGATCCGCGCGGCGGTCTCCGGGTCCGCGAACGATTCGCGTGCCATCACGTGACACCAGTGACAGGTCGAGTAGCCGATCGAGATCAACAGCGGCACATCGCGTCGCCTCGCCTCCGCGAACGCTTCCTCGCCCCACGGATACCAGTCGACGGGGTTGTCGGCATGCGCACGGAGGTACGGACTGAGGGTGTCGGCGAGCCGGTTGGTCATGCCTTCACGCTACGCCGCGCGACGGTGACGCGCTCAGCCGACCAGCAGCTCCACCGGACGGGAGGCCGCGTAGCCGACCAGAGGCAGGGCACGATCCGCGGCCAGCGCGATGCGGGCGCGCAGCACGTCGGAAGCGATCTCGTAGCCGTCGAAGTCCGTGTTGCTCGCGTACACCCCGAGCGGAAGGGTGAGCGCCTGGAAGAACGCGAACAACGGCCGCAGCTGGTGCTCGATGATCAGGGCGTGCTTCTCCCCGCCGCCGGTCGCGGCGAGCAGCACGGGCTTTCCCACGAGGTCGTATTGACCGACGAAGTCGAACAGGTGCTTGAAGAGCCCGGTGAACGAGGCTCGGTAGACGGGGCTGCCCACGATGAGCAGGTCGGCGGATTCGATCGCCTGCAACTGCGCTTCGACCTCCGGCGCCAGCTGGTCACGGTGCAGCGCACCCGCCAGCCCGGGACCGATCTGCGTCAGCTCGATGAGCTGCGCCTCGACGTCGGCGCGCTCGGCAACGGCGGCCGTGATCGCGCGGACCAGGGCGGTGGTCTTGCTGGGCTCGTGCAGGGATCCCGACACGGCGACGACGCGGAACGGAGCTGTCATGCCTCGACGGTACTCACGACGACGCCCCCTGTCGCGCACGGCGACACGGGGCGTCATCTGGGCCCGAGAGCCCCGGTATCACGGGGTCAGTTGACCTCGTCCGGGTGCGACCCCACGCGGCCCGAGCCGTCGAGCGGGTCGAGGGCGTCGATCGCCGCGACCTCGGCGTCGGTCAGTTCGAAGCCGAACACATCGAGGTTCTCGCGCAGACGCTCGGCGCGCACCGACTTCGGGAACACGATGATGCCCTTCTGCAGGTGCCAGCGCAGCACGGCCTGTGCCGGGGTGACACCGTGCGCCGCGGCGGCATCCGCGACCGCGGGCGTCCCGAACAAGTCGTACTTGCCCTGCCCGAGCGGACCCCATGCCTCGATGCGCACGCCGTTCGCGTCGGCCCAGGCGACCACGTCGCGCTGCTGGTAGGCCGGGTGCAGCTCGATCTGGTTCACTGCGGGAACCACGCCCGTCTCCTTCACCGTGCGCTCCAGGTGGGGCACGAGGAAGTTCGAGACGCCGATGCTGCGGGTGAGGCCTGCGTCGCGCAGCTCGACCAGCTTCGCGAACGCGTGCACATAGTCGTCCTTGGCCGGCGTGGGCCAGTGCACGAGGTACAGATCGACCTTCTCCAGACCGAGCTTCTCGAGACTCTCGGCGATGGCCGCGCGCGGCTCCTCGTCGTGGTGGCGGTCGTTCCAGAGCTTGGTCGTGATGAACAGGTCGTCGCGTGCGATGCCCGAGGAGGCGATGGCGGCGCCCACGCCCTCTTCATTGCCGTAGATCGCCGCGGTGTCGATGTGGCGGTAGCCGATTTCGAGCGCCTCGCTCACCGCACGCTCGGTGTCTGCCGGCGGCACCTTGAAGACGCCGTAGCCGAGTTGCGGGATGGAGTTGCCGTCGTTCAGTTCGAGTGCAGGAATGCTCATCGCCCCAGCCTAGGACCGGTGTGGGACAGCCGCCATCGCCGCGGCGCCGCGCCCGACCAGGCGTTCCAGCGGACCGCGCCCGAAGAACATCGACCAGAGCGTCGTGAGCACCAGCAGCCCCAGCGTGGTCGCCGCCCAGAAATCGTTGCTCGAGAAGAACCCACCGGGTCCGCTCACCAGGACGATCGAGAGCACATGCGCGCTGTATGCCGTCAACGGCATGGATCCGAGTGCTCCCAACGGCAGCAGCACCCCCCGCAAGGGTCGACTCGCCAGCAGACACAGCGCGATCACGACGAGTGCGAAGCCCCCGGAGCCGAGTACCTCGGCCGTTCCCCCGCTGTGCGGATCGACCGAGAAGACGGCCAGGAGCACCGCTCCCCCGGGATCCGCTTCGGCGAGCGCCTGCGGGTACTCCGCCCACCCGGACGAGCTCCCCTCGAACGACGAGCTCCCGCTGAACGACGAGCTCCCGCTGACGGCGCCGGTGATCCCCGCGGCCTGTCCGAGGGCACCGAGGCCGTACCCGGCGACCGCCAATACGAAACCGACGCCGAGCGCGACCACGGCGGTGCGCACCTGCTCCACGTGCATCCGCCCCAGGGCCATACCGCCGAGGACGAGCGCCAGCCAGACCGTGATCGGATAGGTGCCGTACAGGACGAAGCCGATGCCCGACCCGAAGGGGTGCAGCATCACCGCGTTCAGGAACGCGAGCAGCGCGGGCCCGAGCAGCGCGAGCACGGCGGCGGCGAGCAGCAACTGCCAGGGCCGCCAGCGCAGGAACGGGATCACCGCGACGTACAGGAGCCCGTAAAGGGTGAGGATGATCGCGATCGGGGTGTTCAGCATCTCGAGCGCCAGGCCGATCACGAAGATCACCGCACCACGGCCGATGAGATTCAGTCGGAGGCCGGGGATGCGCTCGCGCTCAGGCAGCGTGCTGCGCCCGGTCATCAGCGCGATCGAGACTCCGGCGAGCACCGCGAACAGGATCGACGAACGCCCGTTCACCAGAGAGGTCCACGTCGACGGTTCGAACCAGTCGAACGACTCGGTCTCGCCGATGTGCGCTCCGACCATGCCGAGGATGGCCAGGGCCCGGGCGACATCGAGGCCGAGGATGCGCGGAGGTCGCCCGAATTCGCGGAACCACCGGACGGGAGGCAGTGCGTTGATCACCCGTTGATCGTAGGGGGCCGAACCCGTCATACGATGGAGGGCTATGTCCTCCCCTGTGATCTCCTATCCGCCGGAGCTGCCCGTCAGCGCAGCCAGGGCCGAGATCGCCGACGCCATCCGCGACCACCAGGTCGTGATCGTCGCGGGGGCCACCGGATCCGGCAAGACGACACAGCTGCCGAAGATCGCCCTCGAACTCGGGCGGGAGCGCATCGCCCACACGCAGCCACGCCGCCTCGCGGCCCGCACCATCGCAGAGCGTGTCGCCGAAGAGCTCCAGGTCGAGCTCGGCACCCTGGTCGGCTACAAGGTGCGTTTCACCGACAAGGTCTCCGATGCCACCCGCATCGCGCTGATGACCGACGGCATCCTCCTCAACGAGATCCACCGCGACCGACTGCTCACGCGCTACGACACGATCATCATCGACGAGGCGCACGAGCGCTCCCTCAACGTCGATTTCCTCCTCGGCTACCTCTCACGCATCCTGCCCGAGCGCCCCGACCTCAAGGTCGTCATCACCTCGGCGACGATCGATCCGGAGAGCTTCGCGAAGCACTTCGCGGCGGCCGACGGCACCCCGGCTCCGATCATCGAGGTGTCCGGGCGTACCTATCCCGTGGAGATCCGCTACCGCGGACCGTCGGAGGACCCCGACGAGGACGATCAGGCCGGCGACCCGGAGGACGAAGTCTCGGCGATCGTCTCCGCGCTGCGCGAGCTCGACCGGGAGGCGCCGGGCGATGTGCTGGTGTTCCTGCCCGGCGAAGCCGAGATCCGCGACGCGACCGACGCCGTTCGCGGCGCATACGCGAACGACCGTGCCCCCACCGAGGTGCTTCCGCTGTTCGGACGCCTCTCGGCCGCAGATCAGCACCGGGTGTTCGAGCGCAGTCGGGTGCCTGGCGTGCGCCGCCGGGTGATCCTCGCGACCAACGTCGCCGAGACGAGTCTCACCGTTCCCGGCATCAAGTACGTGATCGACACCGGTACCGCCCGGATCTCGCGCTACAGCAACCGATCCAAGGTGCAGCGCCTGCCGATCGAGGCGATCTCGCAGGCCTCGGCGAACCAGCGCTCGGGCCGCGCAGGCCGCACCAGCGACGGCATCGCGATCCGCCTCTACTCGGAAGAGGACTTCGACCGGAGGCCGGAATTCACCGAGCCCGAGATCCTGCGGACGTCACTCGCATCGGTCATCCTGCAGATGCTCTCGCTCGGCTTCGGCGACATCAGCGCCTTCCCGTTCCTGACCCCGCCGGACTCCCGCGGTGTGAAGGCGGCATTCGATCTGCTCACCGAGCTCGGCGCGGTCGAGCCCTCCCGCCGTGACGGCTCCCCGCACCTCACGCGCACGGGGCGTGAGATCTCGCGCATGCCGATCGACCCGCGGTTCGCACGGATGCTGATCGAGGCGGGACGCACGGGATCGGGCGGCTCGGTCACTCGCGACGTGCTCGCGATCGTCTCGGGAATGACGATCCAGGACGTGCGCGAGCGGCCGGAGGAGCGCCGCGAGGAGGCCGACCGGCAGCACGCACGCTTCGTCGACCCGACGAGCGACTTCCTGACCTTGCTGAACCTGTGGAATCACCTGCGCGAGCAGCAGCGCGAGCTCGGCTCGAGTGCGTTCCGCCGACTCTGCCGCTCCGAGCACCTCAACTACGTGCGGGTGCGGGAGTGGTTCGACGTGCACCGTCAACTCCGCACCCTCGTGAAGACCCCCGACCGCCCGCGCGACGAGACCGGGACGAGCGACCCCGACGCCATCCATCGCGCCCTGCTGTCCGGCCTGCTCTCGCAGATCGGCATCCTGGACGAACGCACGGCACCCGCCGGCAAGTCGCACTCCCCCGCGAAGGAGCCGAAAGGCCGCCGCATCGCGGAGTATCGGGGCGCCCGCGGCATCCGCTTCTCGATCTTCCCCGGGTCAGGGCTGCGCAAGAAGAGTCCTCGCGCGGTGATCGCCGCCGAGATCGTCGAGACCTCGCGCACGTTCGCCCGCACGGTCGCCGCGATCGACCCGGCCTGGGCCGAACCCCTGGCGGGCGACCTCGCCAAGCGGCAGGTCACCGAGCCCCACTGGTCGAAGGATGCCGGGGCCGCGGTCGCCTTCGAGAAGGTGACGCTGTTCGGGCTCGAGATCATCCCGCGACGGCGCGTGCAGTTCGCGCGCATCGACCGGGCGGCGTCGCGCGAACTCTTCGTACGGCATGCGCTCGTCGAGGGCGACTGGGATCCGGCGCGCATCGACAAGCGGGTGAGTGCGTTCTGGCGCAGCAACGCCGAACTGCGCAAACGCCTCGAGAAGCTCGAGGAGCGTGAGCGCCGTCGCGACATCCTCGCCGGCGACGAGGCCGTGTTCCGGTTCTACGACGAACGCATCCCCGCCGAGGTGTTCGATGTGCGCTCCTTCGAGAGCTGGTGGCGCGAAGCCATGGCCACCACGCCGAAGCTGCTCGTGATGCGCGAGAGCGACCTGATCGACGACGAGGAACGCGCGGATCAGCGCGAGTTCCCGACGCGGTGGACGCAGGGCGACCAGGTGCTCGGTCTCGCGTACCGGTTCGAGCCCGGCGCCGACGACGACGGCGTCAGCGTGGTCGTGCCGCTGCCGCTGCTCGCGCAGATCGAGGACCGCGGTTTCGACTGGCAGGTTCCGGGGCTGCGCGCCGAACTCGTGACGGGGCTGCTGCGCGCGCTCCCCAAGGCGATCCGGCGCCATGTCGTCCCCGCCGCCGACTGGGCCGAGAAGTTCGGCGCCGAGCTCATCGAGGAAGGCCCGGAGTCGCACGGCGGACTCCCTCCGCGCACGCTCAAGGAAGCGCTCGCCCGACGGATCCAGCCGCTCGCGAACCAGCTCGTGTCCGCGACCGACTTCGACGACGAGCGGGTCCCTCCGCACCTGCGCATGAACTTCCGCGCCGTGGACGAGCGCGGCAGGATCGTCGGCTCCGGCCGCGATCTGCGGGCGCTGCAGACGCGACTCTCCGACCGTGCGCGCAGCAGCGTCGCCCGCTCGATCGCCGCCCCTCCCCGATCCGGGAGCTCCGGTGGAGGTCGCGGGCCCGAACGCGTCGCCGCGGCTCCGGTCGAGCAGACCGGCCTCACGGGGTGGACCTTCGGAGACCTGCCCGAGGTGCTCGACACCCGGGTCGCCGGCGGTGTCGTGCGCGGCTATCCCGCCATCGTGGACCAGGGCAAGAGCGTGTCGGTGCGGGTCGAGTCGACCCCGGAGGCCGCTGCCGCCTCCACCCGCGACGGCGTGCTGCGCCTGGTGCTGCTCGGTGTGCCCTCCCCCTCCTCGTATGTGCAGGAGCACCTCACGAGTCAGGAGAAGCTGGCACTCGCCGCCTCGCCGTACCCGTCCGCCGCCGCTCTCATCGAGGACTGCCGGGCGGCCGTCGCCCGCAAGGCCATCGAGCGTGTCGTGCCGGAAGGGATCGTGCGCAACGAGGCGGACTTCGCGACGGTGCGCGACGCGGTCTCGGCCACGCTCGTCGATGATCTCTTCGCGTGCGTCTCGCTGGTCGCACGCATCCTCACCCGATCCCGCGACGTCGAACGCGGCATCAAGTCCCAGAATTCGCTCGCGCTGCTCGGACCGCTCAACGACATCCGCACCCAGCTGAGCGGCCTTCTGCATGCCGGCTTCGTCTCCGCCGCCGGTGTCGACCGTCTCGCACAGTTCCCCCGCTACCTGGAGGGGATGCTCGACCGCCTGAAGACCCTCGCCAGCGAGCCGGGCAAGGACCGCGCCCGCATGACCGAGTACGAGCGCATGGCGAACGCGTTCGAGGACGCCGGGGGCACGATTCCCCTCCGCCGCGACGCGACGCCTTCGCTCGTCGAGGTGCGCTGGCTGCTGGAGGAGTACCGCGTGAGTGTGTTCGCGCAGCGCCTGGGTACCGCCCAGCCGGTGTCGCCGCAGCGCATCATGAAGGCGCTCTCGGGTCGCTGACCCGCGGCGAGAACCGGTCGGGTCCCGCAGGTCCTCTTCCCGCCACCAGCAGCAGGCCGACGAGCAACAGGACGACTCCCAGTGGAAGCAACGGCTGGACTGCGGTGCCGCCCGTCGTGGGAAGTGTGCCGCCACCACCCGCTGCCGGTGGCCGTACCTCGAACGTCGCACGAACGGCACCGCTGTCCTCGCCCTCGAGGATGACGCTGTGAGTTCCCGGTTCGAGGTCCAGCGGCACCGTGAAATCGAACGCGATGTCCCCGCCGACCGAAGCGGTGAAACGACCGAGCTCGATCGGCGTCGATTCCAGAGTCGCGATGATGCTCTCCCCGGGGAGGAACCCCAGCCCCACGACTCCTTGTATTTCGCCGGCGATGCGCGAGTCGAAGGCGAGAGAGACGCGAGCGCCGCCCACGCGAACGAGCGTCGCGTCGGAGACGTTCCCGAACTCATCGGCGGCGGTCGCCGACACGAGCGCGCCCAGCGCGAGCGGTTCGTCCGGTACGCACTCGAATCGGGAGTCCGCGCCCACGGTGCTGACACAGATCACGGTCCCGCCACTGTCCCGCACCGTCACGGTGAGACCGGGGAGAGAAGTGCCGGAAACACGGCTTCCGTTCGTGGGGTCGAGCACCGGCGCGGGCGGCGGCGAAGCCACGACCGTCACGGTGACGGGGTCGGAGTCCGGAGAGGTGTTCCCTCCCGCGTCCGTCTGCACGGCGACCAGTGTCACGGAGCCGGACTCGAATGGCGTCGCGGGAAAGCACTGCCACCGTCCGTCCGTACCGACGACGGTCGTGCAGGTGTCGGTACCGTTGGCAGCCACCGTCACGGTCGCACCCGGCTCTCCGTCACCCTCTATCGACGGACGCGATCCCACCGTCGAACCGTCGACGGGGGTGTCGATGACCACCGCATCGGGAGGCGTGGTGTCGAGCACTTCCACCTCCGCGACATCGGCCCCGGACACGCCGCTGATCGCAAAGGAAACGATCGCCGTGCCCGGCTCATCCGACGTGAGAGTGGCTGTGTGGGTACCGTCGCCGTTGTCGAGGGGCGTGGAGAGGCTTCCGAGAGTCGTCATCATCGACACTCCGACAGACTCAACCGTGGGATTGCCGTAGCGATCCGCGAGGTGAACGGTGATCGTCGAGCTGCCTGCTCCCGCTTCGAACTGCGGAGGCGATGCGGAGATCGTCGATGACCCCGCATCCGGCGGACCCGCCACGAATGCCACGGTCGCCGTGTCCGTATCGGCCACACCGTCGACGGTGAACGACACCGTCGCAGTGCCCGCCGTGGTCGACGACGTCAACACCGCACGATACGTGCCATCGCCCTCATCCGACACCGACCCGATCGTCCCCGCGGACGAGCTGATACCCACGACTTCCCCGAGCCCTGGAACGGGGTTGCCGAATGCGTCCCGCACCACCACGGTCACCGTCGACGTCGACACCCCATCCGCGACGATCGAGTCCTCGGACACGGAAATCGTCGAGGAGTTCGCATCCGGTGAACCTGCCACGAACGCCACTGTGGCGGTGTCCGTACCCGGCACATCCTCGACGGTGAACGACACGGTCGCGGTGCCCGCCGTGGTCGACGACGTCAACACCGCACGATACGTCCCGTCGCCCTCATCAGCGACGGACCCGACCACTCCCGCAGACGAGCTGATCCCCACGACATCCCCGAGTCCCGGAACGGGGTTGCCGAGTGCATCCCGCACCACCACGCTCACCGTCGACGTCGACACCCCATCCGCGACGATCGAGTCCTCGGACACGGAAATCGTCGACGATCCCGCATCCGGCACCCCCGCCACGAACGCCACGACCACCGAGCGCGTCGCGGGCGCTCCATCCACGGTGAAGGTCACCGACGCCGACGGGGGCTCCGTACTCGTGGGCGCGGTGAGGATCGAGGTGTAGGTACCGTCGCCGTTGTCCACCGCGGTCGTGATGCTGCCCGCGGTCGTCGCCATCTCCACGTCGTCCCCGCCTCCCCCTACGGGGTTGCCCGAAGCATCGAGCAGACGCACGGTGATTGTCGACGTGCTGACGCCGTCGGCTTCGAGGAATCCGGGGTCGGCCTCGATCGTGGACGTGCCGGGATCAGGAGCACCCGCCACGAACTCCACCGACGCCGTCTGCGTCCCGGCGACTCCTTCGAGGGTGAAGGTCAGGATGGCCGTGCCGGTGATCGTGTCCGAGGTCAGCACGGCGTCATAGGTCCCGTCGCCGTTGTCGGAGGTCACACTCACCGTTCCCGCGGTCGTCTCGATCACCACCGCCCCTCCCGAGACGTTCAGGACGTTGTCGAACGCGTCATACAGCGTGACCGTGACGATCGACTCCGACCCACCATCCGCGGTGAGGACCGCCGGTTGCGCGTCGATCTGCGAAGTGGAGGCATCCGCCTGCCCCGCCACGAACTGCACCACCGTCGTCGCGACACCATCGACGCCATCGACCGTGAAGCTCACCACCGCGGTCGCCGCCTGCGTGGTCGACGTCAACGCCGCCGTATAGGTGCCGTCGGCATTGTCCGTCACCGCCCCGACGGTGCCGATGTCGGAGAGGATCTCCACGATGTCGCCGGCATCGGTGACCGGGTTCGACTGCGCATCACGAAGCGTCACCGTGATCTGCGCCGTCGAGACGCCGTCGGCGACGATGACACCCGGAACTGCCGCGATCGACGAGGTCGCCGGATCCGCCACCCCGGCCACGAACGTCACCACCGCATCATCAGTGCCCACCGCGCCGCCGATCGCGAACGTCACAGTCGCCTGCCCCGCCGCCGTCGACGACGTCAACGTCGACGTATACGTGCCATCCGCGTTGTCCACGGGAGCACTGAGCGAACCGGCAGTCGTATCCATCGTCACCGCGACACCACCCGACGTCAGCGGGTTGCCCTCGGCATCCCTCAGCGTCACCGTGACCGTCGACGTCGACACACCATCCGCAGTGATCGACGTCGGATCCGCCTCGATCGTGGACGTGTCCGCCGACGCATCACCGGCGACGAACGCGACCTCGACCGTCGCCACCGCAGCCACCCCGCCGATAGTGAAGCCCACCGTGGCCGCCCCCACCGCCGTCGGTGCCTGCAACGTCGCCGTATACGTGCCGTCCCCGTTGTCGACCGTCCCGGAAACCATCCCCGCGTCGGTCACGATCTCCACATCGTCCCCGCCGACGCCCAGCGGATTGCCGTTGGCATCGACCAACGTCACCGTGACCTGCGACGACGACACACCATCCGCAACAAGCTCGGTAGGAGCAGCGTCGATCAACGACTGCGTCAGATCAGCAGCACCCGGCGTGAAGTCCACCTCAACCGTCGCAGCAGCAGCCGCACCATCGATCGTGAACGACACCGTCGCCGTCCCCGCCGTCGTGTCCGACGTCAAAGTCGCCCCATACGTCCCCTCACCGTTGTCCACCGTCGCCGACACCGAACCGACATCACTCAGAATCTCGACGACAGCACCGCCGACCGCCAACGGATTCCCCTGCCCATCGACCAGCCGCACCGTCACAGCCGAACTCGACACACCATCCGCCTCGATCGACACCGGGTCAGCCTCGATCGTCGACGAATCCAGATCCGGGGCACCCGCCACGAACTCCACCGACGCCGTCTGCGTGGAGAGCACCCCATCCACCCGGAAGGACACGACCGCCTCACCGGCGACGGCGGAGGTCACCTGCGCCGTCCAGGTGCCGTCGCCCTGATCGACCGGTACCGAGAGCGAGCCCGACGTGGTCTCGAGGGTGACGACGACGCCCGTGGTCACTGGATTGTCGAACTCATCGCGGACCGACACGGTCACCTCCGCGGCGGCGACACCGTCGGCGACAACCGTGTCCGGGACAGCCGTGATCGTCGAGTCGTCTGGACTGGCGCTGCCGGCGACGAACTCGATCTCCGCCGTCGCCGATGCGGGAACCCCGTCGACCGTGAAGGACACCTCGGCGGTACCGCTGACCGTCGACGTGGCGTAGGCGACGACCGCGCCGGCAGAGATGGTCGGGGCAGTGATCGTCCCCACCGTGATCGAGAACTCCGCCTGCCCTGGGGACGGGACGACCGCGTTGCCGAACGAGTCGAAGAGGGTCACTTCCACGGTCGATGCCGAAACGCCGTCAGCCGTCACCGTCGTGGGGGCTGCCACGATGACAGCGTTGCCCGGGTCCGCCTC
Organism: Microbacterium sp. PI-1; assembly: GCF_004337555.1. NCBI lineage: Bacteria > Bacillati > Actinomycetota > Actinomycetes > Micrococcales > Microbacteriaceae > Microbacterium > Microbacterium sp. PI-1. The sequence continues at coordinate 230,440 of NZ_SJYZ01000003.1, read as the reverse complement.
GCCTGCGACGAACTCTACTGTCGTCGTGTTCGGACTCAGCACTCCGCCCACGCGGAAGCCCAGTGTTGCCACCGAGGCGGTGGTCGACGCGGTGAGTATGGCCGCGTAGGTCCCGTCGCCGTTGTCGGTCGTGGTGGTGACTGCACCGGCGTCCGTGAAGATGTCGACGTCCGCACCGCCTTCGACCAGAAGCGTGCCCTGCGCGTCGCGCACAGAGACGGTGACCGTCGCCGTCGAGACACCGTCGGCGACGATCACCGTCGGATCGGCGACGATGCCGGAGGTCACCGCATCGGGTGCGCCCGCGAGGAACTGCACCTGCGTGGTGTTGTCGCCCGTCGCACCGTCGACGACGAAGCCCAGTGTCGCGATGCCCGGTGAGGGAGGCGCGGTGAGTATCGCGGTGTACGTGCCGTCGCCGTAGTCCACGGGCGTGGAAAGGCTACCGAGGTCACTGGTGATCTCGACGTCAGCGCCCCCGACGCCGAGGGGGTTGCCGTTGGCGTCGATCAGCGTCACGGTGATCGCCGATTGGCTCACGCCGTCGGCCGTGACTGCCGACGGCGAGGCGCTGATGGTGGATTCCGACACCGATGCCGCGCCAGGCACGAGCTGGATCTGTGCGGAATTCGTGCCGATCGTGCTGTCGATGACAGGTCGCAGCGTGGCCACGCCTGCCGTGGTCGGAGCGACGAAGGTCGCCGTGTACGTGCCGTCACCGTTGTCGGTCGCGGTCGAGACTGAGCCGGTGTCGATCGCGATGCTGATGTCCGCTCCGCCGACGCCGACAAGATTGCCGTAGCCATCGACCACCGTGACGGTGACGGTGGACGACGAGACACCATCTGCCACCAGAGAGTCCGGGTCCACGGCTATCGTCGTCGTCGATGCGGACGGTTCACCGGCGGTGAAGTTGACCGCCACCGTCTGCTCTCCTGGCTGGCCCTCGTAGGTGAAGCCGATCGTCGCGATGCCCGTCGTCGTGGGCGCCACGAGCGTCCCGGTCCAGGTTCCGTCACCGTTGTCGGTCACCCCGACGATCTGGCCTGCGTCGGTGAGGATATCGACCGCCCCGCCCGTCGATACGAGGTTGCCGAGCGCATCGCGCAACGTCACGGTGACGACCGCGCCGGATTCGCCGTCGGCCGGCAAGGAGAGAACAGAGGACACGATCGTCGAGGTGGTCAGGGAGACCGGTCCGGCGACGAATTCGACTGTCGCCGGAGGCCCGACGATCTCGATCGCGCCACCGATGAATGCTTGAACCGAGAAGAAGCCGGAGACCACCGAGGTCACAGGAACCGAGCACATGCCCGCTCCATCGGTCACACACGAGGTCGCGCCGAGGTCGGCGTCGTCGGAGACCTGGAAGGTGACGAGGATGCCGGCGAGGTCTTCACCCGCGGCGTTGCGGACGGTGACGATGGCCGAGTGCTCGTCGGTTCCATCGGCGATGCGTGATCCTGCGGTCGTCTCCAACAGCGACTCGGTCGCGCTCGGTTCGTCATCATCGAGCACTGTCACCGCGACCGGGTCGAGGAGCAGGCCGTCGAAGTTGGGGTCGGGGGAACTGACGGCATGTTCGATCGAGGTCGGTCGATCGCCGTTGACCAGCAAGTCATCGACGGCCTCGATCGTCACCGACCCCGAAACCGCGGTGGTGCCGATGACCAGCGGCGTCGGTGTGACGGACACCCACGACGGATCGGCGATCACCTGGTCGATGGTGATCGGGGCGGTGGCGGCGAGGCTCGTGGTGACGACATAGTCTTCGCCCGCCTCCCCCTCGGTCACCGTGAGCGAGGTCGGTGCGAGCGAGAGGGGAGACACATACGTGACGACGTTGTCGGTGGACGTGGAAGCGACGGACGGGTTGCCGTCGAGATCGACCACGGCGCCCGCCGCCAAACCTGCTTCCACCGACCCGGAGGCATCGGCGCGCACGACGACTTCGAACGTCGTCGATGTGATCGCGACGACATCGACCACGCGGGCACCCGGCGCCGTCGAGTTCGACACGTCGATCGCGCCGGCTTCGAGCGCACCGGCGATCGGCTCCGAGAACTGGACCGAGAAGCGGATGTCACGTTCGGAGGTGGGGTCGGCTTGACTGGCCGCCTGGTCGACGGTGACGCGCGGCCCGCAGCCATCCGGCTCGGTCTGAGCCACGATGCGCGAGTACTGCGAGCTCGCCCCGGTGGCCGCTATCGTCTGGATCCGGATGTTGCCGGGGCCGAGTGTGTAGGGAACGGTCACGGTCGTCGGCGTCGACACGGCTTCTGCTCGACCGAGGTAGACCTCCGCCTGCGTGGCGGCCGTGTAGTAGAGGTCGAGGTCGACCGGAACGAGCGGGATCGAGCCCACGGTCGGCGGCGCGACGACGACATCGAGAGTGCACTGCAGCGTGTCATAACTCACGGAGGTGGGGAACCAGGTCGTGATCCCTTGATTGGCCGTCAGCGACGCGTTGTGGACGAGCGCGATCGAATTCGTCTCGTTCGTCGCCGTCCCCCCTCCGAACGATGCCGGACCGAAGGTGTTGCGCTGCACGGTGAGGATCCCCGACCCCGGGCCCACGTACACGGAGTTCTGCACCCGACCGTCGAAGGAGTTCGAGTCGACCGTCCACCCGCTCGGTTGCAACGCGGTGCGCCCCATATCGCTGAAGAAGACGCCGAATCCGGTCGTCCTTCCGGGCGTGTGCTCGAAGGAGTTGCGGGAGATCAGGTTGTCGCTGCCTGCCCGGTTGATCCAGACCGACGTGTATCCGGAGGTGTTGTTGATGTTGATGAACCGATTGCCGACGATCCGAGCCTCGGTGAGGGTCGCCCCCCGCAGATCGAGCGGGAAACGACCGGGTTGGAATCCGTCGAAGATCGACCCCGTGATCGTCAGACGGGTGAGCGCAGCCGCGCCTTGGACGACCACAGCGTCATAGGCATCCGTGTCGGGGTTGATGAACCGCATCGCGTCGAGGGTCAGATCGTTGAGGGTCGCACCGTTCGCGATGCCGATCGCTCCTCCACCGCCACCCCACGGGGAGCCGACCTCCACGTTGCGCAGGGTCACTCGATCCGAGCCGCCGGCGAACCAGAAGCACCGTTCGAGGGCGATGCTGCCGGAATCGACGCAGCTGCCGTTCTCCACGGTGACATCGTCACCGCTGGGGCCGAACACGAAGGCGGTCTCATTGGAGCGGACGTTCTCGAAGTTGCGCACGGTCACACCGGGACCGTTGAGGTAGAACGCGGCCACGCCGTTGCCGTCATTGAGCGACGCCACTCCCAACCGGCTCTGGAAGTCGATGACCACGCTTCGGGTCGCCAGGAACGCCGCTCCGCCGTCTCCGAAGGGCGACAATGCTCCGACGTGCATCCAGTTTGCCGCGCCGGATCCCGAGACCACGATCGTGCCGCTGGGCTGCACACCGGGTGTGGAGGCATCGACGTCTTCTGCCGGTGCGATCACGATGGTGTCGTCGACGGCGCTGGCGTTGGACTCCTGCAGCGCCGCGCGGAGCGTGCACACTCCGGTGGAGGTCAGACACACCCCGTCGCCCGGGCTCAGGTCGTCGCCCTGATGGCTGAGCGAGTCGATGAGGAAGACTCTGTCAGCGGCGACGGCGGGTTGCGTGGGGCCCACGACTGCGGCGACGATCACCGTCAGAAGCGCACCGACGACCACCATCGCTCGCAGGCGGAATCTCCGTCGTTGAGATTCTGGCCTACCTGCGCTGTGTCTGTGAGCCATCGTGAGCCTCCCGGCCCAACCCCCGTAATGTCAGGATGCCCAGGGCATCGACCTGGCACAAGCCCATCTTTGGCGCACGCCGGGAACTTGGAAACGGGCATAGCCTGGGGACATGGCTCGCGCGATCGTGTACACCGAAATCGGCTCCCCGGACGTCCTGCACCTGATCGAGATCCCCGACCCGGTCGCGGCCCGCGGTGAGGTCGTCGTGCGGATCGAGGCGGCGGGTGTGAATCCGATCGACGCGAAGCTCCGCGGCGGCAAGCGGCCCTCTCCGCCGATCACCGAGCCGCGTCCGGTCGGCTTCGACGGCGCCGGGGTGATCGAGGTGCTCGGCGAGGGCGTCGACGATCTCCGGGTCGGCGACCGGGTGGCGATCCGAGACGGGCACGGCACGTACGCCTCCGCGCTCGCCGTCCCCGCGGAGAACCTCGCACCTCTTCCGGACGCGGTCACGATGGCCGAGGGCGCCGCGATCGGCATTCCGGCAGGAACCGCCTACCAGGCCCTTCGCTCTCTCGATGTCGTCGACGGCGACGTGCTTCTCGTGCACGGAGGCTCAGGGGCGGTCGGGCAGGCCGCCGTGCAGTTCGCCGTCGCCTGGGGCGCGACCGTGATCGCAACCGGAAGCCCTGCCCGCCACGACCAGCTGCGCGAACTCGGCGCCCTCCCCGTGGCATACGGCGACGGGCTGATCGACCGGATCCGCGACGCCGCTCCCTCCGCCGTCACGGTGGTGCTCGACTGTGCCGGCACCGACGAGGCGATCGAGACGTCCCTCGCGCTGGTGTCCGACCGCGACCGTATCGCGACGATCGTTCGAGGACCGGATGCCGCGTCGTTCGGCATCCGCGCCTTCTCCGGGGGCTCACCGGTGCCGCTCACCGACCAGGAGCTCGCATGGCGCGCCGAAGCGCTGCCTCAGACGATCGCGCTCCTGGAGACCGGGGACTTCACGGCCGAGCTCGGACAACAGTTGCCGCTTGCCGAGGCGGTGCGGGCCCATGAGCTCCTGGAGTCCGGCGCCGCCTCCGGAAAGATCATCCTGGTGCCGTAGGCGGGCCTCTGTCGATCGGGGCGCATGCCGGTGAAGAATGCGGCGTCGCGTCCGCGGCACCCCGTACGCTGAGACCATGACAGGTCTTCGGTGGGGAATCCTCGCGACCGGCGGTATCGCCGGCGCATTCGCGTCCGATCTGCGAACCGCGGGGCTCGACCTCGTGGCCGTCGGATCCCGCTCGCAGGAGTCGGCTGACGCCTTCGCCTCGCGCTTCGACATCCCCCACGCCCACCCCTCGTACGACGCTCTCGTCGCCGACCCCGACGTCGACATCATCTACGTCTCGACGCCGCACCCGATGCACCACGAGAACGCCCGGCTCGCACTCGAGGCCGGCAAGCACGTGCTGGTCGAGAAGGCGTTCACCCTGAACCGCGCCGAGGCCGAGGATCTGCAGGCGCTCGCGGCCGAGCGGGGACTGCTCGTCATGGAGGCCATGTGGACGCGCTATCTGCCGCACATGGTGCGCATCCGCGAGCTCATCGCCGAGGGCGCCCTGGGCGACATCCGCGCGGTCAGCGCGGATCACACCCAGCTGCTGCCCACCGACCCGGCGCACCGGCTCAACGCCCTCGAGCTCGGCGGCGGTGCCCTGCTCGATCTCGGCATCTATCCGATCTCCTTCATCTGGGACATCCTCGGCGCTCCGACCAGCATCCGCGCCGTGGGCAGGCTCATCGACACCGGCGCCGATTCCGAGGTCGCGACCGTGATGACGCATGAGGGCGGTGCGGTCTCCACCAGCCTCTCGTCGTCCCGGGCGGCAGGCCCCAACGTCGCGAGCATCCTCGGCACCGCGGCCCGCATCGACATCGACACGGTCTGGTACAGCCCGACCACGTTCCGCGTGATCCTCCCGGACGGCACCGTGCAGGAAGAGTACGTCTCCTCGGTCACGGGCCGCGGCATGCAGTATCAGGCTCATGCCGCCGAGCGCCTGGTGCGCGACGGGATCCTCGAAGGCGACATCCTGCCGATCGCCGAGAGCGTCGCGATCATGGGCGCGCTCGACGAGATCCGTGCGCAGATCGGCGTCCGCTACCCCCGTGAGGAGGCCTGATCATGGCCGAGACCACCGATGCCCGCGTCGCCGTCTATCTCGACTTCGACAACATCGTCATCTCCTGGTACGACCGCGTGCACGGGCGCAACGCCTATGGCAAGGACCGGCAGCGCATCACCGAGAACCCGAACGATCCGGAGGTCGTCGACCGTCTGGGACGCGCGATGATCGAGGTCGGGGCGATCATCGACTACGCCGCGTCTTTCGGCACCCTGGTGTTGACGCGGGCATACGCCGACTGGTCGTCGCCGGTGAACGCCGAATACCGCTCTCAGCTCGTGGCCCGCGCGGTCGACCTCGTACAGCTCTTCCCTGCCGCCGCCTACGCCAAGAACGGCGCCGACATCCGGCTCGCCGTCGATGCGGTCGAAGACATGTTCCGGCTGCCCGACCTCACGCACGTCGTGATCGTGGCGGGTGACAGCGACTACGTGCCGCTCGCGCAACGCTGCAAGCGGCTCGGTCGCTATGTGATCGGGGTCGGGGTGTCTGGCTCGACCGCGAAGTCGCTCGCGGCGGCCTGCGACGAGTTCGAGTCCTACGACTCGCTGCCCGGAGTCGTGCGCCCCGTCAAGACCACTCCCCCGCCTGTCGCGGCGAAGGCAGAAGCCGTGGTCGAGGCCACCGCCGATGCCGCCGACACCGCCGAGGCGAGCACCGATACGGCCAAGGCCAAGACCCCGCGCCGGGCCAAGTCCAAGGCGGCGGCCCCTGCTCCGACGAAGATCGATGAGCAGGGCGAGGCGACGCAACTGCTCGAGCGCGCCCTCCGCCTCGGTCACGACAAGGCGGACGCCGACGAATGGCTGCACAGCTCCGCAGTGAAGACGCATATGCGCCGCATGGACCCGTCGTTCAGCGAGAAGGCGCTCGGCTACCGGTCCTTCTCCGACTTCCTGAAGTCGCGCGACGACATCGCCGAGCTGGAGGAGACCGGACACGAGCGTCTGGTCCGCCTCCGCGAGCCCGCCGTCTGACAGCGCGCGGGCTCCGCCGGGTTCGTCACTGGTTGCGAAACGCCGCGTCGAAGGACGCCGCAGGAGGCGGCCACAGCAGGGAGCGCACGAAGCCGAGTGCTTCGGCCGCTCCGTGCAGACGATCCATCCCGGCGTCCTCCCACTCGATCGAGATCGGACCGCCGTAACCGATGGCGTCGAGGGCACGGAAGGCGTCCTCCCAGGGCACATCCCCGTGCCCGGTGGAGACGAAGTCCCATCCCCGTCGCGGGTCTCCCCACGGGAGATGCGAGCCGAGCACCCCGGCCCGACCGTTGTGCGGTCTCATCCGGGTGTCCTTGCAGTCCACGTGGTAGATGCGGTCCGCGAAGTCGACGATGAACCCGACCGGATCGATGTTCTGCCACATCATGTGCGACGGATCCCAGTTGAATCCGAACGCCTCACGGTGATCGATCGCCTCGAGAGCACGCACACTCGACCAGTAGTCGTAGGCGATCTCCCCGGGGTGCACCTCGTGCGCGAACCGCACGCCCTCACCGTCGAAGACGTCGAGGATCGGATTCCACCGTTGCGCGAAATCCTCGAATCCGCTCTCGATCACGGAGGCCGGCACCGGCGGGAACATCGCCACGTAGGGCCAGATCGATGAGCCGGTGAACCCGACCACCGTATCGACGCCGAGCTTGCGTGCGACCCGGGCCGCGCGCTTCATGTCCTCGGCCGCGCGTTGCCGCACCCCCTCCGCATCACCGTCGCCCCACACGTGATCGCGCAGGATCGCCTGGTGACGGAAGTCGATCGGCGCATCGCACACCGCCTGTCCGGCGAGATGATTCGAGATCGCGAAGACCTCGAGTCCGTGGCGATCGAGGATCTCCTTGCGCGAGGCCAGGTAGGCGTCGTCCTCGTCGGCTCGGCGCAGATCGAGGTGGTCCCCGGAGGCGGCGACCTCGAGACCGTCGTAGCCCCACCCCGCCGCGAGACGCGCGACCTCCTCGAAGGGCAGATCAGCCCATTGACCGGTGAACAGGGTGACCGGGTGGCTCGTCATGGATACTCCTTCGTATCGTTGCGGGCGTGTCGCGTTTCGGTGGTCAGGCTCCGAAGGCTCGGAGGGCGGCGATGCTGCGGGAAGCGAGTTCGTCCTGGCTCGGGGCGAGTGGGCGCCAGACGGAGGCGGCGACCGCGATCGTGGCGTTCTCGCCGGTGAAGCTCTCCAGTCCGAGCGGACCTCGATAGTCGGCGTCGTCGAGCGCCTGAAGAATGCCCGGCCAGTCGGCGTGGTCGTCACCGACGGCGCCGCGGTCGGTGCCGCAGACCTGCACGTGCGCGATCGCCGACCCCGCAGCGCGGATCGCATCGGCCGGCTGCTTCTCCTCGATGTGGAGATGGTAGGTGTCGAGCGCGAGACCGACACCGGCACCGAGGAGCGGTGTGAGCGCGTCGAGACTCTGCTCGACCGTGTTGAGCACACTCGTCTCGTAACGGTTCAGAGGTTCGACGGCCAGCGTCACTCCCCTGTCGCATGCCTCGTCAGCGACCACCGCGAGGTTCTCGCGCACCTCAGCGACCACCGCGCGGCGCTCGTCGGCGTCCATCCGCCAGGCGACTCCGGTCGGCGCGTAGAACGGTCCGGCCACCACGTCGGCGCCGACCGTCGTCGCCGCCGCGATACACGCACGAAGATAGTCCTGAGTGGCCCCGACATCGCCGACGCGGGCGACCAGCGAGCGACCGGGCCCCATTGCGCCGACCACGATCGCACCGAGTCCCCACGCGTCGAGCACATCGCGAGTCCGCTCAGGGTCCCAATCGCCGACGTTCTCGAGCGGCAGCTCCAGAGCGTCATAGCCGAGGTTCGCGGCTTTGCGGGCGAGTGGTTCGAGAGTCGCATCCGTCAGCGGAGACGTCCACACCCAGGTGTTGACGGCGATCGTGCGGGGCATCGTTGTCCTCTTGCTCATGACCGTGCTCTCCCACCCTCCCATTCCGCGGGTGCGGAGCGGAAGGGCGGGAGAGCACATCGGTTACGGGATCTGCCGTTCCTGCCAGACGGTGGGGTAGCCGGGAAGGTTCTCCCCGCCGAACTTGGCGTAGTGGCCGTCGGGCATGCCCTCGTTGGCTTCGAGGTAGTCGTCGAGCTCGGGCGCCGTGATCGGCTTCTGCGGGAGCACCCACTCCTTCGGGACCTCTTCACCGGCGAAGATCATCTTCGCGGCGAGGAGCGGGGTACGCCACTGGAAGTTCGAGTACACCGGGGCCAAGCCCGTGAGACCCGTGTCCTTCCACTTGCGCAGGAAGCTCATCTCGTCCTCACCCGTCATGACGGGGTAGTCCGCACCGGCATCTTCGAACGCCTCGATGGCCGCGACCGCTCCGTCACCGGCGTCCATCCAGATGCCGTCGACGTCTCCCTTGGCCAGCTCGTCACTGATGATGCTCTTGATCTCGGCCGGGTCCGCGCCCGTGAAGTGGTCCACGGCCTCGATCCCCGCCTCGTCGAACAGCTTCTTCGCACCAGCCCAGCGGTGCTCGAGCACGTCCACACCCGGGAGGATGCGCAGTGCCACGACCTTGTCGCCCTCTTCGAGGTTGTCGATCAGGAACTCGGCGGTGTCGATACCCCAGGCGAAGCCGCCGATCGGGTGGATGAAGGTGACAGGGCAGTCGGTGTTGACGCCGCGGTCGAAGACCACGACCGGCTTGCCCGTCTCACACGCCCGCTCCACGGCCGGGGTCATGGCCGCCGTGCTGTTGGGCGAGATCAGGAACACGTCGCAGTTGCCCTCGGAGATGAAGTAGTCGATGTCAGCGATCTGCGTGTCATCGGAGTCCTGCGCGTCGCGCGTCTCCATCTCGCTGATCGCTCCGTCGGCCTGCAGCGCCTTCAGCTGTTCGTTCATCGTGATCCAGCCGGTCTGGCGCCACGGGTTCGAGATCGACGCGTTGGCGAAGCAGGCCTTCTTGGCCCCCTCGGCGGCGAACTCGGATGTGTCGACCATCTCGGCGTTGATGTACTGCAGATAGGGTTCGTCGGCGGGTCCCTGCGGATCGATGCCGCGCTCCTCGTCCTGCTTGTCGAAGAGCTCCTGATCGAACCACTCCGTCGTCTCCGCTGCCGCATCAGGGTTCTCCGAGTCGGCCGGCGCCACGGACGGGTCGGTCGTGCACCCGGCGAGCGCGATGAGGCCGAAGAGAGCCACCCCTGCGGTGGCGATCTTCATTGATCGTCGCATTGCTAATCTCCTCTGGTTTCTGTGTGGATGGTGCTGGTGGAAAGGGGTTCTGCGGGAGGGACATCGGAAGACTGCGGACTTCGTCGCCGGCGGGCACGGAACGCGACGGCGGAGTAGGCGACGGCGGCGATGATGATGACGCCCTGGACAGCGTCTCGGAGCGTGGACGGGACCCCTGCGATGTTGAGCAGCATGAACAGGGCCTCGAGGGCGAAAGCTCCGGCGACGGCACCGACGATCCAGCCGCGACCGCCGCCGAGGACCACTCCGCCGAGCACGACCGCCGTGATCGCCGTGAATTCGTAGCCGCGACCGACCGACGGGTGCACACCTGCGTAGCCGACGAGGAGTACCGCCGACAGCGATGCCGACAGCGACGAGATGATGAAGGCACGCGTCGTCGCCCAGGCCCGACGCGCTCCGGCGTAGTCGACCGCGACCGCGTTGTCGCCGACGGCGATGAGCGTCTTTCCCAGCGGACGCTTCGTGATCCAGATGCCCAGCGCCAACCAGACGATCAGCAGCAGCACCGCCCACGGGATGAAATCGAGGAACGGCACGTCGCGGATCCCGCCACGACCGATCTCCCGGAAGCTGTCGGCGGGATTGCCCGTGGCCGCGCCTCCCGTCCACCACATGACCCCGCCGAGGAGGGCGAGCATCATTCCGAGGGTGACGATGAACGAAGGCACCTTGAGCCGGGTGGTGATCAGCCCGTTGACGATCCCGACGGCCACGGCGAACACGATCATGAGCAGCAGCACCGGAATCGTGCGGGCGTCGTCCTGCCCGACCAGATTCCCGGCGATGATGACCTGTGCCGTGATGAGCGATCCCTGCGACAGATCGAACTCGCCGGCGATGATCACGAAGTACTGGCCGATCGCGACGATGGCGATCGGTGCGACCCGCTGGAGGAACCGCATGAACTGTCCCGGTTCGGCGAAGCTCGGGTTGAGGATCGTGACCGCCACGAGCAGGATCGCCAGCAGCAGGAACACCGCCCCACGGGGGCTGACGAGTGTGCGCAGCGTGTTCATGCGCGCCCTCCTTGCGACGCGGAGCCGGCATCGGGAGTGGTCTCGACGAGCTGCGATGCGGCCGCGGCCATCTCCGCGTCCGCAGCCTTCGCGGCGTCATCGCCGCCGGTCCGTGTACCACCGGCGCCGAATCGCGGGCGCCGTCGGATGATCGAACGACGGCTGTACACGGCGACGGCGGCCACGATCACGATGCCGCGGACGACATCCTTGAAGAACGGATTGACCTGCATCACGCTCATCACGTTGTCGACGACGGCCAGGATCGCGACGCCGCCGATCGTGCCCCAGACCGAGCCGCGCCCGCCGAGCAGGAGCGTGCCGCCGAGGACGACGGCCGCGATCGAGAGGAGCGCGTAGCCACCCTGCTGGCCCACCGTGGGGCTGCCGACGCCGAGCCGGCTGGCGAGGAGCAGACCCGCGAGCCCCGCGAAGACCGAGCACAGGACGTGGGCCCAGATGAGCGGCATCCGCGTGCGGACTCCCGAAAGTCGGGCGATCTCGGGGTCGCCGCCGACGGCGAAGAGGTGGGCGCCGGTGCGGGTGCGATTGAGCAGGATCCACACCACCACGGCCAACGCGATCATGATGAGCGTCGAAACCGGGATCGGGCCGAGTCCGGTGGCGCCGATGAGCTGGAAGGCCCACGGGACGTCGCCTGCCGAGCCCTCGAAGTTCGTGTTCAGGATGCCCTGCAGGATGAGACCGACGCCGAGAGTGGCGATGAAGCCGTTCACCTTGAGGACGGTGACGATGAGACCGTTCGCGAGCCCGATGCCGGCGCACACGAGGAGCGTGACGACCACGGCGAGAGGGATGTTCCCCGGGTTGCCGTTCATCGTCGTGGCCGCCAGCAGGCTCGACAGGCTGATCACGTAGGTGACGGAGAGATCGAGCGAGGCACCGATCACGACCAGCGTCTGCCCGATGGCCACGAGCCCGAGGACGCTCATCCCGGTCAGGATGTCCCGGATGTTGCCGGGACTGAAGAAGTTTCGCCCCACCGTCGCGACGAGGATCGCACCGACGATGAGCACGAGCAGGAGGATGGCGAGGACGATGACGGTCGAGTCGACCCGGAGCCGCTTCATCGCGTACCCCCGTCCCCTGCGCTGTCGGAATCACTCGCACCCGTCGCCGCCCCGAGGATCTCGTGCTCCGCAGAGCCCGCAGGGAGTTCGGCGACGAGCTCGCCATCGTGCATCACGAGGATCCGATCGCTCATCCCGATGACCTCCGGCAGTTCGCTCGACACCATCAGCACGGCCTTCCCCTGCGCTGCGAGTTCGCGCATGAGCTGGTACACGGCGTATTTCGCCCCCACATCGATGCCGCGGGTCGGTTCGTCGAAGAGGACGATCTGCGGTTGGGTGAGCAGCCACTTCGCCAGCACGACCTTCTGCTGGTTGCCGCCCGACAGGAAGCGCACTTCCTGATCGACGCCCCGAGAGCTGACTTCGAGCGAGGTGAGGACGCCGGGCACCTCGCGACGGGACGCCGTCGTCCGGCCCGCGAAGACGCTGCGCACGACCAGAAGGGCGTTGTCGAGGACCGATTGGCCGAGCGCGAGCCCCTGCGCCTTGCGATCCTCGGACACGAGGGCGAGTCCGGCGCGGACCGCAGCCCGCGCACCGGTGATGCGTGCAGGTTCCCCGTCGATCCGCATCGAGCCCCGGGTGAACGCCTGGATGCCGAAGATCCCTTCCACGAGTTCGGTGCGACCGGATCCCTGGAGACCGGCGATGCCGACGATCTCCCCGGCACGCAGCGTGAGCGACACCCCGTCGACATAGGCGTTGCCGCAGCCGTCCAACTCGAGCCGTGGCCGGCCCACGACCGTTCCCTCGAGCGCATCGGGGAAGTACGACTGGATCGACCGCCCGACCATGCGCCGGACCAGTTCATCGGTCGTGAGCGCCGCGGTGTCGTCGGTCGAGACGAGAGCACCGTCCTTGAGGATCGTGATGCGGTCGCAGAGATCGAAGATCTCCTTGAGCCGGTGCGACACGTAGATCACGGCGACCCCGCGGGAGGTGAGCCGGCGGATGATCGCGTACAACAGCTCGACTTCGCGGTCGCTCAGCGCGGCGGTCGGTTCGTCCATCGAGATGACCCGGGCATCGAAGGAGAGCGCCTTGACGATCTCGACGATCTGCTGTTCGGCGACGGTGAGGGAACCGACACGCGCGGACGGCTCGATGAACGAGACGCCCAGGTCGGTCAGCAAGGCCTCGGTCCGCGTGTGCATCTCCCGCTGGTCGACGAAGCCGCCGCGGCGGGGCTCACGCCCGAGATAGACGTTCTGCGCGACGGTGCGCTCGGGCAGGAGCGTGAACTCCTGGAAGACCGTCACGATGCCGGCATCCATCGCCTGTCGGGGGTGTGCGTGGTGCACCTCTTCTCCGCGATACGAGATCGTCCCCCCGTCGGCCGGCTGCACACCCGCGATGATCTTCATGAGGGTCGACTTCCCCGCGCCGTTCTCGCCGACGAGGCCGTGCACCTCTCCGGGCCGCACATCGAAGTCGATACCGCTGAGCACTTCGACGCCGTAGAACGACTTGCGGATACCCTCCACCCGCAGCACGGGGTCGGTCGTGGTCGCGATCATGCCGTCACCTCCACCCATCGTCCGCCCTGCGCCGCCGAGTCGAGCACCGCTTCCGTCAGCACCGCCGACCGGAATCCGTCGGCGAACGTGGGGAGTCCGTCGGGCTGTGCACCGGCGATGGCCGCATAGACGTCGGCGACGAAACCGTTGAAGGCGTCCTGATAGCCCATCGCATGGCCGGCGGGGACCCGCTGGAGTCGCGCCGAGTCGGCGACGGATGACGCGGGGTCGCGCAACAGCGACCGGGATTCCTCACGCATGCCGATCCAGAGCTCCTCGGGTCTTTCCTGCTCGAAGCGGAGGGTCTGCTGCGAGCCGTGGAGTTCGAGGGTGAGGGCGTTCTTGCGGCCTGCCGCCATCTGCGAGATGAGGAGCGTGCCCAGGGCACCGGACTCGGTCTCGACGAGAAGGGCGACGATGTCCTCGGTGTCGACCGTCTGCCCCGATCGCTCGGAGAACACGCGTCGGGTGCGGGCGCTCAGCGTGCGGATTCGCTCGCCGGCCACGAACTCGACGAGGTCACACAGGTGCGAGCCGATGTCGGCGAAGGCTCGGGACGCACCCCCGGACTCGGAGCGCACTCGCCAGTCGTCGTCGCTCGGCAGGAGCATCCAGTCTTGAAGATACGAGCAGTCGAGGGTGAGCAGGTCACCGGCGTCACCGCGGGCGATCCGCGCTCTCGCCTCGCGCACCATCGGGTGGTAGCGGTAGATGAAGGGCACAGCGGCCACTCGGCCCCGAGCCTGAGCGGTCTCGGCGAGAATCCTGGCGTCCTGCGCGGTCGTGGCGAGCGGCTTCTCGCACACGACGTGCTTCCCGGCGTGGAGTGCCCGGAGCGCGAGGTCGGCATGTGTGGCGTTCGGGGTGCAGATGTGGACGACGTCGATGTCTGTGGCCTCGAGCACGCCGGCCGCATCGCTCTCCGCCCTCTCCGCGCCGAGGGCGTTCGCCGCATCGCGCCCTCCTGCCGCGGATCGGGTGGCGACCGCGCGCAGTTCCCCTCCGGCGTCGCGGGCCGCGGTGCGATGCACGCGGGCCATGAACCCTCCGCCGAGGATCCCGGTTCGGATCGTCCCGAGACCGGTGTCAGTGACATCCGTTGTCATGTCGCCGATTCTGACACAGAGCTTCCGACTTTTGCTACCCCATCGGCAAAAGTCGTGTACCCCAAATCAGAAGCCGATCGTCGAAAGGCCGAAGTGCTGTGGTTTACTGACGCCATGGTTGACGTTCTGAGGCCGGCTCCGGCGATCTCCTCCGGTGCGGGCGAGATCTTCCAGATCCTTCGCGACGGCCATGCCAGAACCAAAGCCGAACTCGCCGCGCTCACCGGACTCGCCCGCTCCACGGTCGCCCTGCGCGTGGATGCGCTCCTCGCTGCCGGGCTCCTGCGTCCCGCCGGCGAGGCGGCATCGACCGGAGGACGCCCGCCCGCCCGAGTCGCCTTCAACCCCCGTGCCGGTCTCGTCCTGGCCGTGGACCTCGGCGCGACGCACGCCACGGTGGCCGTGGCAGATCTGGCCGGGGTCATCCTCGACTCCCGCACGCGCACGATCGACATCGGCGACGGGCCCGAGAGGTTGCTCGACACCATTCTCACCGATGGCGGCGAACTCCTCAGGGCCACGAGCGACGAGGGGCTCCCCCTGGTCGGCGTCGGCATCGGGGTGCCCGGACCGGTGGAGCACTCCACCGGTCGACCGACCAATCCGCCGATCATGCCCGGATGGGACCGATTCGACGTTCCGGCCTACGTGCAGCGGGCTTTCGACGTGCCGGTGCTGGTCGACAACGATGTGAACATCCTCGCTCTCGGCGAGCAGGCGACGAGCTGGCCACAGGTCGACGATCTGATCTTCGTGAAGGTGTCCACCGGTATCGGTGCCGGCATCATCGCGGGTGGTCAGCTGCAGCGCGGCGCGCAGGGTTCCGCGGGCGACATGGGGCACGTCCAGGTCCCGAGCGGTGCCGGATCGACCCGCGAGCCGGATGACGACCGCGATCTCGAGGCCCTCGCCAGCGGGTCCGCCCTGGCGATCGCCCTCCGTGCGGAAGGACTCGATGCCCACAGCCCCGCGGATGTCGTCGCCCTCGTGCGATCGGGGAACACCTCAGCGATCGAAGCGACGCGTCAGGCCGGCCGTCATGTGGGCGAAGTCCTCGCCACCGTCGTCAACCTCCTGAACCCGTCGATCATCGTGCTGGGTGGCAGCATCGCACGCGCCGGAGAGCATCTCCTCGCCGGCGTCCGAGAGATCGTCTATCGTCGGTCGATCCCGCTCGCGACCCAGCATCTGGCCATCGTGCAATCGCAGGCGGGTGATCGCGCGGCTGTGTTGGGCGCCGCGATCATGGTCGCTCGGGAAGTCCTCTCGCCGGCGAGCGTCGACCGCTACGTGGCGGCGAAGGCGCGGTGACTCGCACCGTCGCCGCCACGGGCGGTGCCCGTCAGAGCGTGGCTTCGAACGGATCGAAGTCCGCGGCGAGCGCACCGACCTGACCGGCTGAGCTCTCCACGGAAACGAAGCTGCGCGATGCCGCGGCCTCCTCGATCGACAGGAGCGTGTCCAGCACGTGGTAGCCGAACTCCCCCGTGGCGACGTGCGGGCGACCAGCGGCGATTGAACGCGCCATGTCGAGCAGCCCGAGGCCGCGCCCGGAGAGCACGCCTTCCTGCGCGACGTCGATGACCTCTTGCTGGACCGGCTCCGGGGGGACGAACAGGCGGGTGAGCGGTCGGGTGATCGTGATCGCGCCACCGAACGTGTTGGGATCGGGGATCACGATCGTGCCCTCGGTGCCGGTGATCTCGACGATCCCCTGTCGCAGCAGCGGCGAATCGGTGCTGTACAGGCTCTGCGCCTGACCACCCTGCTCGAAGTCCATCAGGACGCTGAGCGTCGAGGGGATCTCGACCGGGAACTCCTGACCGGCGAGCTCGCCGACCTGAACGCGACGCGTCGGCGATCCCTGCAACCCGAGAGCCGCGACCGCGGCCACCGAGCCGAAGACATGCACGAGCGTCGAGACGTAGTACGGCCCCATGTCGAGCAGGGGCCCGCCACCCTTGGCATAGAGGAACGCCGGATTCGGGTGGAAGATCTCCGGCCCCTGCCACTGGAACGTGGTCTGGCCGAACAACGGTCGCCCGATGTCACCGCGCGCGATCGCCCGTTTCGCGGTCTGCACTCCCGGGCCGAGCACGGTGTCCGGAGCCACGCCGACCCGAAGGCCCGCGGCCTGCGCCCTCTCGAGCAGCCGACGGGACTCCTCCCGGCTGACCCCGATCGGCTTCTCGGTCCAGACGTGCTTGCCCGCGGCGATGATCGCCTCGGAGACCTCGACGTGCGACGCGGGGATCGTGAGATTGACCACGATGTCGATGTCGGGGTCGTTGAGCACCACGTCGACCCCACCGAAGCGCGGGACGCCGTACTTCTCGGCCTGCGCCTTCGCCCGCTCCTCGAGGAGATCCGCGACCGCGAGGACGCGGACGTCCGGGAACGTGGTGAGGTTCGACAGGTACTGATCGCTGATGTTGCCGGCACCGATGATGCCGACACCCACGGGGCCCGCCATCAGCCGGCGACCTTCTCATCGAGGTAGAGTCGGCTGCGCTCGATCGCGTCGAAGAGCTCCCCCTCGTAGTGGTCGAACTCGACGATGGCGAGTTCGAGCGCCGGGGCCGCAGCGATGGCCTCGACCAGCGGCACGGCGCCGTCCCCCGCGGCCACCTGGTCGGCGGGAGGGTACGCACCGGCGAGCGCCGGGTCGAGGGTGCCGTCCTTCGCATGCACCGCGATCACCCGGTCCCCCAGACGCTCGAGCAGCGCGACCGGGTCGACGCCACCGCGCGCAACCCAGTAGAGGTCGACTTCGAGGACCACGCGCTCATCGAGGAGTCCGGCGAGGACCTCGAGCCCGGTGACGCCGTCGAAGACCGCCTCCAGCTCGTGAGCGTGGTTGTGGTATCCGACGCGGACGCCGACACCTCCACCGATCTCGGCGGCCACGTTCAGCAGCCGTGCGGTCTCCTCGATCTGCTCGACCGACTCCCAGCGCGCGGGCTCGGTGTAGGGATCGATGACCGTGCCCATGCCGAGCACCTTCGCAGCCTCGAAGACCTCGGCGGGAGTCGGGACCGGCACCGTGGTGCCGCTGCCATCCGGATTCACGAACGACTCCGAGGCGAGGAACGCGTGCCCCGACGGCGCGGTCAGGCCCGCGGCCGAGAGCGCCGCGGCGAGGGGCTCGGCACGCCGGACGAAGTCGTACGGCTCGACGGCGGTGAAGCCGCGAGCGGCGACGGCCGTGAGCGAACCGTCGAGGTCGGCCTCCAGCTCGTCCTTGATGGTGAACAGCTGGAGGGAGGTCTGGATCGTCATCGTCGTGCTCCTTCGGTCTTCGGCGACGGAGGGGTCGCAACCCCTGGCAGGCACGCTATCACCAAATACCTCCACTCGGAAGTTTTGGTTCGCTAGACTCCTCTCATGGCCGCCGATACGCCCGAGCGCTCTGCGCCTCCCCGCCCGCGCGGCGCCTACGCCAAGGGGATCGCTCGACGACAGGAGATTCTCGATCGCGCCATCGAGGTCTTCGCCGAACGCGGCGCCGACCGCACGAGCCTGCGCGCCATAGCCCGTGAAGTCGGGGTCACGCACGCCGCCCTCACGCACTATTTCGGGTCGCTGGAGGAGCTCCTCGTCGCGGTCTACGAAGAGAGCAACGCGCCGGGTCGGCAAGCCGGCTCCCCGCCGGAAGACGCGACACCGGTCGAGATGATGATCGAGTCGGCGCGCATCAACCGCGCCATCCCGGGACTCGTGCAGCTGTACTCGACGCTCGTCGCCTCGGCGCTCGAAGAAGGACACCCCGCGGCTCGCACGTTCGCCACGGGGCGTTTCGCGCGGCTCCGCACACGGCTCGCTGAGACCGTCCGACAGCAGCAGGCGGAAGGGCGGATTCGCGCGGATGTCGACGCGGACGCCGTCGCCGCACTCGTCGTCGCCGCGTCCGACGGCCTGCAGACGCAGTGGTTGCTGGACGAGTCCGCCCCACAGCACGAAGCGCTCGCGCTCCTCGACCGCCTGCTGCGTCCGACAGACTGAACGCCCGGAGCCGTCGGACGGGACCCGCCGACCATCGAGTTAGGCTCGAGGGGTGACGTTCGTGCCGCAGTCCCCGTACGCCCGGGCGCTCGGTGAACGGATCGACGAGCTGCACCCCCGCCTGCGCTCCTACTTCGCCGCGATCCCTGACGGCGCGGTCGGCATCGGCGAGGGCGTGTTCCAGCGGGTCGGCACTCCCCGTCGCTGGCTCTGGCCTCTGCTGCGGCCCCTCGAACACCGCGGCGTGGTCGCCTCCGGGTGGGAGCACGACGTGCCTTTCCACATCGAGAACCGCACGGTCGCTTCACGCGCCATCGGGGAACGCACCTTCCGTTTCGCCCGAGGAACGTGGGTGATGCGCGATGCCGTGGCCCTCACGCAGCGCGGGCGCGTGGTCGACGAACTCGGAGAACCGGGCCTCATCGCCGCGTGCTTCGACGTCGAGACGAAGGACGGCGCGCTCCGGCTCACCAGCACCGCGGTCGGGGTGCGTCTGGGACGACTCCGGCTCCGCATCCCACGCCTGATCTCGCCGACCATCCGCCTGACCGAGCGCTTCGACGACACCCTCGACCGCCAGCGTGTGAGCCTCACCGTCCACGTTCCCCTGATCGGCCGCGTGTACGAGTACCGGGGCCACTTCCACTATCGCGTCGAGCCTGCCACCACGAAGGAGCAGACCGCATGAGCACAGACGACATCGGCACGGGACGGGTCGTCATCGGCGGGTCCACGGGGTTCATGGGGACCCATCTGGCTCCGCGCCTCCGCGCCGCAGGTCGCGAGGTGGTGACGATCTCGCGCTCGGGCGCCGACATCCGGTGGGGTGACCAGGTCGAGATCGATCGCGCGGTCGACGGCGCGACCCTGGTGATCGGCCTCGCCGGCAAGAGCGTCAACTGCCGCTACACGCCCGAGAACCGGGCCGAGATCTTCCGCTCACGACTCGACACCACGGCCTCCTTGCGCACCGCGATCGCGCGGGCCACGACGCCTCCCCCGCTGTGGGTGAACTCCTCGACCGCCACGATCTACCGGCACGCCGAGGACCGCCCGATGATCGAGTCCACGGGCGAGATCGGCACCGGCTTCTCCGTCGAGGTCGCGAAGGCGTGGGAACAGGCGCTGTTCGCCGAAGAGCTCCCGGCCACACGTCGGGTCGCTCTGCGCAGCACGATCGTCCTCGGTCACGGCGGCGTGCTCGAACCGTTGAAGACCCTCACACGCCTCGGCCTCGGCGGCCCGCAGTACGACGGGCGCTGGCCGGTGAGCGCCGCTCGCCGCGCGGCAGGAACGGGACATTTCCCCGGGGCACGCCGCGGTCGTCAGCGCTTCAGCTGGGTGCACATCGAAGACGTCGCCCGCATCATCGACTTCCTCGAGCGGACACCGGCTCTGGAGGGACCGGTCAACGCGGCCGCTCCGCATCCCGTCGACAACGTCGAGTTCATGGCGACCGTGCGCCGCGTGCTGGGCGCTCAGATCGGTCCGCCGATGCCCCGCTGGATGCTGGAGCTCGGCGCCATCGGCATCCGGACCGAGACCGAGCTGGTCCTGAAGAGCCGATGGGTGCTCCCCGAGAAGCTCACCGCCGCCGGGTTCGAGTTCCGTCACCCGCAGCTGGAGGAAGCGATCCGCGAATCGTTCGACCGCCCGCACGCCGCCTAGGAGGTCGAGCCGACGGATCCTGACGGGGCTTCGCCGTCGCGTCGGCGCTTCTCGATCTCTTGCCGAAGACGCCATTCCTCGATCTCACGGTCGAGATCGGCGATCTGCTCCTCCGTGGTCCGCCGATCCACCGGCGGGGCCGGTCGCACATCGGTCTGCGGCGAGGACCTTTCCGCTCGCCGCAGCCGCGGGATCGGGATGCCCGAATCGCCGTACTCGCGGCCGATCGCGAACCACAGTGCGCTTCCGATGAGCGGCAGCAGGATGACGATGATGATCCACACCATCTTCGGCAGGTGCTTCACCTGCGAGTTGTCGCGGGTGATGATGTCGATCAGCGCACCGATCATCAGGGCGATGACGAGGAGCGAGAACAGGAACGGCATGAACTCAGGGTAGACGACGCCGGGCCGTCTCGCCTCGCCGGCTACCGCCCGGATCCCCCTGCCTCGAACGGCTACGGCAGCAGGTGCCCGGCCGCGCGGAACAGTTCGTACCACTCGGGCCGCGTGAGCACGACGTCGGCACCCGCCGCCGCATCCTGCACCCGCTGCGGCGTCGTGGTCCCGAGCACGACCTGCATGCCGGCCGGATGCCGGGTGATCCACGCGGTCGCGATCGCGATCGGTGTCACGCCGTGCGCTGCCGCGAGACGATCGATCACGGCGTTCAGCTGGGGGTACTCGGGGTTGCCGAGGAAGACACCGTGCGAGAATCCGTCCTGGAACGGCGACCACGCCTGGATCGTGATGCCGTTGATCCGGCAGTACTCCACGAGACCTCCGCCGTCGCGGACGACGCTCTGCTCGTGGCCGGCCATGTTCGCCGCCACCGGTTGCGCGAGCAGGGGCGCATGGGTGAGCGACAGCTGCAACTGGTTCGCGACCAGCGGCTGCCGGACTGCCGTGCGGAGAAGGTCGATCTGCCGCGGCGTGTGGTTGGAGACGCCGAACGCCTTCACCTTGCCCGCGGCTTCGAGGTCGTCGAACGCGCGGGCGACCTCGTCGGGTTCGACCAGGATGTCGGGGCGGTGGAGCAGCAGCACGTCGAGACGATCGGTGCGCAGCGCCGCCAGCGACCCCTCGACCTGACCCACGATGTGCTCGTAGGAGAAGTCGAACATGCCCTGTGCCGGCACGATGCCGCACTTGGTCTGCAGCACGATCTCGTCGCGCTCGGATGCGCTGAGCTGCAACGCGTCTGCGAAGCGCGCCTCGCAGTGGTGCATGCTCCCGCCGTAGATGTCCGCGTGATCGAAGAAGTCGATGCCCGCGTCTCGCGCCGCCGCGTAGAGCGTCCGGACGTGCGCATCGTCTTTGTCGTGGATGCGCATCATGCCGGCGATGACGGCGGGAGCGGTGGTGGATCCGAAAGGCACGGTCTTCATGCGGACCACGCTACTCCGCACGACAGACTTCACCCATCGTCAGCGGCCGAGGCCGGCAGAAGCGCGGTCACCGTCACCTCCAGCACCTCGGCGATGGCCGCCAGATCGACCACGGTGAAGTCCACCTTCGCGTCGAGGAGATTCGCCAACCTGTTCGTGCCGATCCCCGAGCGGTGTGCGAGGTCTGCGAAGGCCACACCGGCGTGCAGACGCGCTCCTTCCACTTCGTATGCCAACAAATGACGCAGATCTGTCCCCATACGCCTACGCTACCGCTCCGCACGGACACTCACCGCCGCCGAGTGAACCAGAATGGCAGCATTCTGGCTTCGGAGCGCTGCTATCGTGAGCCGGGTGAAGACAGCTGCTGAGGAGTTCAACGAAGCCGTGGGCCGCCAGATGCGCGCGGAGATCGCCGCCTCCCGGAGCAGCATCGCCGCGATGGCTCGCGGGATCGGGATCGCACGCAGCGCCCTCGACAACTACGTCACCGGCAAGCGCGCGATCCCCGTTCCGGTGGTCTACTCCGTCTGCGCCACGCTCGGTGTCGATCCGCACGTGCTGCTCGCCCGTGCGGAGGAGCGACTCCGCGCGGACGGCGAACCCACCGCCCGCATCACGCCGCTCCGCCGCACACCCGATGTCACCGGTCCACGCGAAGATAGCCGCGAAGTCGCCTTCGAATCCCGCGTCCGCCACGACGCCGACTCGGACGACCTCTACGACTGATCCGGCCACCAGGGGCCGGCACGGACCGCGACGAGGAGGAGCATCATGCAGCACCTCGTCCGCCTCGCCGACGAGCGGCGGTTGCGCATCGTCGAACGTCCTGGCCGCACCCGGGGTGGCTTCGACCCCGAGACACGCACGATCCGCCTCGCGCCGGGGATGAGCAGCCGAACGATGCGCAGCGTCCTCGCGCACGAACTCGGCCACGCCCACCTGGGGCACCGTCCCACTTCGGCTCCCGTGCTCCGCGCACAGCAGGAACGTCGCGCCGATGAGTGGGCGGCGCGCCAGCTCATCACCTCGCGCGCCTACGCCGAGGCCGAAGCTGTCCGCGGCCCGCACCTCGCCAGCCTCGCGTTCGAGCTGGGCGTCACGGTCGAGCTGGTCGCCGCGTTCCAGCGTTTGCTGAGCGAGGGCGCCGTCCCGCTCGCAGTCTCCTGACGCGCTGATTGAATATCCTCATGGCCTTCCTCGTCGCTCCCGCCCCCGTCACCCTCACCGGAGAACTCGTCGAGCTTCGTCCGCTCGCACGCTCGCACGTCGACGGACTCATCGACGCGGTGCAGGAAGGCGACCTGTGGAAGACGGCGTGGTACACCTCGGTTCCCGCGCCGGATGGGGTCGCCGCCGAGGTCGAACGGCGGATGGGACTCATCGACAAGGGCGAGATGGTGCCCTTCACCGCCTTCGACGCCGCGGGCCGCATCCTCGGGCTCACCTCGTACTACGACATCGTCGCGGATGTCCCGCGGCTGCACATCGGCTACACCTGGAACCGGCCATCCGCGCACGGGACCGGCACGAACGCGGAGTCGAAGCTGCTGCTGCTCCGCCACGCGTTCGAGTCACTCGGGGCGTTCCGTGTCGGGCTCACCACACAGTGGGTGAACTTCCAGTCCCGCGCGGCCATCGAACGACTCGGGGCCAAACAGGACGGTGTGATGCGCGCGATGAGCCGCTATCGCAACGGCGCGTTGCGGGACAGCGTGGAGTACTCGATCATCGAGCCGGAGTGGCCCGCCGTCAGGGCGAACCTCGAAGCGAGACTCGCCAAGCGGCGGTGAGGATCACTCGGTGGGGTTGCCCGACCAGTTCTTCGAGCGGCGGGTAGCCGAACCGCCCTCGCGGAGCATGAACGCCATGGCCAGAGTCACCAGCAGGAGGCCGCCGCAGAACGCGAGCGCCTGGAACGCCGGTAGCCCGAACGAGATGCCCAGCAGCAGGATTCCCCCGATGAAGAGGATCATGAAGAAGAGGAAGCTGAGGATCACGGGATCTCCTGTCGTCGGTGCCGTTTACCAGGATAGCCCGGACACGGGAAGCCCCTGTGCACCCGCCGTGGATTCTGGTCTGCTCGGAGCATGAAGACACCACTCTCCGCGGTCGCCGTCCCCTGCACGCTGAAGCCGTCGCCCGCTGCCTCCAGTTCCGACCTCCTCGCGACCCAGGTGCTCGACGCCCTCGCCGCGCATGGCGTCACCGGCGACCTCGTCCGCGCGGTCGACCTCACCCTGAGTCCCGGCGTGGAGAAGGACATGGGCGGCGACGACGAGTGGCCGAGCATCCGACGGCGTGTGCTGGACGCCGACATCCTCGTCTTCGTCACCCCCACCTGGATGGGACAGCACTCGAGCGTGGCACAGCGCGTGCTCGAGCGACTCGACGCTGAGCTCGGCGAGACCGATGCCCGCGGCAGGCCGACCCTGTTCGACAAGGTCGCCGTGGCCGGCATCGTGGGAAACGAGGACGGGGCGCACCACATCGCGGCGATCCTGTTCCAGTCCCTGAACGACGTGGGTTACACGATTCCCGCCCAGGGCTCGGTCTACTGGAATGGCGAGGCCATGCACACGACCGACTACAAAGACCTGGAGGAGACTCCGGAAAAGGTCGCGTCGGCGATCAGCACGGCCGCGCGCAACGCCGCCCACCTCGCGAGGGCGCTCAAGGCCCAGGAGTATCCGGCGGGCTGACCTCTGACGTGCTGGTGAGTGGCAGGGCCCACTCGTTCATGGTCAGCTCCGCGCCGCGGAACTGCCCTGTGACGGTCCCCGCCAAGGTGAAGCCGTTGCGTCGGCAGACCCCGTTCGACGCAGCATTCCCTACCTCGGGGAAGGCAGTCAGGAAGCGCCGGCCCGCTCGATGCGCACGAGCGTCGTCGACGACGAGCGCCAAGGCGTTCGACGCCACCCCTCGTCCTTGCGCTTCGGGCAGGACGAACCATCCACTCTCCAGTGCCGGCTCCTTCCGCCACTCGACGTGCCAGTGGCCGATCGATCCGAGCGCCGAGCCCCGGGCATCCTCGATCACGAACATCCGCGCCTCGCCGGCCTCGATCAGACGAAGATAGCGGGCGTGGCGCTCCGCAATCTGGTCTTCGGTCTCGGGGCCGCCCAGATGATCGGTCATCGCCGGGGTGTTCGCGGCGTGCAGCAGATCGTGGTCGTGTTCCGACCAGAGCCGGAGTCGCAGGGGATCCATCCTTGGATGATCGCAGGCGCCTCCGACATCAGCGCCTCGTCCGCGCGCTAGCGTGAGTCGCGTAGGCGAGGGGCCACCGATGGAACCGAATCGCGCCGAGTGACGGATATCCAGTGTGACCAACGACAACGACATCATCCGCGAATCGATCCGGGCTGCGGAGAGGTTCTCCGAGATATTCGAACGACATATCGAGGCGGTCTCGGCCTATGTGGCCCGCCGCGTCGGCCCAGCCGCCAGCGACGACATCGTGAGCGAGACCTTCCTCATCGCGTTCCGCAAGCGCAGGCACTTCGATCTGGATCGCACGTCCGCGCTCCCCTGGTTGATGGGCATCGCGACGAAAGTGCTCAGCCAACACCGCCGAGCCCAGGCTCAGCACTGGCGTGTGCTACAGGCGGCCTTCGCCCACAGCGACCCGATCGCTCCGGACGATCACGACCGGTCATCCGCTCAACTCGACGCGGCGGAGGCGATCGAACGCCTCTATCCACGGATTGCCGCGCTATCGACTCGTGACCGCGAAGTCCTTTTCCTGCATGCCTGGGGCGACCTCACCTACGAGCAGATCGCGACCGCGTTGCGCATCCCCGTCGGCACGGTCCGATCGCGATTGAGCCGTATCCGGGCGAAGCTCGCGGCACCCCCACCGTCGCCGGAGGCTGACCACGCGCCTCGTCCCGCGACCACACACATCCGACTCGCTGAGAAAGAGATCATCCATGGACATCCTTGACACGGTGCGCGAGATGAAGCCCACCTACGCCACCTCGTCGCAGGCTCCGCGACGTGCGCTCCACCGGGAGATCGGTCGTACCCGACGTCGCCCCGTCGGACGCGTCGTGGCGGTATCGGTCGGTGGCACTGCGGTGGCCGCCGTTGCCGTCACGGCCTCCCTCTTGATCCCACCAGGGGTCGTCGGCGAGCCGCAAGCCGCCTCCGCTTCGACGTACCTGAACGAGACCGCAGCCTCGATCCGTGACGCCGTCGTCCAGCCGATGCAGGTGACCATCACCACGCATCACCTGGGGATGATCGGTGGCCCGAACGAGAAGTTCCTGCCCTTCGGGAGTTTCCGAACGGGAGCGACCGCCGCTGTCGTCACGGAGGCGAGCGACACGTACGTGAGTAACACGGACCACACGTACTCGCAGACGTCGCACACCGATCTCCACGCCGCGGCGCAGTACGGCGACGAGTCGGCGGTCGAACGAGCATGGACTTCCTACTACGGCTCGCAGTATCCGATCGGTGCTGCGCCCGCGACTTCCACCGAAGTCCTCGAATACGAAGCAGCGCTCGAGTTCCTCCCCGTTTCCCCGTCTGATTTCCCCGCCGATCCCGTAGCCTTCCTCGCCGCATGGGAGGAAGGACTGGAAGCGAAGTTGGTCGCAGAGAAGGCAGAAGCGGCCAAGATGCCCCAGGACGGCGAGCCCGAGACCAACGGCCTGTACGAGAGCATCGAGGAGGAGTTCGCGGTACCTGCCGCCGAGCACATGCTCAACGCGCTCGGACACTCCGTCGTCATCCTGACCGCGTCAGCGGAGTACCGGGCGACCTTCCTCGAAGCCCTCGCTCTCGCCGGGGGGATCACGGTCGAGGAGGGCTCCTCAGCGAACAAGGTGCTCGGCTACGAGACCGACGACGCCCGGTTCCGCCTGACCGTCAATCCCGAGGCCGGAGCGATCGTCAAGATCGAGAAGTTCCTCCTTCGCGCCCTCCCGGAGCTCTGGAACAGGCACACGAAGGACGACCCGCTCGTTGACGTCGGGTCTGCTCCGTTCCTGCCGGCGAACGTGCCGGACTTCTCCGCTTCCTTCACGTCGCTGCCGCTGGGCTGATCACGCGAAAGCCCCCGGCCCGCCGCTCGAGGGGAGCTGCGGGCCGGGGTCTTCGTGGTGACCGACGAGGGATGACGCCGCGCCGCCAGGCGGGGAACCTGCGGATTCTCCGATGGGCGGTGTGCGGGATATTGCTAGCGGGGTGACCTCTCCGTGAGCTCTTCTTTCCGACGTGTTCCGGCCCACATTGCGCCACCGCCGAGGAGAAGCAGCACCAGAACTCCGCCGAGCACCGGCCACACCGGGAACGAAGAGCCCGTATTCGCAAGTCCGGCCGGTCCCGAAGCGCCGCCAGCAGTCGACTGCTCGCTGTTCGTGAAGGTGCACGTCACATCTGCGCCTGGAGCGATCCGCAGCTGTGCGCCTTCGATCGCCACCGCATTTGCACCGTTCGCACACGCAAGGCTCTGCTGTTGGTAGCCTGCCGGACCCTCCGACTCTGTGAGCGTGTAAACGCCAGCAGCCACCGACGCGGCCGTGACCGATGCCGCGCCACTCCTCCCTGTGATCGGGGTCGGACCATCCGCAGTCAACGTCCACGCAGACGGTGCAGCGCTTCCCGAAGCCACCTCCTTCACCAAGGTGAGCGTGCCCATCGTGGTTGTGTTCGTGAAGGTACAGGTCACTTCCTGGCCCACGGCAAGCGTGATCCGGTTCCCATCGGTGAGAGGAACCTCAGTCTGCTCGTCGTCCAGGCACACGAGGCCGGTCTGCTCGTACCCCGCCGGCCCACCCGACTCCGTGAGCGAGTACTCTCCCGGGGCGACCCTCGCATCGGTCACCGAGGCGGCACCCGCCGCGCCGCTGATCGTGGAGGGCCCGCTTGCCGACAGCGTCCACGCCGTCGGCTCTGCGGCACCCAGATCGACCTGCTTCGAGAGTGTCAGACCCGCCGTGGTGACGGGCCCGTTCACGAACCTGCAGGTCGCCGCGACTCCCGAGTCGAGATCCAGGAAGCCGTCGGTCGTGATGATGGATTCATCGTCGGCATTCACGCAGCTCAGATCGTTGAGCTCGTAGCCATCTGGGACGTTCGTTTCGGTCAGCCGGTAGAGCCCGGGCTCGATCTCACCGAGATCGAGGGTCCCGGTGCCCCCGCTTGTCGTGATCGAGAATTCAGTACTGCGGCTCGGGTCATCGACGGGCGGATCCTGCCCTTGGTCCTGTTCAACCAGCTCGAAGCCGAACTCTCCATCCGGCATGTCCTCAACGAGCTTCTCCACCGAGATCGTCGCCGGAATGATCCTCCCCAGCATGCAGAGCATCGTCGTCTCGGATTCCGGGGTGTACACCACGGGACCAGCCAGCACATTCGTGGAATCGCAGGTTCCGCCGACGACCGGTGCCCAGCCTCCGATACCCACTCGCACTGACGTCTCGCCCCAGGTGAGCGTTTCTGACGGATCGGTCGGATCCACGGGCACGACATACAAGCTGTCCGCGCAGGCCACCCGCTGCGTCGTCACCGGGTTCAAGGAACTCGGAAGGTTCGGGTCGTTGAACGTAAACGATGCCGGACCCGTGTTGTATCCGTTGACGTATGCCGGGACGGTGGTCCCGCCCGCGAACGAGTTCGTCTCGCCGGGTTGGAACTGACAGTCAGCCGTTGTCGGTACGGGGTCGCCAGGCAGCTGGAACTGCTCAGGGCTCTCCTGCAGCCGAATCCGGTACGACGCATCAAGCTGCTCCTGTGCGAGTGTGTACGGGTTCGTGATGGTCATCGACGCGTCGAGGTTGACCCAGTGCAGACCGTTCTGGATCGTGTTGTTGAAGTGCGTGAAGCGCCCGATCTCGAAATAGTCGCCCACCGGGGACGCGGCAGTGATGCCTTCGAAGCCCAAGCCGCTGCTCTGCTCAGGCGACGGCCAGCACGGCGGGGTCGGACTGCTCAGAACGCTGAGCTGCGTACCTGAACGCACCTGATTGGATGCCCCCCACGCCGTCGACTGGTTGTTCGTCGGCGAGAAGGTCGCTGGATCGC
Source organism: Microbacterium sp. PI-1 (assembly GCF_004337555.1). Taxonomy (NCBI): domain Bacteria; kingdom Bacillati; phylum Actinomycetota; class Actinomycetes; order Micrococcales; family Microbacteriaceae; genus Microbacterium; species Microbacterium sp. PI-1. The sequence continues at coordinate 201,526 of NZ_SJYZ01000003.1, read as the reverse complement.
CGGTACCGTAGTTCACGCACAGCGGCGCTGTCGTTCCGTCGGGGCGGGAGGGACTGCTGAACGAACCGACGGACCGTACCAGCAGGTCATTGCTCCCCACAGCGGATGCCGTCACGCTCGGGACCGCCACCAACAGCATCACCCCGAGCGCGGCTGCGGTCACCCCTGCCCAGACTCTGGTTCGTTGCCTTTTCATAAGCCCCCCGGTGCGGCTTCTTCGGTAGTGGCGTGAAAACTCCGGCCACGGCGCCGCAGAAGTCGAAGCATAACATGGCCTTAGGCCTTAGGCCTTAGGCCTTAGGCCTAAGGTGTATGCTTTCGGTGCGATTGATGCACCGTGATCGACGCGCCTCCCGGAAGCGTCGACGCGATCAACGCCGTTGCTGTAACTGCCACGGCATTCGTGCGGACTCGTCGAAGCCACCTTGACGCACGGCACACCGACAGGTTCGTCCCGTCGGTCGCCCAGGCCCACAACGATCCTGCACCCCTGCGGCCTGATCACCGAAGAACCGAAAGGCGGCATCCCATGGCCCCCTCGACCAAGCCGACCGCACCGGTTCAGGCGACCCCGGCAGCTCCCGCCGCAGACGTTACCTCGGCCTTGCCTGACGCACCGCGACGACGCGGGACCGGCGGCCTGTACCCGCGCCTTCTGGGAGCGCAAGTATCCGAAGCCATGTATACGGCAGTGAAGACTGAAGTAGCCCGCCGAACCGCTGCCGGCGAACCCTCCGACGTGGCGTCAATCGGCGCTGTCGTGCGCGAAGCCGTCTCCAAGTACCTCAACATCCCCGCCTGACGGAAAGCCGACGAACTCCGGCAGCCACGACCCGCTGAGCTCGTCCGACTGAATGGCGCGCGTCAGAGAAATTGCAAGAAGGGTCGCGGAATCAGAGAATTCCGCGACCCTTGCAGGATCACACCTGGGTTGTGAAAGACATCAGCCGAGACTGCAACGGTGTGCGGCGTCGACCAGCCTGGCGCAGATCTGTCGCAGTTGGCTCAAGCCCAGTCTGAACTTCAGCACCTCCAGATGCGCTCCGATGACGTCCATCGGCGGTGGTGATTCCGCGTAGCCCGTACCCGTACACTGCCGAACCCTCGATCCGCCGGGCACTCCAGGGACCGGCCGGAGCGACCGCGCCGTTACCGGCAACGGCGACGCGCGGCACACTTTGATTCGTCTTCGAGGAGTTCGCGCATGGGGGCTTAGGACTCGTTCATCGCCCGCTCGACCGGAGCAAGCCGCGCCGAGTCGGCGACCTTCTCGCGTCGATGATTCCGCGCGGGTCACAAAGTCCACAGGCTCACCGGACCGCTGATATCAGCCACGCTGAGCGCCGGTCCGATCACGAGGACCCAGGTCTCAACCTCGACGACCGTCCTCTGCGCAGCGTCGTCTCCGGTGCACGAGCTGAGGTATGTCGCTGCGGGGATCAGCAAGCACGCCGCCACGACTTTCCAGGGCGCTCTTCTCGGGCGCGTCATGGCGACGTACCCACACTCACTCCGTACTTCTCCGCGTTTGCTGTCATCGACAGGTACACCGATTCGTCCCCAGCCCGCTGTTGGAACACCGGCGGGCAGTCCAGATCCTCCACCGACAGCGCGCCACCTCCGAAGCGGCCCGTGATCTCCCCGCAGCTATACCGCGACTGGCTAGTGGTGGTCAGTCCACTCGCGCGGTACACACTGTCCACGATGAAAATCGAGAAGGTCAAAGATCCGTCGCTGTTCTCCGTCATATCGAAAAGCGCACGTGTCTGAATCGCGTCCAGCGGTTCGGTCTCGTAGCCCCTCGCATCCGCCAGGAAGATCGCGGAGATATCCTCTGTCGAAATCTCAGTCGCCGCAGAGCGCTCCGCGAGAAGATCGCTGATCTGAGCCGTCGTGTTCTCTAGTGACAGAGCCACCCCCTGCTCCGCCGCAGTCACAGCTTCCTCGTAGATGCGCTGGCCGCTGTCGCACCCGGCAAGCCCGGCGATGAGCAACAGTCCAGCCGCTGTCGCGACCGTTCGCGCTAACGGTAAAGGTCTCCGGTCCATGTTTCGTTCCCTCCTCCCAGGCACGCTGTCGTGAGCCGAGCGTCCATCGCGTACGTGTTTCCCGGTAGGTCTGGTGTATTCAACGAGTCTGGCGCATGGCGGAAGTTCTGCTTGTCATGCGCGCTGGTCCGAGACAAGGAGTTGCTCGTCTGCGTGCCCGCAGCGCCGGAGCGTAGCCCCAGACGGCGCCCCTGTCCGCAGCTACTGAAGGAGCGGACACTCATTGCTGTCGGCCCCTCCATCCATCGCAAGGTGGCGTAGCAAGTCGTCGGTGCGCCCGCGGCCAGAGTGGGGCAGACAGCGGAACCCGTTCCGTTGCGACGGCATTGTTGGCCGCTTGCGCGTAGAGGTCAGTCCCGAACTGATTCGGGACTGACCTCTGCGCCGATATACCGAACCCGGCAGCATTGGGTGGATGGATCCATGTTCCGGCGTCGCCCGGGGTGGTCGTCAGCACCAACCGGCGGAGCGCCGGGTTTTCCGCGCATACGTTGTGCCCACTGAACGATACTGCGGACTCTCGTATGTCACCTAGGCGCCCGCGTCGAAAGCAGCCTTCGTCAAAGCCTGGTCGAGGCGCCGACTGACGCTATTCAGCCATGACTTATAACGCAACTTCACGACGAATCGGCGTGCAGCCTCACCAGCGGGATCCTCAAAGGGGACGTCAGGCCACGAACTGGTGATGCTCTGGGGAGTGGGGTGCGGCTTGCTGGGCATCGGCCTCGCACCCCACTCTCAACGGTTTCTTACGCCAACTACCGAGTCTGTGACGGTTCCTGTGACGGGCGCCAACTTCAACGTGTGGCGGCGCCACAATGCGTGACGCCGCACAGGCATTCTCAGAAGTCCCAGTCGTCGTCTTCCGTGGCCTCGGCCTTGCCGATGACGTACGACGAGCCCGACCCCGAGAAGAAGTCGTGGTTCTCGTCGGCGTTCGGCGAGAGCGCGGACAGGATCGCCGGGTTCACGTTCGTGACGCTGGAGGGGAACATCGCCTCGTAGCCCAGGTTCATGAGGGCCTTGTTGGCGTTGTAGTGCAGGAACTTCTTCACGTCCTCGGTCAGACCGACGCCGTCGTAGAGGTCCTGCGTGTACTGCACCTCGTTGTCGTAGAGCTCGTACATCAGCGAGAACGTGTAGTCCTTGAGCTCGTCACGACGCTCCTGGGTCTCGTTCTCGAGGCCCTTCTGGAACTTGTAGCCGATGTAATACCCGTGCACGGCCTCGTCACGGATGATGAGGCGGATCAGGTCGGCCGTGTTCGTCAGCTTCGCCTTGGACGACCAGTAGATCGGCAGGTAGAAGCCCGAATAGAAGAGGAACGACTCCAGCAGGGTGGAGGCCACCTTGCGCTTGAGCGGGTCATCGCCCTGGTAGTAGTCCATGATGATCTGAGCCTTCTTCTGAAGGTTCGGATTCTCGGTCGACCACCGGAACGCCTCGTCGATCTCCTTCGTCGACGCGAGAGTCGAGAAGATCGAGGAGTAGCTCTTCGCGTGCACCGACTCCATGAACGCGATGTTCGTGTACACGGCCTCTTCGTGCGGCGTGATCGCGTCGGGGATCAGCGACACCGCACCCACGGTGCCCTGGATCGTGTCGAGCAGCGTCAGACCAGTGAACACCCGCATGGTGAGCAGCTGCTCGTCGGGGGTGAGCGTGTTCCACGACTGCACGTCGTTCGACAGCGGCACCTTCTCCGGCAGCCAGAAGTTGTTCACCAGACGGTTCCAGACCTCGAGGTCCTTGTCGTCCTGGATGCGGTTCCAGTTGATCGCCTGCACGCTGGAGACCAGCTTGAGTCTTTCAGGGGTCATGTTCTTCGTCGTTTCTCGGTTTTCAGCCGCGTTCTCGGGTCGACAGGTTCTCAGGTCAGAGCATGCACGAGACGCACTCGGCCATGTCGGTGCCCTCGAGCGCCAGCTGACGCAGACGGATGTAGTAGATCGTCTTGATGCCCTTGCGCCACGCGTAGATCTGCGCCTTGTTGATGTCGCGCGTGGTGGCGGTGTCCTTGAAGAACAGCGTCAGCGACAGACCCTGATCGACGTGCTGGGTGGCCGCCGCGTACGTGTCGATGACCTTCTCGTAGCCGATCTCGTATGCGTCCTGGTAGTACTCCAGGTTGTCGTTCGTCATGAACGCCGCCGGGTAGTACACGCGACCGAGCTTGCCTTCCTTGCGGATCTCGATCTTCGACGCGATCGGGTGGATCGACGACGTGGAGTTGTTGATGTACGAGATCGAGCCCGTGGGCGGGACCGCCTGCAGGTTCTGGTTGTAGATGCCGTGCTTCTGGATCGAGGCCTTCAGCTCGACCCAGTCCTCCTGCGTCGGGATGTGCTTGCCGGCGAAGAGCTCCTTGACCTTCTCGGTCGCGGGCACCCACGCCTGATCGATGTACTTGTCGAAGAACTCCCCCGACGCGTACTTCGAGTCCTCGAACCCGTCGAACGTCGTACCGCGCTCGATCGCGAGGTTGTTCGAGGCACGCAACGCGTGGAACAGCACCGTGTAGAAGTAGATGTTCGTGAAGTCGATGCCCTCTTCCGACCCGTAGTGCACGTGCTCGCGAGCGAGGTAGCCGTGCAGGTTCATCTGGCCGAGGCCGATCGCGTGCGAACGGTCGTTGCCGTCCTCGATCGAGCGCACCGAGCCGATGTGGCTCTGGTCGCTGACCGCGGTGAGCGCGCGGATCGCCGTCTCGACGGTCTGGCCGAGGTCGTCGGCATCCATCGACAGCGCGATGTTCATCGAGCCGAGGTTGCAGGAGATGTCCTTGCCGATGTTGTCGTACGACAAGTCATCGTTGTAGGTGGTCGGCGTGTTCACCTGCAGGATCTCGCTGCAGAGGTTGGACATGTTGATCCGACCCTTGATCGGGTTGGCCTTGTTCACCGTGTCCTCGAACATGACGTACGGGTAGCCGGACTCGAACTGGATCTCGGCGACGGTCTGGAAGAACTCGCGCGCGTTGATCTTGGTCTTCTTGATGCGCGGGTCGTCGACCATCTCGCGGTACTTCTCGGTGACCGAAATGTCGCCGAAGGGCACGCCGTAGACCTTCTCGACGTCGTACGGCGAGAACAGGTACATGTCTTCGTCGTTCTTCGCGAGCTCGAACGTGATGTCGGGGACGACGACGCCCAGCGACAGGGTCTTGATGCGGATCTTCTCGTCGGCGTTCTCACGCTTCGTGTCGAGGAATCGCATGATGTCGGGGTGGTGCGCGTTGAGGTACACCGCTCCCGCACCCTGACGGGCACCGAGCTGGTTGGCGTAGCTGAAGCTGTCTTCGAGCAGCTTCATCACGGGGATGATTCCGGACGACTGGTTCTCGATCTGCTTGATCGGCGCACCCGACTCGCGGATGTTCGACAGCAGCAGTGCCACGCCGCCACCGCGCTTGGACAGCTGCAGCGCGGAGTTGATGCCGCGGGCGATGGACTCCATGTTGTCCTCGATGCGCAGCAGGAAGCAGCTGACGAGCTCACCGCGCTGTGCCTTGCCCGCGTTGAGGAACGTCGGGGTGGCCGGCTGGAAGCGACCGGAGATGATCTCCTCGACGAGGGCGACGGCGAGCTTCTCGTCGCCGTCCGCGAGGCCGAGGGCGGTCATCACGACGCGGTCCTCGAAGCGCTCGAGGTAGCGCTTGCCGTCGAAGGTCTTGAGCGTGTAGCTCGTGTAGTACTTGAACGCACCCAGGAACGTCTCGAAGCGGAACTTCTTGCCGTAGGCGAGGTCGTTGAGCTTCTGGATGAACTCCATCGAGTACTTCTCGATGACGGCGCCCTCGTAGTACTCCTTCTCCACGAGGTAGTCCAGGCGCTCCTTGAGCGAGTGGAAGAACACCGTGTTCTGGTTCACGTGCTGCAGGAAGTACTCCCGCGCGGCCCGCTTATCGGCGTCGAACTGGATCTTCCCGTTCGCGTCGTACAGGTTGAGCATCGCGTTGAGGGCGTGATAGTCGAGTCCCTCGTAGGAGGGGTTCGCCTTGAATGCCACTGTCTCGGTCACTGAAGCTGCCACCGTCGTTCCAATCCGTCGCTCACGCGATCCACATCGTCCTGTGTGCCGAAGATCTCGAGCCGATACAAGTGAGGCACGTGGCACTTGCGGCTGATGATGTCACCGGCGAGGCAGAAGGCATCGCCGAAGTTGGTGTTGCCCGCGGAGATCACACCGCGGAGGTGACGCCGGTTGCGCTCGTCGTTGAGGAACCGGATCACCTGCTTGGGAACGGCGCCCTTCTCGACGCCTCGTCCCGCGCCCCCGCCGTAGGTGGGGGTGACCAGCACGAAGGGCTCGTCGATGACGAGGTCTTCTTCGTTCCGGTGGAGGGGGATTCGTCGGGCGGGGAGCCCGAGCTTCTCGACGAACCGCGCGGTGTTACCCGACACGCTCGAGAAGTAGATCAGGAGCGGCGCTGCGGTCGCGACGGCGCTCATGGGAGGTCACGCCAGACGAGAGGCGAGCTCGTCGATCTTGTCGGGACGGAAGCCCGACCAGTGGCCCTCGTCGGTGACGACGACAGGCGCCTGCAGGTAGCCGAGCGCCTTGACCTGCTCGAGGGCCGTCGGGTCCTCGGAGAGGTCGAGAACCTCGTACTCGATGCCCTTGGCATCCAGGGCACGGTAGGTCGCGTTGCACTGAACGCAGGAAGGCTTGGTGTAGACCGTGATCGACATCTTTTCGTAACCCCTCAAATCTCTGGCCTGCTTCTCATCAGGCTGTTTCCCGGTAGACCCCCTGCCGGGACTTCAATACTACATATGGGGACCGACATTGGGGGCGACCACAAGGGGTAGTAGTTACATCCGTGTAGTTATCCACCGTTCTCCACGGCCTCAACACAGGTTCTCCACCGTTTCCTCCACAGGCGAAGGCCCCGTCCTGAGGGGCGCGAACCGCGTGAAATCGCGGCTGGGAAGCCCCTGTGAACGATCCATCCACAGGGGGCACCGTACGCCGGTCCTCGGACATTCGGATTCCTGTGGAATTCGTCGTTCGGCGTGTCGCGGCGTGTCGCCGCACGAGCGCTTCCACGACCGCCTCCGAGGCCCGGTACCGTTGTCTCGTGGCGGGATATCGGGATCTTCTTCGCACGCCTGGTGTGGCGCGCATGATCGCGGCTCAGCTGACCGCGCGCTTCCCCAACGGCATGATGTCGCTGGCGATCCTGCTGCACGTCGAGCAGCAGACCGGGTCGTACGGATCGGCCGGACTCGTCCTCGCGGCGACGAGCGTCGGCCAGGCCGTCGCAGGTCCCGTCACGAGTCGGTGGATGGGCGCCTGGGGGATGCGGCGGGTGCTCACCCTGACGCTCGCCGTGTGCGTCGTCGCGGTGCTCGGCCTCGCGATCCTTCCCCTCGATGTGCCCGGCTACATGGCCCTCGGGATGGTCGCCGGGCTGTCCACCCCGCCGGTCCAGGCTGCGGTCCGCACGATCTACCCGAAGCTCGTCAACTCCTCCCACCTCACTCCGCTGTTCTCCCTCGACGCGTCGCTGCAGGAGATCATCTGGGTGCTGGCGCCGGTCGTCATCACGCTCGTGTCCACCCAGGTCGGGACCACGGAGGGCCTTCTGCTCGTCGCGATCGTCCTCGTCGTCGGGGGCGCCTGGTTCATCCTCTCCCCCGAAGTCGGACGCGTGCGCATCCCGCGCAGCCGCCATGCACTGGGCAAGGTCGTCCTCAAGCCGCCGGTCCTGCTGGCGACAGTGATCGGCTTCCTGCTGATCGGCGCCTGTGCCGCCGTGGAGGTGGGCGTGGTGGCCACCTTCGAACACGGAAGCCTGGCGGCCGGACTCATCCTCGCCGTGTTCTCGGCCGGGAGCCTGGCGGGCGGCCTGGCGTTCGGGCACATCCCCATCGGCCCCTGGGCCATGGCGCGCCGTCTGCTGATCGTCACGATCGGACTCGGCCTGACGATGGTCACGCTCAACGTGTTCTGGCTCGGCGGCACCCTGATCCTCGCGGGCATCGGCATCGCCCCCGCCCTCGCCGTCCTCTTCGCCATCACCACCGCGAGTGTGAAGTTCAGCGAGACCGCGGAGGCGTTCGGCTGGGCCGGCACCGGCCAGCTGATCGGCGCGGCCGCCGGTTCCGCCGTCGCCGGCTTCCTCGTCGATGCCAGCGACTGGCGAGGCGCGTACCTCGCCGCCACGATCTTCGCGGCGGTCGGGCTGATCGTCTCCGTCGTCTTCGTCCGTTCCTTCCCTGATCTGCGTCATCGCGACGCGAGCCCGCATCCCGACACCGAACCCTTGGCGGTCACTCCTTCATGAACTCCCCTTCCACTCCGAGCTCCGCCCCCGAGATCGTCTGCGTCGGCGAGTCCATGGTGTTGATCACCCCGACCGACGCCGGACTCGCCGATGCCGCACAGGCGACGCTCGGTCTCGCCGGCGCGGAGGCGAATGTGTCCGTCGGCGTCGCCGCCAGCGGACACCGCGCCGCCTGGGCCTCGCGACTCGGCGCGGACCCGATGGGCGACCGGATCACCTCGGAGCTCGAACGTCGTGGCGTGGAGCTGTGGGTCGAGCGGGACGAGGATTCCCCGACCGGAGTCATGTTCAAGGACCCCGGCGTCGAGACGTCGACCGTCTACTACTACCGCCGAGGATCGGCCGCCTCGCTCATGCAACCCGGCTTCCTGGCGCCGTCACGGCTCGAGGGTGTGCGCATCGTGCACACGACCGGGATCACCCCCGCCCTCTCCGCGTCCTGCCGGGAGATGACCGATCGGCTCTTCATCGATGCCCGCACGGCGGGCGCTCTCGTGTCCTTCGACGTGAACGACCGCCGTCAGCTGTGGAGCAGGGAAGACGCGGCCGAGACCCTCGCCCGCCTGGCCGACGCCGCCGACATCGCTTTCGTCGGGCGCGACGAGGCGGAGCGCATCTGGGGGACGGTCTCACCTGCCGAGATCCGTGCGTTCCTGCCGAACTGCGGCCTGCTGGTCGTCAAGGACGGCGACGTGGGGGCGACCGCGTTCGAGGGCGAGTCCGAGCCGGTGTTCGTCCCGGCCCCGGTGGTCGAGGTCGTCGAGCCGGTCGGGGCCGGAGACGCCTTCGCCTCCGGCTTCCTGAGTGCGACCCTCGACGGCGACGATCTCGCCACGCGCCTCTCCGCGGGTCACGCCGCAGCCGAGCGCGTCCTGACGATCGCGGCCGACCTGCCGCCTCTGGTTCCGCGCGGCTGACCGCGCCCCCACCGGTCGTAGGCTGGTGCCATGCCCGCACCGCTCACCCTGCCTCGCATCGCCTGGGGCTCCCCCACGGCCTCTCGGCGGGCCCTCCTGGTCCACGGTCTCGGTTCCTCCGGCGCTCTGATGTGGCGCCTCGGCGATGCTCTCGCCACGGCGGGCTGGCATGCGACGGCCGTCGACCTCCGCGGACACGGCGACGCCCCGCGGTCCCTCGATTACAGCGTCGCCGCGTACGGTGCCGATCTCGCGGCGACACAGCCCTATGACGGCGGCCCCTGGGACGCGGTCATCGGTCATTCGCTCGGAGGCGCCGCCAGCACGGTCGCCGCGGCAGCCGCTCCGGAGTGGACGCGGCGCCTGGTCCTGATCGATCCCGCGATCCACGTCGACGGGCGCGATGCCGCCATCGTCAGGAAGAGCCAGGAGCGCGCGTTCGCGGACACACGACTCGAGGTCGTGCAGGAGGAGCATCCGCACTGGCATCCGCAGGATCACGAGCTCAAGATCGACGCGGTACGGCGCGCAAGCGCATGGGCGGTCGAGCAGACCAGCGCCCAGAATCAGCCGTGGGACGTACGAGCCGATGCCGCGCGCCTCACGGTGCCGACCCATGTGATCGGCGCCGACCCCGCCGTCTACAGCATCTTCACGGGTGCCCTCGCGAAGGAGGTCCTCGCGGCGAACCCGCTGATCACCCTGTCCGTCGTCGAGGGTGCCGGACATTCCCCGCACCGTGACCGCCCCGACGAATCCATCAGGCAGCTTCTGGAGGCACTGGCATGAACGACTTCGATCCCACGACCTTCCTGCCCGACGACCTCCTCGACCGCATCCGCGAACGCGCTCCGATCCACGACCGCGAGAACACCTTCCCCCAACAGGACCTCGAGGATCTGCGCGACGCGGGCTACCTGTCGATCCTGGTGCCGACGGAACGCGGCGGCGCGGGGCTCGGTCTCGCCGAGGCCGCGATCCTGCAGCAGCGCCTCGCGGGCGCCGCACCGGCGACAGCCCTCGCGATCAACATGCACCTGGTGTGGACCGGCGTCGCGAAGGTGTTCTCCGATCGCGGGGTCCCCGGCCTGGAGTTCGTGCAGGACGGCGCGGTCGCCGGCGAGGTCTTCGCCTTCGGCATCAGCGAAGGAGGCAACGACCTGGTCCTGTTCGGCAGCGACACCGACGCGGTGCCGGACGGCGACGGGGGCTATGCGTTCACCGGAACCAAGATCTTCACCTCCCTCGCTCCGGTGTGGACGCGACTCGGCCTGCACGGACTCGACACCACGAGCGCCGATGCCCCGCAGCTCGTGTTCGCCTTCATCGACCGGACGGATGCGGTGACGACGTCCGACAACTGGGACACGCTGGGCATGCGGGCCACGCAGAGCCGCACCACACGACTGGACGGCGCCGTGGCGGAGGCCGATCACGTGGTACGCCGCATCCCGCCCGGGCCCAGCCCCGACCCCATCGTGTTCGGCATCTTCTCGGTGTTCGAGATCCTGCTGGCCTCGGTCTACACCGGCATCGCGCGCCGTGCCCTCGAGCTCGCGGTCGCGACCGCGCAGAAGCGGCACTCCAAGAAGACCGGCGCGGCATACAGCCAGGATCCCGACATCCGCTGGCGCATCGCCGACATGTCGATCGCCTACGACGCGCTCCCTCCCCAGATCGCCGCACTCGCCCGTGACGTCGACGACCGCGTCGAACACGGGGCGCGCTGGTTCCCCCTGCTGTCCGGCGTCAAGCACCGCGCGATCACGATGGCGAAGCAGGTCGTGGACGAGGCGATGCTGGTCGCGGGCGGCAGCTCCTACTTCTCGGCGAACGAGCTGTCGCGGCTCTACCGGGACGTCCTGGCCGGCGCGTTCCACCCCTCCGACCCGGAATCCGCGCACTCCACCGCGGCGAGCGCGTTGCTGGGACCGATCGACAGCTGAGCCCGGACAGCCGATTCCGCCGACATTCGCCCTCAATACGGCGGAATCGGTTGCCAGAGGCGCACTCGAGTGCGAAGATCGCACCATGGGTTCGGTGAAGAAGCATCCCCCTCTCGATGCGATCTCCAAGACGATCATCGAGTTGCTCCAAGAAGACGGCCGTCGCTCCTACTCCGACATCGGACGTGTCGTCGGGTTGAGCGAGGCTGCCGTACGTCAGCGGGTGCAGCGGCTCACCGAGTCCGGCGTGATGCAGATCGTCGCCGTGACCGACCCCATGCAGCTCGGCTTCCCGCGCCAGGCCCTGATCGGCATCCGCGTCTCCGGCGACACGCGCCACGTCGCCGAGGCCGTCGCGGCGATCGACGCGGTCGACTACGTGGTCATCACGGTCGGCTCCTTCGACGTGCTCGCCGAGGTCGTCTGCGAGGACGACGACGACCTGCTGGCACTGATCAACGACACCATCCGGCCGATCGACGGAGTCCTCTCCACCGAGACCTTCATCTACGCGAAGCTGCAGAAGCAGCTCTACAACTGGGGGACCAGATGAACACCGCCCGCACCACTCCCTCGGAGTCCGCACTGCAGACGATGGCGAAGGACCATCTGTGGATGCACTTCACCCGCCAGTCGACGATGGCCGAGTCCAGTGTGCCGATCATCGTGAAAGGCGAAGGGCACCGGATCTGGGACGCGAAGGGCAAGGAGTACTTCGACGGGCTCGCCGGCCTGTTCGTCGTGAACGCCGGGCACGGTCGACGTCGGCTGGCCGAGGCCGCTGCCGCACAGGCATCCGAGTTGTCGTTCTTCCCGCTGTGGTCCTATGCCCACCCGGCGGCGATCGAGTTGGCCGACCGTCTCGCCGACGAGGCGCCCGGTGACCTCAACCGCGTCTTCTTCTCGACCGGTGGCGGCGAGGCGGTCGAGACCGCGTTCAAGCTGGCCAAGCACTACTGGAAGCTGCGGGGGAAGCCCACCAAGCACAAGGTCATCTCGCGCGCGGTCGCCTACCACGGCACTCCGCAGGGAGCGCTGGCGATCACCGGCATCCCGGCGATGAAGTCGATGTTCGAGCCGGTCACGCCCGGAGGCTTCCGCGTACCCAACACGAACTTCTACCGCGCGGCCGAGATGGGAGGACCCGCCGACGACCTCGAAGCCTTCGGGCGGTGGGCGGCCGATCGCATCGAGGAGATGATCCTGTTCGAGGGAGCCGACACGGTCGCCGCGGTCTTCCTGGAGCCGGTGCAGAACTCGGGTGGGTGCTTCCCTCCCCCTCCCGGCTACTTCGCCCGGGTGCGCGAGATCTGCGACCGCCACGATGTCCTGCTCGTCTCGGACGAGGTCATCTGCGCGTTCGGTCGCCTCGGCCACACGTTCGCCTGCACGGGCCTCGGGTATGTGCCCGACATGATCACCTGCGCCAAGGGGATGACGAGCGGATACTCCCCGATCGGCGCGACGATCATCAGCGACCGGATCTACGAGCCGTTCTCGCACGGCGACGTGTCGTTCCCGCACGGTTACACGTTCGGCGGGCACCCCGTGTCGGCTGCGGTCGCGCTGGAGAACCTCGCGATCTTCGACGAGGAGGGACTCAACGCCCACGTGCGTGAGAACTCGCCGCTCTTCCGCGCCGAGCTCGAGAAGCTGCTCGACCTGCCGCTGGTCGGCGACGTCCGCGGGGACGGCTACTTCTTCGGCATCGAACTCGTCAAGGACAGGGGCACGAAGGAGACCTTCGACGATGCCGAGTCCGAGCGCCTGCTGCGCGGCTTCCTCTCCCCCGCATTGTTCGAGGCCGGTCTGTACTGCCGCGCCGACGACCGCGGCGACCCCGTCATCCAGCTCGCCCCTCCGCTCACGGTGGGCCCTTCGGAGTTCCGTGAGATCGAGCAGATCCTCCGGGACGTGCTGACCCGCGCGCAGTCCGCACTGTAGACCCCGTCCCGTCCTCGAGACCCCGTCCTGTCGTCGAAACCCCGTCCTGTCGTCGAGACCCCCGGTGGTTCACGCGACCTGGCGGGGGCCTCGACGCGGAGAGGGGGTCTCGGCATCAGAGAGAGAGACGGCGCGTTCAACCGCGCGCAGCGCTCCGCCGTGCGGTGAGGGCGAGGTGCAGCGCCGCGAGGGTCTCCCCGTCGTCGAGGTCGGCACCCAGAAGCTCAGCGATCAGGGTGAGGCGCTGGTAGAAGACGGACCGGGACAGATGGCTCGCTGACGCCGCTGCTGACCGGTTGCCGGGGTGTGCGACGAGCGCCGCCAGCACATCCACGAGGTCGCCGCGGCGCTCCCGGTCATGCTCGACGAGCGGCGCGAGCATCCGTTCGCTGTGCTCGTGAAGCCGATGATCGTCCCGCAACGAAGCGACGAGCCGTTCGAGGGGGCGATCCTCGACCCTGCGCACACGAGGACCGGTACCCGGATGATCCCCCGCCGCGAGGTCTCGGGCGATGCGCAGGGAGGCGAGGAGTCCGAGGACGTCCTCCGCGGACGGACCGACGAACACCGTGCGGTCGGGGCCCACGATGCGCGAGATCATGGCATCGGTGAAGGGCACGGATGCCGGCACCGAGAGCAGCGCGACATCGTGGGAGTCCACGCGGGCCGCGACCACCGCGCACCCCACCTGACGCGCCCGATAGGCGAGCTCGCTCGCCGACACCGCCCCGTGCGCGACGATGCCGTGGCAGTGATGCCCGTCGAACACGAAACCCCCGGCGGCGAGACGGGCGGCGATGTCGGCGGGGCTCGCGAACCGCGCTCCGAGCAGGTCGTCGATGAGTCCGCTCTGCGCCAGGATCGACCACTCGGCGTCGCCCCCGTCGGCGAGGCACCCGAAGGCCAGCGCCGTCGCCCCCTGTTCGAGCACCGTGAGTCGCCCGGCCGGGTGCGCGGGGCCCTGCAGCGCTGACAGGGTCCCCCAACGCACCCCTCGCGCCTGCACGGGCACCGACTCCCCGTCGTCGGCGAGCCGTGCGAGCACCTCGACGACAGGCACGCGAAGAGGTTCGACGGCGATCACCTCGTGCGCGAGATTCTGCAGCACCACCGGAGACCCCAGTGCCCGCGCGGTCTCCGCGACCACCACGTCCGCCGGAGCGCCCTGGAGGCTGAGCGCCGTGAAGAGTTCGTGCAGGCGCTGACGCTCGGAGAGGGCGTCGGTCTGCGCGGAGATCAGCGCTCGATGCACGGCCTCGGTCACGGCCACGAACTTGACCTCGCTCGTCAGCACGATCAGCGCGAGTCCGGTCTCGGCGCACTCATCGGCCACCGCATCCGGCACCCGGGCATGCGAGACGCCGAGTTCCAGGACGATCCCCGCGATGCCCGCGCGACGCAGTCCACGGACGAAAGCCCTCTGCTCGTCCGCCTCCTCCGGCCACCCTGCGCCCGTGCTCAGCAGCAGTTCCCCGCCGTCGAGCAGCCGGGCGACACCGGCGCTGTCGGAGACGTGAGCCCAGCGCACTTCGGCGTCGAGTGCGGTCCCACCGACGAGGACTTCCGGCGCCCCGGCCTGCACCACCGGCTCCGCGAGGACCTCGGCGACCGTGAGCAGGGCGGTGGCACGGATCGGACGATCTGTCTGATCCGACGCGAAGTCCTGACGGTCTGACATCGCTATTGTCCCCCAGACTCTGTGAACATTGAGAAACACCAGCGTAGCGAACCTCGGTCAGAGTGTTCGAGATCACTTCTTCACCACTCGGAGGAACACCGTGGACATCGTCCGTCACGTCATCAACGGAGTGGAGACCGCCGAGGCGGCTCGCACCGGCCAGGTCTTCGATCCCGCCACCGGCGAGGTCTCCACGCACGTCGCCCTCGCCTCGTCCGCCGAGGTCGAATCCGCCATCTCCGCCGCAGCGGCCGCCCTGCCCGCATGGCGCGAGACGAGCCTGATCAAGCGCGCCGACGTCTTCTTCCGTCTGCGGCAGCTCCTCAAGGAGCGCACCCCCGAACTCGCCGCGATCGTCACGTCCGAGCACGGCAAGGTGCTCTCGGATGCCGCGGGCGAGGTGTCGCGCGGTATCGAGAACGTCGAGTTCGCCGCCGGCCTCGTGCACCTCCTCAAGGGCGAGCGCAGTGAGCAGGTCGCCCGCGGCGTCGATGTCCACTCCGTCAAGCAGCCCGTCGGTGTGGTGGCGGCGATCACGCCCTTCAACTTCCCCGTGATGGTGCCGCTGTGGATGATCGCCTCTGCGATCGCCTGCGGCAACACGGTCGTCCTCAAGCCCAGCGAGAAGGATCCCTCCGCCGCCGTGTGGATCGCGAAGCTGTTCTCCGAGGCCGGGCTTCCTGACGGCGTGCTCAACGTCGTCAACGGCGACAAGGAGGCGGTCGACGCACTCCTGGAGTCGCCTCGGGTGAACGCCGTCAGCTTCGTGGGGTCGACCCCGATCGCCCGCTCGATCTACCAGCGCGCCTCGGCCGCAGGGAAGCGGGTGCAGGCGCTCGGCGGCGCGAAGAACCACATGGTGGTGATGCCGGATGCCGATATCGACGCCGCCGCCGATGCCGCGGTCTCCGCCGCCTACGGTTCTGCCGGGGAACGCTGCATGGCCGTCTCCGTGCTCGTCGCCGTGGGTGACATCGCCGACGACCTGGTCTCTGCGATCGCCTCGCGCATCGACGGCCTGAAGATCGGCCCCGGTACCGATGCCGCGAGCGAGATGGGTCCCCTCATCACGCGCGAGCACCGCGACAAGGTCGCCTCCTACGTGACGGGAGCCGACGCCGAGGGCGCGACGGTCGTCGTGGACGGCACGCAGAAGTCCTTCGATTCCGAGGGGTTCTTCCTCGGCGTCAGCCTGATCGACCGGGTCGCGCCGGGCATGAAGGTCTACGACGATGAGATCTTCGGGCCGGTGCTGTCCGTGGTGCGCGTGGAGACCTACGCCGAAGCGGTCGAGCTCGTGAACGCGAACGCCTATGGCAACGGGACCGCGATCTTCACCCGCGACGGCGGCACCGCACGCCAGTACGAGTTCGACATCGAGGTCGGCATGGTCGGCGTGAACGTCCCGATCCCGGTGCCGATCGGTGCCTACTCGTTCGGCGGATGGAAGGACTCGCTGTTCGGCGACTCGCACATCTACGGTCCCGAGTCGGTGCACTTCTACACCCGCTCCAAGGTCGTCACGACCCGCTGGCCGGACCACACCCCGTCGCAGATCGACCTCGGCTTCCCGAGCAACCACTGACTGGAGCGACCACGATGACGAACTTCACCGACCGCCACGGGGCCGCCCACCCGCTCCCCGCTCCCGAGGCCGAGGCGCAGGTGCGCGCGGACGACCGCGGCCATGTGTTCCACTCCTGGAGCGCGCAGGCACTGATCGACCCGCTGCCCGTCGCCACGGGTCAGGGCTCGACGTTCTGGGACTACCAGGGGAACGCCTACCTCGACCTCTCGAGCCAGCTGGTGAACCTGAACCTCGGGCACCAGCACCCCGACCTGGTCGCCGCGATCCAGCAGCAGGCGGGGCGCCTCGCGACCATCCAGCCCTCGATGGCGAACGACGTGCGCGGTGAGCTGGCGCGTCTGATCGCAGAGGTCGCACCCGACGGCTTGGAGAAGGTCTTCTTCACCAACGGCGGCGCCGAGGCCAACGAGTACGCGGTGCGCATGGCACGGCAGTTCACCGGCCGGCGCAAGGTGCTCTCGATGTATCGCAGTTACCACGGCTCGACGTCGACGGCGATCTCGCTCACGGGCGACCCGCGTCGCTGGGCCAATGACACGGTCGACTCCGGCGCGGTGCGCTTCTTCGGCCCCTATCTGTACCGTTCGCCGTTCCACGCCGAGACGCCGGAGCAGGAGTCCGAGCGCGCGCTCGCGCACCTCGAACAGACGATCCAGCTGGAGGGGCCGCAGACGATCGCGGCGATCATCATCGAGACCGTCGTGGGCACGAACGGCGTGCTCGTGCCACCGCCCGGCTACCTGCAGGGCGTGCGCGATCTGTGCGATCGCTACGGGATCGTGTACATCGCCGACGAGGTCATGGTCGGATTCGGTCGGCTCGGCGAGTGGTTCGGCATCGACGCGTTCGACGGGCGCCCCGACCTCATCACCTTCGCGAAGGGTGTGAACTCCGGCTACGTGCCGCTGGGCGGGGTCGTGATCTCGGACCGGATCGCGAGTGCCTTCGACACGATGCCGTTCGCCGGCGGGCTGACCTACTCCGGGCACCCGCTCGCGTGCGCGGCCGGGGTCGCGACGTTCGAGGTGTTCCGCCGCGACGGCATCCTGGAGCGCGTGCGCGACCTGGGCGCGCGTGTGGTCGAGCCGACCCTGCGTCGATGGGAGCAGACGCACCCGAGCGTCGGAGAGGTCCGCGGGCGCGGGCTGTTCTGGGCGATCGAGCTTGTGCGCGATCAGGAGACCCGCGAGCCGCTGGTGCCGTTCAACGCGACCGGAGCGGATGCCGCCCCGATGGGTGCTTTCGCCGCGGCCGCCAAGAAGGCCGGCGTCTGGCCGTTCACGCACTTCAACCGGGTGCATGTCGCTCCCCCGCTGGTGATCGACGAAGAGGAGCTGGTGCGCGGTCTGGACGCGATCGACAGCGCGCTGACCGTCACCGACGAGGTCGCCGCCGGCTGATCCGAGCTCGAGCCCCGCGCGCTCCCGCGGGGCTCGAGCTCAACCGCCCGACGGGTCCGCGTTCGTGGCCGCGGCACCCTGCAGCGAGCGCAGCTTCGCCAACGGCGAGAGGGCGACGTAGAGCAGCTGCGCAGCGAACAGTGCGGTGGCGAGAAGCAGGCATCCTGTCGTGCCCCAGAACACGCTCACCAGCGCGGCCAGTGCCGCGCCGACCGGTCGAGCACCGTAGGTCGCCACGACGAGAAGGGAGGAGACGCGCCCCAGCATCTCGACCGGCGTGATCGCCTGACGGATGGACGTCGTCGTGATCGCCCAGATCACCGGCCCGAATCCGAAGAGGAAATAGCTCAGCATGGCGAGCACGGACGTCGGTGCGACAAGTGTGGCCGCCAGGGCGAGCGCGGCTCCGAAACCTCCGAGAGGACCGAGCAGCGCCGCGCCTCCGAGGCTGAGCCGCCTGGTGATCGCAGGCGAGACGGCTGCGCCCACGGCCATGCCCACTCCGCTCGCGGCGAGCGCATACCCCACGTGCACCGGCGTCATGAGAAGGATGTCGACGGCGTAGACGACGAAGATCGCCTGGATGATGAACCAGCCGATGTTGAAGCCAAACGAGGTCAGGATGATGGTGCGCAGCACCGGGGTCGACCATCCGAATCGGGCGGCCTCGCGCAGGTCACGCAGGATGGGTCGGCGAGGTGCGCCGCTCTGCGGTGGGATGTCGAGGCGGAGAAGCAACAGTATGCCCAGCACGCACAGTGTGGTCGCCACGACGAAGGCACTCGATGCGCCGAGCCACGACGCGAGCATGCCGGCAGACGCGGGCCCGGCGATGAGCGCCGCGCTCCGGCCGAGCTCCACCCAGCGGTTCGCCTGGATGAGTTGATCCCGATCGACGAGCTGCGGTACGACAGCGGGCATCGCGACGCTGAACGCCACGGTTCCGACGGCACCGAGGAAGCCGATGAGCACGAGCTGTGAGAACGTGAGCACCTCGGTGACCAGGAGGACGATGGCCAGCGCCAAGGTCACGGCACGCAGCGACTCGGAGACGATCAGCACGGTTCTGCGGTTCAGCCTGTCCACCAGCAAGCCGACGGGGATTGCGAAGAGCAGGAACGGGAGCGTGTGAGCCACCTGCAGAACTGCTGTCTGAGCCGGGGAGGCTGAGAAGACCAGCACAGCGACCAGCGGCGCGGCGGCGAGGGACACCTGCTCGGCGAATTGGACGAGGACACCCGACCAGCCGACGCGGACGAAGGATCGGGGAAGCTTGCTCGTTACCGAAGACACATCCTCACGGTATTGATCGTCCGCGGCGGACTCCGGCGGAAATCGGACGCGGCATCTGCCGGGTGTGCGCCGACAGGTACGCACACCGAACAAGAACGGCCGATCAGTCATGATCTCTCATGTCTGATCGGCCGTCTTCTCGGTGGACCTAAGGGGATTCGAACCCCTGACCTCCTCGATGCGAACGAGGCGCGCTACCAACTGCGCCATAGGCCCGTGAACAACATCTACGCTATCACGGCGAGAGGGCTGCTCGCTTCCGTCGGATCATCCGGCGGCACGGCGGGAGAGGAGTTCACGGACGTGCGCCTCGATCTCGGCGTCGTCGACGAAGCCCATCTTCGCGTAGGGCGAGGATGCGGCGGGAAGCGCTGTGGGAGCGGCGGGCGCCATCTGCTCGGCACGCTCGCGGAGCGCGGCCACCCGCGCCGCCTTCCGACGTTCTTCCTGCGCCTCGATCTGATCCTGAGCGGCCTGTGCACGCGACCCGGCGACGGAGACCAAGGGCTCCGGCAACGGCCGTGGCGTCCAGGTCGCCCGGCCCTGGTCATGCAGTTCGGGAGCTGCGACGCGTTCGACCACCGGAGTGGACACGACGTGCGTGGCGCGTGCGGCCCGAGCGGCGACAGCTGCCATCCGCTGAAGCGCGATTCCGGCGGGAACGATCAGAGCGCCACCGAGCCACAGCAGCAGCGAGGAGCCGGCGACGACGAGCTGCCAGATCCCGAAGCCGACGGCGGCGAGACCGAGCAGGAGCGAGACGGTCGACACCATGCGCACGCGACGACGCGCGCGGGCACGACGGATCACCGGGTCGGCCCTGGTCGCGGCGAGCTGTTCCCGCAGCGACTCGAGCTCTGCGGCCTCACGTTCCGACTGCACGCGCTTGGCGAGCTTCTGCTGCGCCAATGCGGTGCGTGCATTCAGTTCGAAACGCACCTCTTGCGGCGTCTCGCTCGTCTCGGCGAGAACCCTCAGTGCCTGATTCAGGCGGACGGCATTGCGCTCCGCGGCGTTGTACTGAAAACGACCACGCCACGACGGGAGCAGATAGAGCATCCAGAGGAGCACGGCGACGAGTACGATCACCCCTCCACTCAGCACCGGCCCGTCCATGGTGATAACGCTACGGGCACAGGAGCGGCGTGGCCGTACAGAAGGGCGCGTGTCGCGGCGAGTCCTTCCGGATCCGCCCGGTTCGAGGTCGCGTCAGAACGAGATGCGGTCGGAGGGCGGCACGGTCGAGGCATCCGGCGGCACCTGGCCGCTCAGCCACCGCGCCAGCACTCCCTGCGGCACATCCTCCTGCGTCAGCGCGAACGCGTAGTGATCACGCCAGTCGCCATCGATGTGGATGTACCGGCGGCGCAGACCTTCGTAGCGGAACCCGAGCTTCTGCACGACGCGGATGCTCGCGGCGTTCTCGGGACGGATGCAGATCTCCATCCGATGCAGCCCGTACTCCGTGAAGCATGCGTCTGTGGCGAGCGCGACGGCGGTCGGGGTGATGCCCCGACCGGCGAACCGCTCGCTCACCCAGTAACCGATCGTCGCCGAGCACAGGGAGCCGCGGGCGACGCCCCACACGTTGAGCTGTCCCGCCACCTCACCGTCATACTCCATGACGAAGGGGTAGCCCGAACCGTCACGGTACTGCTGCAGCAGCCTCCTGATGCTGAGTCGCATGTCGAAGGACACCGAGCCGTAGGGGACCGTCGCCTCCCACGGCTGCAACCAGGAACGGTTCGCGAGCAGTTCGTGCTGCAGCGGGCGGGCATCCTTCGCGCGGATGAGCCGCAGTTCGATGGGTCCGTGTCGCATCCCCGCCGCCAGTTCCATGCCGCACCGACCCCGCAGAGTCGCCTAGAGGCGTTCCGCGAACTCCTTGAGCCACGGGCGCAGTTCGGGGCCGAGGTCATCCCGGTCCGCTGCGAGCTGGACGATCGCCTTGATGTAGTCGACGCGGTCGCCCGTGTCGTAGCGGCGTCCGCCGAAGATGACGCCGACGACGCCGGGACCCTGCGGATCGGTCGCGAGCTCCTGCAGCGCATCCGTGAGCTGAATCTCGCCGCCCTTACCCGGCTCGGTGCGCTCGAGGATCTCGAAGACCGATGCCGGCAGGACGTAGCGGCCGATGATGGCGAGGTTCGAGGGAGCATCCTCCTGCGCGGGCTTCTCGACGAGCCCGGTGACGCGAACGGCGTCCGACCCCTCGATGTCCTCGACCGCGGCCGCGCCGTACATGTGGATGTTCGCGGGGTCGACCTCCATGAGCGCGATCACTGCTGCACCGGTGCGCTCGTGCTCGGCGATCATGTCCGTCAGCAGGGGGTCGCGCTCGTCGATGAGATCGTCTCCGAGGAGCACCGCGAAGGAGCTGTCCCCCACGTGGGTCCGTGCCCGCAGGACGGCGTGCCCGAGGCCCTTCGGCTCTCCCTGACGCACGAAGTGGATGTCGGCGAGGTCGCTCGACTTCATCACCCGCTCCAGCCGCCCCGTGTCGCCCTTCTCCATGAGCTTCACCTCGAGCTCGGGAACCGAGTCGAAGTGGTTGGAGATGGCGTTCTTGTTGCGGCCGATGATGACGAGGATGTCATCGATCCCTGCGTCCGCCGCCTCTTCGACCACGTACTGGATGGCCGGCTTGTCGACGACCGGAAGCATCTCCTTCGGCATCGCCTTCGTCGCAGGCAGGAATCGTGTCCCCAGTCCTGCTGCGGGAATGACGGCCTTGATCTTCTGTGCACCCATCCCCACAGCCTAGCGGTGAGCATCGCCGTAGACTCGAAGCCATGTCGAACGACGTCGAACACGCCAAACGCGCGCTCCGCGCCGATCTGCGCGAGCGGCGTCAGCTCCTCTCGGACGCGCAGCGCGAAGCCGCCGCCACCGCCATCGGCGAACGACTCGACGCGCTCATCGACGATCTCGGCGCCCGCTCGATCTCGTGCTTCCTCTCCACCACCACAGAACCGGGCACTCGCGAATTCGTGACACGGGCGGTGCGCCGCGGCATCCGCGTCCTCCTTCCCGTCACTCGCGCCGACGGGCTTCTCGACTGGGCCGTCGCCACGGAGGACGATGAGATCGCCGAGGGGCTCTACGGACTTCCGGAGCCGACCGGAGAGGTCCTCGGCCCGATCGCCGTCAACGACGTGGAGCTGATGATCGTCCCCGCCTCCGCCGTCGACCGCAGCGGGATGCGGATGGGCTGGGGTCGCGGATACTTCGACAAGACGATCGGCTCGATGGAGAGATGCCCTCCGGTCTATGCGGTCGTCTATGATTCCGAGGTACTCGACGAACTTCCGAGCGAGGTGCACGACCAGCCGGTGAACGGCGTCGTCACCCCCTCGCAGACGCTCACCCTGTCGCCTCCGCGACGCTGACCCGCAAGGACGCCCATGCCCACCTATGCCTATGCCTGCACCTCGTGCGGACACCAGTTCGATGCCGTGCAGAGCTTCGCCGATGATGCGCTCTCGGTGTGCCCGGAGTGCGGCGGCGCCCTGCGCAAGCAGTACGGCTCGATCGGGGTGACGTTCAACGGCTCCGGCTTCTATCGCACGGACTCGCGCGCCAAATCCGGTGGTTCGACAGACACTTCGGCATCATCGAAGTCGGAATCGACGACGAGCACCAAGCCGGCCGCTGCGTCGACACCGGCCTCTTCCTGAGGCCCTGACCTGTTCGGAGATCCCATGTTCAAAGGCTTCAAGGACTTCCTGCTCCGCGGCAACGTCATCGACCTCGCCGTCGCCGTCGTCATCGGCACGGCGTTCACCGCGATCGTCACCGCGGTCGTCAACAGCATCATCAACCCACTGATCTCCCTCTTCCTCAAGGCCGACGCCGCGGGAGATTTCGGGATCCCCGTGACGAACATCTACGGCGAAGAGGTCCTGTTCCCGATCGGCGACCTGATCTCGGCGATCATCAGCTTCCTGGCCGTCGCCGCGGTGGTCTACTTCGTCTTCGTCCTGCCGATGAACACCTTCAAGGCCCGGGTCGAAGCACGAAAGGGCACGCCGGCGGAAGAGCCTGAGGAAGAGCCCGCCGCAGCGAGCGAGGCCGAGCTGCTCGTCGAGATCCGCGACCTGCTCAAGGCACAGCGCGGGGCCTGACCGCTCCCCCCGTCACCAGAGACGCACGACTCCTCCTCGGAGGACCGTGCGTTTCTCGTCCGCCGACCGCACGATCGGCCGCCCGGTCCCTCAGTAGTGCGGGGGCACGTCCTGGATGAGCTGGTCGTCGTTCGGACCTTTCGGCCCCTTCGATCGCGCCGGTGGCGGCGTCGACTCACCGGGTGCGGACTCCGGTGCCGGATCACTGCCGGGAACCGGCGTCAGGCGAGCACGACGAGAGCCGGGGACCCGCACCACGCTCTGGCGCGGAATCCGGTCGTCGTTCTCGTCAGTCATTCTGGGTGTCGATGATGTCGATCGGCTGCGTGTCGTTCTCCGCACGCGGGGCGGAGTCGGAGATGCCGAGCACGGCGGCGATGCGCGTCGCCACCGTCACCGGATCGCTGTACAGATCGAAGGCGTGCACGCGCACGTAGTGCCAGCCGAGACGACGCAGCACGTGCGGCCGCAGACGCAGGGTCTCCCGCAACGATTCGCCCCGGGATTCCGGATCGGATTCGATGACGACGGCCTTGCCCGCGTGCTGCGCGACGAGCGGCAGCAGCCCGCGGTAGTCGACGTCGACAGAGGCGCCGAGCCGCCGGAGCTCCCGGGCCAGAGCGAGGGTGAGGGGGTCTGCGAGGTCCTCGAGCCGCGCATCCCGGCTGCGCGTGGCGAGGCCCCCGAGGATCGACATCAATGTGGCCGCGCCGTGCTCGAGACGCCCATCGTCGAACGACGAGGGCCGGATCGAGGAGACCAGGACCATCGAACGGCGGGCACGGGTCATCCCGACGGTCAGGAGCCGCTCGCCGTCTGGGGTGGAGAGGTCGCCGAAGTCGCTCAGGACACGACCGTGCTTGGTGAGTCCGAAGCCGAGCGAGAAGATGACGCGGTCCCGGCTCTCGGCGACCGATTCCTCGAGGGTCAGCACGGCGAAGGGCTCGACCGTGTCCCGTCCGACGAAATCGGCCACATCCGATCGGCCGGCGAAGGCGGAGGTGACGGCCGCGCGCACCCGCTCCGCGTGGCGAGCGCTGGCCGTGACGACCATGAGCGACTCCGACGGGCGGTGCACGGCATGCTCGACGACGAGTGTGACCACTCGGGCGACCTCGGCATCCGGGCTCTCGACCGCGCCCGAGATCGGATCGGGAGTGCCGGTGCCGCCCTCGACGTAGTCGACCGTGAGACTGCCGCGACCGAGGTACGAGCCGGCCCAGGGCAGCGACACGATCTCGCCGCCGTAGAACGCGTCGTTGATGAGTTCCGCGAGGTCTTCGCCACCGGCTCGGTAGCTCCGGGTCAGCGTCATCACGGGCAGCAGCTCGGACAGCCGCTCGAACGCCGAGACGTCGTCGAACGGGACCTCGGGCTCCCACGAATCCTCCGGATCGACCGCGATGTGGAAGGGCGTCGGACGCTGTGTGACCGGGTCCCCGAACGCCACGATCTGACGAGCACGACGGATCGTCGGCGCTGCCTCGGCGAGGTTGATCGCCGCCGCGTCGACGAGGAGGACGGTGTCGAACTCCACGGACTCCGGGATCTCCGGCACCTGATACGGCGAGGAGATCCAGACGGGAGCGAGCACGTCGACGAGCGTCGGCGCGGCACTGACGATCTGCGCGGTGGTCGCCGACTGCTGCGTCAGCGCGCGGCGGAGGTGCTGCGATTGCTGAGGCTCGTCGACGATCGCGATCCGCCACTGGTTCGCGAGCTGCCAGGCGAGAAGAGGACCCGCCATCGCGGCATGCGCTTCATCCACCAACCGGAAGTCCCGCTCGAGACGGTCGACTACGGCGGTGTTCGCGCCGAGGAGGGCACGGTTGTCCTGCAGTGCTCGCTCGAGGAGTGACTGCCACCAGGCGAACTCGAGCTCCTCCCCCACCTGCGACTCGGAGACGTGTCGCACCGAGAGTTCCGTGAGCAGCGGCTCGAGCCCGAGGAGCGCCAGACGGTCACGCAGCTGTGCGCGCTCCACGAGGTTCTCGAAAACGTCGGACTTGGCGGCGAGCCCGGCCAGGGTCCGCACGAGTCGTGCCACGGGCAGCGAGGCCAGAGGCTCGCGGCGCCCAAGCGCGGCATCGAGCTCCGCGAGCTCGGCCTCCGCCCGCTGCCA
Source organism: Microbacterium sp. PI-1 (assembly GCF_004337555.1). Taxonomy (NCBI): domain Bacteria; kingdom Bacillati; phylum Actinomycetota; class Actinomycetes; order Micrococcales; family Microbacteriaceae; genus Microbacterium; species Microbacterium sp. PI-1. The sequence continues at coordinate 176,177 of NZ_SJYZ01000003.1, read as the reverse complement.
GGCGGCGTAGACGTCGGCGAGACCGAGCGGGATCTCCGGAGCGGCACCGGCTTCGACATAGCGCTGCCACTGCGTGCGCTGGGCCTGGATCCGCAGCAGGGCCTCGTGCATCTCGGTGACGTGGACGCCCGGACGCACATACTCCTTGGCGAGACGACGCAGCCGCCGCCTGTTCGCCCCGGAGAGCCCGGGCGCATCGCGACGCGAGCCGTGCGCCTGGATGAGCTCGCCGAGCGGGCGCTCGAACACGGTGGGACTGAAGCGGTCCAGGGAGTCGCGGATGCCCTGCAGCAGCCGCAGGTACTCGCCGAGTTCGTCGATGGTCGAGAACGGACGCATGTGCGTCTGCGCGATGAGTTCGTAGCCGCGTTCCAGGAGCGCGGGCACGCTGCTGGAGTGCAGCCTCCCGGCCAGTTCGTGGGCGGCGCGTGCGGCCTCGGTGCTGGCGAAGGTGACGCCGTACCAGGGAGAGTCGTTCGGACCGAAGCGGAACTCGCCGAGACGTGCCGCCTGGGCGAGCGCTTCGGCGGCTTCGCTGCGGTCGGACGCCAGACGACGCAGTGCGTCCGATCCGAGCCGCGCGGTCGTGGAGGGAGGAACCGGCAGGGAGGCGAGCCGGGTGAGTTGGCGGGTCGCGTCGAGCACCGATGCATCCATGCCGGCGATCGGCGCCGTGAGCGCCTGTCGATAGTCGCGAAGCACCGTGCGCAGGCGCACCAGCGCATCGTCAACCTCGCTGACCTTCGGAGCCGTGGCCTTCTCGTTGCGTCCGATGGCCCTCACGAGGTCGCGGCGCACGCTGGCGGGCGAGATCGCAAGACTGTCCAGACCGATGCCCGCGAGCCGGTGCCGCACGCCGTCCAGCGTCGACCGACGGGCGGAGACCACGAGCACCCGCTTACCGCCCCGCACCAGTTCGCCGAGCGCGTTGATCACGGTCTGCGTTCCGCCCGTGCCGGGAAGTGTCGCGACGGTCAGGGAGTGCCCCGCGGCGATGCGTGCGAGCACCGCTTCCTGCTCGGCGTCGGCATCGAGGAGCAGGTTGTCGGACGCGGGAGCACGATCGTCGGGGCCGGTGTGGTGCGGCGTGGCCCGCGGTGCCGTGACACGCTCGCGGTCGCCGACGTGGCCGCCCAGCGCGTTGAGGACCACGTGGTCGAGGCTTCCCCCATCACGCGACATCGCACCGGACACGTCCGCGAACGTCGAGACGACGAGCCGCGGCTCGACCGAGAACGTGTCGATGGAGCGCGTCATCGCTCGCAGGCTGTCGATCACGGGCTGCGGCTTGAAGATGCCGCCGTCATAAGCGAGGGCGGCGAGCGCCGCGGCGTCGATCGAGAGGCCGAAGTGTTCGCGTGCGATCCGAACGAGCGCGGGATTCACCTCGAAGGCGCCCTGCAGCTTCAGCTCGAAGTCCGAGTGATGGCGACGGATCGCCAGCGGGCGCAGCAGCACGGGTGCGGCGAAGCCTGCCCCTCCGATGCGCCACCCTGCGACGCCGACGGCGAGGTGCACGGCCTCGATCCCTCGGACCGTGCGGAGTTCGGTGTTCTTCGCGGTGATGCGCTCCGCCGCGAGCCGCGCGGTGCGCAGGCCCACCTCATCGCGGAACAGATTCGACAGGAGGGTCGACTTGCCGGTGATGAACTGCGGCAGGCTGCCCGGATGCGCTTTGGAGATGTCGATGCCGGACTCGACGGTGTCGCGGAAGCTGACCAGCGGCGACGGGCCTCCCAGATCAGCGGCCTCGGCCCTCAACCGGGTCCGTTCGGCCTCGGCGGCATGCGCGATGTCGACACCGGTCGCGGTCTCACGCAGGTCACCGATCGACACAGCGGCTTCCGCCGCTGCGTCCTCCGCCGCTGCGTCCTCCGCAGACCTGTCTTCACGTCGCCACACATTGACACCCTAGGCGCGACACGCGGAGAGCGAGAGTATCCCAGGCGGGTTTCCGCCGAATTTCCGCCGGAGACGGGCGACCCGCACTCCTCCTGCCCCGCGCTCCACTGTTTCGTCTTATCCACCTGAGCCGGGCGGAGGATGGTCCGCGACCACTGTCGCCGGTCAGGATGGTGCCATGACCTTCCGCTACGACTTCGCTCCGACTCCGTTCGGCGACGCCCTCGCGGTGTTCTCCGACGAGGGCATCGTACGATTCGACCTCTCCGAGTCCGAAGACCCGCACGTCCCCTGGCTCCTCGAAGGGGTCGCCCGCCAACTGCACGCCGTCCCGGAACCCGATCCCGGCGCCGCCGACGAGCTCGCGCACCTGCTCGCCGAGTACTTCGACGGCACACCGGTCGCCTTCCAGGAGCACCTCCGGCTCGATTGGCGCCTGACCGACGGCTTCGCGCGCACCGCGCTGCAGACCATCAGCGGCATCGCCTGGGGAGAGACGATGAGCTACGGCGACGTCGCCGTGATGGCAGGACACCCCGGCGCCGCTCGCGCCGTCGGCACCGCGTGTCGGCTCACACCGTTCTCGATCATCGTCCCCGTGCATCGGGTGGTGCGCTCGGATGGAAGCCCTGGGCACTACGGCGCACACCCCGAACGGAAGCGGTTCCTGCTCGACCTCGAAGCCGGCTGACCCGGCGTGGCGCGAGACGTGGACCCGGCGAGTAGGCCGCCGGGTCCACGTCTGACGCCAGGAGAGAAGAAGGCCGGGTGATAAAGTCGACGCTACGAAACGGGGCACGCAGTCGTCACCCGGAAGCAGGTAATCGTGAGCGCTCCCGCCACCCTCGAATCCGAGACCGAACTCGTCGCCAATGCCGTGCGCGAACTCGCCAGACGAACTCGTTTCCCCGTCGCTTTCGGCGGTCTCATCGAAGAGGGCGTCGTGAGCGTCACCAGCATCGTCGGCGCACGCACCCGCTCGCTGGACGGACTGCGCGTCCGCCCGGAGCGCGGACTGGGCGGACGAGCGATGATGGAGTTGCGCCCGCGGATGACGAGCGACTACGGCTCGTCCCAGCAGATCACGCATGACTACGACGTGTTCGTCCTCGGTGAGGGCCTGCGCACGCTCCTCGCCCTGCCGATCATCGTGCAGGGACGCCCCCGCGGCGTCCTCTATGCCGGCGGGTGGGATGAGGAACAGGTCGGCGGCGTGACCACCGCACCTGCCATGCAAGTGGCGCAGTCGGTGGCCGACGAGCTGCGCATCCGTGACGAGGTCCAGCGGCGGATCCAGGCGAACACCGGCGGGGGCGATGCCGTAGCCCCGCCACAGCGTGAGGAACTCCGGGAGAGCTTCGCCGAATTGCGCAGCATCGCGGCTTCCCTCGATGACGCCGAACTCCGTGCGCGCATCGCGCGGGTCGAGCAGCGCCTCGTCACCCTCGCAGGCGACGATCCGACCGTCTCGACCAGTCCGATCCCCACCGTTCGCCTCTCTCCGCGGGAGACCGACGTGCTCGCCTGCGCCGCGATGGGGGCGACCAACGCGGAGATCGCGACGCAACTGGGTCTGCGCGAGGGCACCATCAAGGCGTATCTCGGCACGGCGATGTCCAAACTCGACGCCTCCACGCGACATGCCGCCGTCACGCGCGCACGGCGTGCAGGTCTCCTCCCGTGAATATATTCACCGCATGAATGTCAATTCGCTATTGTCCGGTTGCTCGGTTTCACCGGATGACATATATTCGCATTCATGGCGAGAAGAATTGTGCATCAGCTGGTAGACGACATCGACGGCAGTGTCCTCGAAGTAGGTGAAGGCGAGACCGTCCACTTCTCGTTGAATGGCGCCTCCTACGAGATCGATCTGAATTCGTCCCACGCCGAGGAGTTGCGCGCGGCTCTCGAGCCGTACATCTCCGCCGGACGCCGCGCCGGTTCTTCCGCCGCGACCCGCACGTCGCCTTCGCGCAAGCGCCCTGCCCGTAATCCGGAGGTCGCGGCGATCCGCGCCTGGGCCAAGGAGAACGGCCACACCCTCTCCGAGCGCGGACGAATTCCCGCGCCTATCGTCGACGCGTACAACGCCGCACACTGATCTCGCACCGAGTCATCCCTTCGGGGAAGACTATTCGGCCGTCTCCTTCAACCACGGCTCATCCCGCAAAGTGATCTCCTCAGTCATGTCCGCGAGGAATCGGATGACGACTTCCCGTTCCGCAGGGCTGAGGCGCGCCGCGGAATAGAAGCGCTTGGCCTGCTGACGGCCGACCGTCTCCATCGCAGCCAATCGCGTCTCCGGCGTGATGGCGATATGAAGTGCCCGTCGGTCGGTGGGGTGCGGCGCCCGCGTGATGTGCCCGCCCTTCTCCAACCGGTCGAGGAGCTTCGTCGTCGCCGCCGTGGAGACACCGAGGTGGTGCGCGATGCCCCCGGGGGTCGCGACCAGCTGCCGGTTCGCGCACACGATCAAGTAGTGCAGCGCACGCATGTCGGTCTCGTTGAGCCGCATGTAGCGCCGGGACGCCTGTGAGAGCTTCTGCTCCGCCTCTCGCAGATTCGCGAGCGACTCCATGAGCCGGGCGATCTGTCGCAGTTCCTCGGGTGGCACACCCTGCCGGTCCACGAGCGTGCTGCGCGGATCACTGGCGTCGACGTCGTAGATCGCCGAATGCGTGAGTCCGTCGGGAGTCTTCTCGTGCCCACTCTCGCTGGGATCACCGTTCGACAACACTTCCTCCGCGCTCTCCTGCGGGGTGGTGCCGGGCTCCGTGTCCATGCGATCATGTTACACACCAACAGTTTCATGCTAAGTTGACTACTTACCAAGTTAGCGAAACACCGGACGCCTCGGAATCAAGGAGATGCCATGGATGACGTGACCCTCCTTGCCGAAGACGGGACCGCCGTGGGGACGCTGCCGAAGCGCGACGTCCACACCCGCGACACCCCGCTGCATCTGGCGTTCTCCTGCTACGTCCTCGACACGCACGGTCGCCTCTTGCTCACTCGTCGCGCACTGGCGAAGAAGACCTGGCCGGGTGTGTGGACGAACAGCTTCTGCGGTCACCCCCGCCCCGAGGAGGACATGCTCGATGCCGTCAGGCGGCACGGTGTCCACGAGCTCGGGATCGAACTCACCGACCTGCGCCTCGTCCTCCCCGACTACCGCTACCGAGCCGTGGACGCGAGCGGGATCGTCGAGAACGAGATCTGTCCCGTGCACGTCGCCGTCATCGACGGCCAGCCCTCAGCGAACCCCGACGAGGTGTCCGAGTGGATCTGGGTCGACGTGGCCGCTCTCGTCGAGGGCATCACGCACACCCCGTTCGCCTTCAGCCCCTGGCTCGTCGAGCAGCTTCCGATTCTTCGACGACTCGGCGAGGTCTGACCGATGAGCGGCACGGTGACGGAAGAGGACCTCGGGACGCGCATCGAAGAAGCTCTGCGCCACCGCTTCTCGGAGCGCAGCGCGGCTGCCGAGAAATACGGAGCGGAGTTCGTCGGACTCTGGCGCGCCGCCGCGCAGCACGCTCTCGGCGGAAAGCTCGTCCGTCCTCGCCTCCTCATCGACCTTCTGCAATCACTCTCCCCCTCCCCCTTGTCGGAGCGGGAGACCGCGTGCGCGATCGATGTGGCCGCACACGTCGAGCTCCTCCACTTCGCCTTCCTCCTGCACGACGACGTCATCGACGGCGACCTGACCCGGCGGCGCGGTCCGAATCTGATCGGCGCTCTGGTCGCGGCCCACGCCGATACTCACGTCGAGCCCGCACTGCACTGGGCGCGCTCGAGTGCGATCCTCCTCGGGGACATGCTTCTCTCCTCGGCCGTGCTGGGATTCGCGCGAGCCGATGTCTCCGCCGACGCCCGTGAGCGCCTGCTCTCACTGCTCGAGCAGACGATCTTCGAGACCGTGGCCGGAGAACATGCCGACGTCGCACTGAGCGACGGCGTGATCGCGCCCGATCTGCGGACCATCCTCGCGACGAGCACTTACAAGACGGCGACTTACTCCTTCGTGCTCCCCCTGCGCGCCGCCGCCGTGCTCGCGGGCTCATCCCCCGCCGCCGAGGAACAGCTCAGCGAGATCGGTCGGCATCTCGGCCTCGCCTACCAGTTGCAGGATGATCTGCTCTCCGTGTTCGGCGACCCCGGACAACACGGCAAGGACGCCTACTCCGACCTGCGCGAGGGCAAGGAGACGGCGATCATCGCCTACGCCCGCATGACGGCGCACTGGGAGAGCATCGAGGTGCACTTCGGCAGATCCGAACTCACCGTCTCGGAGGGGTCCGAAGCCCGCGATCGATTGCGCGCGTGCGGTGCCGAGAGCTTCGTCCTCGGACTCATCCACGAGCATCTGGATGCGGTGTCCACCGCGCTTGCCGCCGCGGAGTCCGACGGCACGCTCCCCGCCGCGGCTGCCCAGACGATCCGCGCTCACGCGTCCCGCGTCGAAGGGCGCCGCCGATGACCGCGGAACCGGCTGATCGTACGGACGACACCGCGCTGCGGCGCTTCAACCGCACGGCGGAGATCGCCACGACCGATGTGATCCGCACGTACTCGACGTCGTTCGGGCTCGCCACCCGGCTACTCGGCCGACGTCATCGTCAGCACGTCCGCAACATCTACGCCATGGTGCGCATCGCCGATGAGATCGTCGACGGGGTGGCCGCCGAGGCCGGACTCGACAGCACTGCGCAGACGGCGGCGCTCGCCTCCTACATCGAAGAGACGCACCGCTCGATGCGGACGGGCTACAGCAGCGACCTCATCCTGCACGCCTTCGCGCGGACGGCACGGGAGTGCGGTATCGGCGAGGACCTGACCGGGCCGTTCTTCGCCTCGATGAGCGCCGACCTCGCCGATGACGCCGACTTCACGGCCTACGATGCCGACGCCCACGCCGACTACGTCTACGGTTCCGCCGAGGTGGTCGGACTCATGTGCCTCCAGGTCTTCCTTCGGGGGGCGGACCGGACGGACGAAGAGCTCCGCACGCTCCGCCGCGGTGCGCGCCAGCTGGGCGCCGCGTTCCAGAACGTCAACTTCCTCCGCGATCTCGCCGACGACACGGACCGGCTCCACCGCGGGTATCTCGGGGGGTCCGCACGGCTGACGGATGCGGACCGCGATGCCTGGGTGGCGACGGTGTTCCGGCAGCTGGCGGATGCCGAAGCCGCCATCCCCCTCCTCCCGAAGGATTCCCGCGCCGCGGTGCGGAGTGCCCTCTCCCTGTTCGCCGCGCTCACCCGACGCGTGGCGAAGACGCCCGTGGAGGTGCTGTACCGCCGACGCGTTCGTGTGCCGGATCCGATCAAGGCCGTGCTCGCGGGTCGCGCCGTGATCGTGACGACGTGGGAGCGGGACCGATGAGCCGCGTGGTGGTGATCGGTGCGGGCGTCGCCGGCCTCGCGACGGCCGGCCTCCTGGCGAAGGACGGGCACGAGGTCGTCGTCCTCGAGAAGAACGACCGTGTCGGCGGGCGCGCAGGATCCATCGAGCGGGACGGGTTCCGCTTCGACTCAGGGCCCTCGTGGTACCTGATGCCGGAGGTGTTCGATCACTTCTTCGCGATGATGGGGACCTCGACGTCGGAGCAGCTCGACCTCACCGCGCTCGACCCGGGATATCGGGTGTTCCGTTCGCCTCGGTCCTCGGGGTCGGTGAGCGTCCCCGCGGGACGTGACGCGGTCACCGAGCTCTTCGACGAGCTGGAGCCGGGCTCCGGTCCCGCCCTCGACGCGTATCTGGACTCCGCGCGCAACGCAGCCGCGATGGCGGAGAAGTACTTCCTGTACAACCCGTTCACCCGCATGCGCACGCTCGCCGCCCCGGAGGTCCTGCGGGCGCTCCCCCGGCTGTTCACGCTCCTCGGCACCCGACTGCAGTCGTTCGCGGAGCAGCGATTCCTTCATCCGGTCGTGCGCCAGATCCTCGGCTACCCCGCCGTCTTCCTCGGCACCGACCCGCGCACCGCTCCTGCGATGTACCACCTCATGAGCGCACTCGACCTCGATCAGGGCGTGCGCTACCCCCAAGGCGGCTTCTGGCGCGTCGTCGAACGGATCGACGCGCTGGCTCGCGCGGCGGGCGCGCGGATCGTGACCGGTGCTGATGTCACCGGCATCCACACGCAGGACGGCCCCGACGGCGTGCACACGACCGGCGTCGGCTGGACGGACGACGCGGGCGTCGCACACGTGGAGCACGCCGACATCGTGGTCTCGGCCGCGGACCTGCACCACACCGAGACCGTGCTGCTGCCGCCTTCCCTGCAGACCTACCCCGAGTCCTGGTGGTCACGGCGTACCAGCGGGCCCGGCGGGGTGCTCGTGATGCTGGGAGTGCGGGGCTCCTTGCCTGAGCTTCCGCATCATTCCCTGTTCTTCACCGATGACTGGGACGCCAACTTCGACGCGATCTTCGGAGCGACCCCGACCGTTCCCGATCCGGCGTCGACCTACGTGTGCCGACCGAGCGCGTCGGATCCCGATGTCGCTCCGGAGGGCCATGAGAACCTGTTCGTCCTGATCCCGGTCCCGGCAGACGTCGAACTCGGACACGGCGGACCCGACGGGACGGGATCACCCGCGGTCGAGAGCGCGGCGGATGCCGCGATCGATCAGATCGCCACCTGGGCCGGGATCCCGGATCTGCGCGAACGCATCGTGGTGCGCGAGACGATCGGCCCCGCGGACTTCCAGGACGACTACCACTCCTGGCGCGGAGGAATGCTGGGACCGGCGCACATCCTTTCCCAGAGTGCGATGTTCCGCGCGCAGAACGCCTCCCGGCGTGTGCAGGGCCTGTTCTACGCCGGCGCCACCACCGCGCCGGGTGTCGGCGTCCCGATGTGCCTCATCAGTGCGGAGATCGTCCTCAAGCGCATCCGCGGTGATCACTCCCCCGGCCCACTCCCCGTTCCCGTGCCCACCGTTGTCGGGACGGAGGCGTCCTGATGGGCATGGTGTACCTGGCGGCCCTTCTCCTGTCGCTGGGCTGCATGCTGCTGCTGGATTGGCGCTTCCGCCTCTTCTTCTGGCGCGATGCCGTGTCGGCGACGGTCGTGACAGTCGTCGGGCTCGTCTTCTTCCTCCTGTGGGATGTGGCGGGCATCGCCAACGGGATCTTCTTCCGCGGTGACGGCGCGATCGCGACCGGGATCGTGCTCGCGCCGGAACTGCCGATCGAAGAACCCGTGTTCCTGCTGTTCCTCGTGGTGTGCACGATGGTGATCTACACCGGGGCCGAACGCCTGATCACGCGCTGGCGTGAAAGCCGTCGTGCAGGGGCGGGTGCGTCATGAGCTACATCCAACTCGCCGCCTGCTTCCTGCTCGTCGCCGTCGTGGTCGGCGTCATCCTGCCGCTTCTCCGCCGACGCCGCGGACCGCTCCCGGCCGCTGTGCTGCTCACCGTGCTGGTGCTCTTCGTCCTCACCGCCGTGTTCGACACCGTGATGATCGCGAGCGGATTGTTCCACTACGCGCAAGGTCCGCTGCTCGGGATCCACATCGGGCGGGCCCCCGTCGAGGACTTCGCCTACCCGCTGGCCGGTGCCCTGCTCCTTCCCGCCGTGTGGGCCGAACTGCGCGCGCGACGGCGGGCACGCGAGGACCGCAACACCGACGAGGAGCACGGATGAGCGCCGGCGCCACACCATCCCGCACGCTCGGACGGGATCTCGCGCAGATCCTGCTGTCGTCGCGACCCATCAGCTGGATCAACACCGCGTTCCCTTTCGCAGCCGCCTACCTGCTCACCACCCGTGAGCTCGACGTGACCCTGCTGGTCGGCACGCTGTACTTCCTCATCCCGTACAACCTGGCGATGTACGGCATCAATGACGTCTTCGACTACGCGTCCGACCTCGCGAACCCGCGTAAGGGCGGGATCGAGGGCGCGCTCCTGGCGCCGCGCATCCATCGCGCGACCCTCTGGGCAGCGGCAGTGACGAACATCCCGTTCCTCGCCTACCTCGTGATCGTCGGCAACCCGGCATCCTCGTTCTGGCTGGCCGTGAGCGTGTTCGCGGTGATCGCATACTCCGCACCGGTGCTGCGCTTCAAGGAGCGGCCGTTCCTCGATTCGATGACGTCGAGCACGCACTTCGTCAGCCCGGCGATCGTCGGGCTCGCGCTGGCCGGCGCATCCGTCACGTCCGCCACCACGCTCACTCTCGTCGCGTTCTTCCTGTGGGGCATGGCAGCGCATGCCTTCGGTGCCGTCCAGGACGTCGGACCGGACCGCGAAGCCGGGATCTCCTCGATCGCGACCGTGATCGGGGCGAGGGCGACCGTCCGACTGTCCCTGTCGCTGTGGGTGCTCGCCGGAGCCGCGATGCTCCTGACTCCCTGGCCGGGACCGCTCGCCGCGGTGCTCGCACTGCCCTATGTGGTGAACGCGGCACCGTGGTGGAACGTCGACGACGCCGGCTCGGCAGCCACGAACCGGGCCTGGCGGCGCTTCATCGCGCTGAACTATTTCGCCGGTTTCCTCGCGACGATGATCCTCATCCTCGCGTGGGTGTCCTGACCCTCCCCGACAACAGAAACCCTTCCGAGAGGAACACGATGTCCCGCCCCGACTCCGCGCCGACTCCACCGATCAGGGAGCGCTCACGACGCCACTCCTGGGTACGCGTGTTCCTTCCGGTGGCACTGATCCTCGTCTGGCTGGTGGGTGCATCGCTCGGCGGTCCCCTGTTCGGCAAGGTCGACGAGGTGTCGTCCAACGACCAGACGACCTACCTGCCGGAGTCGGCGCAGGCCACCGAGGTCCAGCAACTGCTCGGCGAGTTCAACGACAGCGATTCGCTCCCGGCCATCGCAGTGTTCACCTCGGAAGACGCGCTCACCTCTTCCGAGCTGGACGCCATCTCCGACGCCGTCGCGGACGCACCCAACGTGGAGGGCGTCGGCGACGACGTCTCTCCGGCGCTCCCCTCCGAGGACGGGAAAGCCGTCCAGGCCTTCATCCCGATCGAGAGCGACGCGGAACTCGCCGACGCGACGGCGGCTCTCGGCGACGAGCTGCGCGGCGCCGTCCCCGACGGCATCACGGTGTACATCACCGGCCCGGCCGGCTTCAGCGCCGATCTGGTCGCGGGCTTCGCCGGCATCGACGGCCTGCTGCTCGGTGTCGCGCTCCTGGCCGTCCTGATCATCCTGGTGCTCGTCTATCGATCGTTCCTGTTGCCCCTCGTCGTGCTGTCCACGAGCCTGTTCGCGCTCTGCGTGGCACTCCTGGTCGTGTGGTGGCTCGCGAAGTTCGAGGTGCTGCTGCTCAGTGGCCAGACCCAGGGCATCCTCTTCATCCTCGTGATCGGCGCCGCCACCGACTACGCCCTGCTCCTCGTGGCACGCTTCCGGGAGGAGCTGCGGGTCTCCCAGGACAAGGGGGTGGCGCTGCTCGCGGCCTGGAAGGGGTCGGTCGAGCCGATCGCCGCCTCGGGCGGGACCGTGATCGCCGGGCTCCTCTGCCTGCTGCTCAGCGACCTGAAATCGAACAGCACCCTCGGCCCCGTGGCCGCGATCGGCATCGTGTTCGCGATGCTCTCCGCGCTGACGCTGCTGCCCTCGCTCCTGCTGCTCTTCGGCCGTGCGGTGTTCTGGCCGCGACGTCCGCACTTCGAGCCCGAGGTCGTCGCCGCCGAGCACGGCATGCGGACGACGGGCCTGTGGGCTCGGTTGGCCGGCGTGATCAAGCGCCGCCCGCGGGTGATCTGGATCGTGACCACACTCGTCCTCCTGGCCGGAGCCGCCGGGGTGACCCAGCTCGATGCCAACGGTGTTCCGCAGTCCGAGCTGGTACTCGGCGCCTCGGAGGCCCGAGACGGGCAGGTCGCGCTCGGTGAACACTTCCCCGGCGGATCCGGCAGCCCCGTGTACGTGGTCGTCGACGAGGACCGCCTGCAGGACGTCGCCGACGTGCTCCTCGCCAACGACGGCGTCGATGCGGTCTCGGTCACCGCCGCGGATTCCCCCAGCGGCAGCGCACCCGTGACGGCCGACGGCATCACGGCCGTCGGTCCTCCCGGGACGCCGGCCCCCGAGCCGACGACCGTCGACGGCGAGGTGCTCCTCCAGGGAACGCTCACGGACGCGGCGGACTCCGAAGCCGCCGCGGCCACGGTGCGTGAGCTGCGGACCGAGCTCGACGGCACGAACGCCCTCGTCGGCGGAGTCACCGCCACGTCCATCGACACGAACGACGCGTCGATCCACGACCGCAACCTGATCATCCCGGTGATCCTCGTCGTGATCATGGTGATCCTGATGCTGTTGCTGCGCTCGATCCTCGCCCCTGTCCTGCTGATCCTGACCACGGTGCTGTCGTTCGGCACGGCGATGGGAGTCTCGGCGCTCGTGTTCAACGGGGTCTTCGACTTCTCCGGTGCGGACCCCGCCGTCCCGCTCTTCGGCTTCGTGTTCCTGGTCGCGCTGGGGATCGACTACAACATCTTCCTGATGACCCGTGTGCGCGAGGAGTCGAAGGCGCACGGCACGCGAGAAGGGATCCTGCGCGGGCTCTCGATCACGGGGGGCGTGATCACGTCGGCCGGTCTGGTCCTGGCCGCGACGTTCGCCGCGCTCTCCGTGATCCCGATCCTGTTCCTCGTCCAGCTGTCGTTCATCGTCGCCTTCGGAGTGCTGCTCGACACGTTCGTCGTCCGCTCTCTGCTCGTGCCGGCCCTGACCTACGACATCGGCAAAGCGATCTGGTGGCCTTCGAAGCTCTGGCGGCGCGGAGAGGACTGAGACGCCCCGCCCCACAGCGGGAAGCGATGACCTCGCTGGGTGCCCTCGACAGGATTCGAACCTGCGACCTGCCCTTTAGGAGAGGGCTGCTCTATCCCCTGAGCTACGAGGGCGCGCGTCAAGTCTACGTGACTCGAGAGCGCGCCCTCGGCGCCCCTGGCTAGGCGGCGAGAGCCAGGTACGGCTCCCATCGCGGGTCGCTGCGTTCGGTTCCCCGCACCGTCCAGGCCGTGCCGTGCGGGGGACGCGGCGTGAATCGCAGCTGCCAGCGCATCTCCTGCGGGGTGCGGTCGCTCTTGACGTTGTTGCAGCGCAGGCAGCAGGCGACGAGGTTCTCCCAGGAGTCCGCGCCTCCACGCGAACGCGGCAGCACGTGGTCGATCGTGGATGCGGCTTTCCCGCAGTAGCCGCACCGGTGATTGTCGCGACGGAGCACGCCACGCCGCGTGACCGGCACTCGTCTGCTCGTCGGCACCCGGACGTACCGGGCGAGGATGATGACCGCGGGACGATCGTAGACACCGTGGGTGCCCCAGACGGGGTCGTCTTCCACGCGTTCGATAACGGTCGCCTTGTCGTTCATGACGAGCACGAGGGCTCGTTTGAACGACACGATCGCGAGCGGCTCGTATCCGGCATTCAGGACCAGTGTGCGCATTCGTCATCCTCTCGATCCGCCGGGACGGCTTCCCGGCACTCTCGACTCACACGAGGTCGCGCAGGTGGCAGAGCGATCGCAGGGACGAAAAAAGGCGCCGTCTAAAGACAGCGCCTTTCGCGCACGGCAACGCCGTGGCATCCCTGCGGGCTATGCAGAAGGACGTGACGACCGAGGGCATCCATGGTTCGGATGGTCGGTATTCGCTCCATCTGCCTCTCCCCGCTGTTCGACAACGGGATCAGGCTAACCCATCTCCCTGGGTGCAGGGCGAAACAGCGGGTGAATGAGGGAGACCGTGTCGGAGAATCAGCCGGCGTTGACCGACAGCCACGACATGGGCTCGACGAGTCCGCCGTTGATCCAAACCTCGAAGTGGAGGTGGTTCGCGGTCGATCGTCCGGTGCTGCCGACGTAGCCGATCAGCTGGCCCGCGGCGACCGTCTGGCCGACCTGCACCTGACGCGATCCGTAGATCATGTGCCCGTAGGTGGTCTGCACGCGCTGACCACCGACGACGCTGTCGAGCATGATGCACACGCCGTAGCCGCCGATGCTCTCCGCCGAGGCGCGGACCACACCCGCCGCGGCCGCATAGATCGGTGTTCCAGCGGGAGCGAGCATGTCGGCACCGTTGTGGCCGCCGCCGATCGTGCGACTGACGTTCCAGGAGCCCATCGGGAGCGGGTACCGGACCTCGCCGGACCCGGGCGAAGTGAGGGCGTAACCCGCGGAGTTGAACTGAGCGGACGCAGTGGTCGCGGCGGCGGCACGAGCGGCTGCGGCCTCCTCCGCCTTCTTCTTCGCGATCTCCTCCGGAGTCGTGGCGCTGAAGGTTCCGCGGCTCAGCGGCGCGGCGGTGGCCTGCGAGGCGACGACGAGGGACTGCGCGTCGACCGCGGCGAGCTGCTGCAGGGTCGTGGTCGCGGCGGCTTCGGTCGGCTTCGGCGAGGCGAAGGCCGGAAGCGCGATGCCGGCGACCAGTGCACCGACGGCCCCGAAGATGGCGATGGAACGAAGTGGCTTCAGAGCCTTGCGAGCACCCACACGCGCGCCGGTCCGGCGGGCTGGTACTCGGTCTTCAGATGTCTTCTTCGCGGTCGGTTCGATGTCTGCGGCCAAAACGTGGTCCTCCTGGGCCCTCGCGCTTTCGGGTAGCGCTGGCTCGTCGGCACTCTGCTCTCGTGGCATGAATGTAGCTCGGGGTACTTCGTGCGTTCCTGCCGTGAAGACGACGAGCCTGGAAGGCGAATCTTCGCGGTGCGTCTCCAGCGGGCTTCTTCGCTGGCGACTCGACCGAGGTTACCGGAAGATAACGATCGTGTCACCCCAGGAACCTGACAATCATCGCAGAGGCCCGGTCGGTGGCCGTCTCCACGCCGGGATCCCGCGGAGGATCAGGCCGGTTCGCCCACCAGGAAGATGTGCGAAGCCAGCTCGACGGGAAGCTCGAGTCCGTCGGTCTGGCCGTCCATCTGGATGAGGACGTATCCCTCGCTGAAACGGAAGTCACCATGCGCGCCGGGCACCACGCCGGCGTCGCGGAGCTGCTCCAGCAGTTCGGGGTCGACCTGCGCGGGCTCGGCGAGACGGCGGACCGTGCCTTCGACGGGCCCCCCCGCCGCGTTCAGACGCTGCACGAGACCGATGACGCCTTCGTCGAAGGTACGAGCGGGGATGTCGCCGAGCTGGTCGAGGCCAGGAATCGGGTTGCCGTAGGGCGACTCGGTCGGGTGGCCGAGGAGCTCGACCAAGCGGCGCTCCACCTGCTCGCTCATGACGTGCTCCCACCGGCAGGCCTCTTCGTGGACGAACGCCCAGTCGAGCCCGATGACATCCGAGAGCAGGCGCTCGGCGAGACGGTGCTTGCGCATCACGTCGACGGCCTTGCGACGCCCCGCGTCGGTGAGCTCGAGCGTGCGATCTTCGGAGACGATGACGAGACCGTCGCGCTCCATACGCCCCACCGTCTGCGAAACCGTGGGACCCGAGTGGCCCAGGCGCTCGGAGATACGCGCGCGCAGCGGCACGATGTTCTCCTCCTCGAGTTCGAGGATGGTGCGGAGATACATCTCCGTGGTGTCGATCAGATCGGTCATGTGCAGGCCCTCCGGGGTTCTTAGGCAAGCCTACATTCCCGGACGGACATCAGACCCGTGCACGGTGCGGGAGCTCACCGCTCGCCCCCTAGAATCAAGCCATGGCGATCGAGATTCCCCGTGACCTCCTGCCCACTGACGGCCGCTTCGGCTGCGGCCCCTCGAAGGTGCGCCCCGCGCAACTCGAGGCCCTGGCCGCCTCGGGAGCCTCGATCCTGGGGACATCGCACCGCCAGGCCCCGGTGAAGAACCTCGTCGGAAGCGTGCGCGAACAGCTCGCTGCGCTGCTGCGCGTTCCCGAGGGATACGAGATCATCGTCGGCAACGGCGGATCCACCGCGTTCTGGGATGCCGCCGCGTTCGGACTCATCGAGCGCCGCAGCCAGAACCTCGTGTTCGGTGAGTTCGGCGGCAAGTTCGCCGCCGCCGCGGGGGCTCCGTGGCTCGAGGCTCCCGATGTCCGCAAGGCCGAGCCGGGATCGCTGACCGTCGCGGAGGCCGTGCCGGGTGTCGATGTCTACGCCTGGCCCCACAACGAGACCTCGACCGGAGTCGCGGCGCCCATCGCCCGCGTCGACGCCGAGGGGGCGCTCACCGTCATCGACGCGACGAGCGCTGCCGGCGGAATCGACTTCGATGCCGCCCAGGCCGATGTGTACTACTTCGCACCGCAGAAGAACCTCGGTTCGGACGGCGGCCTCTGGTTCGCCGCCGTCTCCCCCGCCGCGATCGAACGCATCGAACGCATCGCCGCGACCGACCGGTACATCCCCGAGTTCCTCAGCCTGAAGAACGCGGTCGACAACTCGCGCCTCAACCAGACGCTCAACACCCCGGCCCTCACGACGCTGCACCTGCTCGACAGCCAGTTGCGGTGGATCCTCGACAACGGAGGACTCGCCTGGGCCGCGGCACGCACGGCGGAGTCCTCTTCGGTGCTCTATGACTGGGCGGAAGCGTCGTCGGTCGCCACTCCGTTCGTCGCCGATGTCGCGCACCGGTCACCCGTGGTCGCGACGATCGACTTCGACGACAGCATCGACGCCGCCGCCATCGCGAAGACGCTCCGCGCCAACGGGATCGTCGACACGGAGCCCTACCGCAAGCTCGGTCGCAACCAGTTGCGCGTGGCGACGTTCGTCTCCATCGAGCCGGACGACGTGCGCCAGCTCACCCGTTCCATCGAGTACGTGCTGGAGAACCTGGGCGCCTGAGCGCCCGGGCTCACTCCTCTTCGTCGACCTCGCCGGCGTCCTCATCGAGGGCGCCGGCTTCGTCGTCCTCGGCGTCTTCGTCTTCGTCCGCGGCGTCGTCCTCGTCGTCGTCCTCGGTCGCGTCCGCGTCGGCTTCGGCGGCGGAATCGTCGAGCTCATCGATGTCGACGCCGTCGACGTCACCCGCATGCAGGATGTCCGAGACGTGGTCGCCCTCATCGAGGTCATCCTCGTCTTCGTCGAGGTCCTCGTCGAGATCGTCGTCCGCGTCGTCGTCCAGCTCGTCGTCGGGCGATTCTCCGTCACCGTCCGCCGCGGCCGCTTCGGCGAGCTCGGCCTGGTGTGCGCGATACTCCGCCAGCCGCTCGGCCCAGGGCACCCACTCCGGCGCCAGGAGAGCACCTTCACCGGGGAGCAGTTCGACCTCGAGGACCGTCGGATCCTCGTCGTCCACTCGGGCGATCGTCACCGTCCAGTACCACCCGGGGTAGCCGGCGAGACGGTTCTCGAATCGCAGCGAGACCGAGCCGTCGTCCTCGGGGAGGTAGCCGGCAGCCGGTCCAATGGAGGACGCAGGGGTGATCTCGCGCAGAGCCGCCAGCGCGAGATCGTGGGCGCCGATGAGACGGGCGTCGGCGTCAGGCTTCGAGGTCATCGGCGACCTTGCGCAGGACGGCCGCGATCTTGCGGCCGTGTCCGGATGAGGGGTAGCGTCCGCGGCGCAGGTCTCCGCCAATGCCGTCGAGGAGCTTCACAAGGTCTTCGACGATGATCGCCATGTCGTCGGCGGGCTTGCGCTTGGCCTTCGACAGGCTGGGCGGCGCCTCGAGCACCCGCACCGAGAGCGCCTGGAGGCCGCGCTTGCCGTCTGCCACGCCGAACTCCACGCGCGCACCCGCCTTCACCGCGGCACCCGCAGGCATCGCAGAGGCGTGCAGGAAGACGTCCTGGCCGTCATCGCTGGCGATGAAGCCGAAACCCTTGTCTTCGTCGTAGAACCTGACCTTGCCGGTGGGCATGGGAGAACCTCGCTGAGATCGATATGCAGAACCATTGACGCGCTCGTGCGCGTACTCCCAGCCTACCGGTCGCGGGCTTCGCCGATCCGATGGTGTCGGTGAGAGTAGGCTGAGGCGGATGAGCACGAAGAATTCCGAACCGGAGGTTCCCGTCCGCCGGCTGGATCGTTTCCTGGCGTTCACCGCGCTCGGTATCGCCGCGGCCTCCGTGGTGTGCTTCTTCGCCATCATCATCGGGACCGCTGTCGGCATGGACCAGAGCGCCTTCGGCGAGGGAGCGTGGCCGTTCATCGCGGCGATCCCCTACTGGGGCCTCCCCGTCGCCTTCCTGATGATCCTCACGCTCCTCATCATGAGCTTCGTCCGAAAGGGACGCGCTTCCACGCGTTCGTGAGGAATCGGCCATGAGCACTCACGCACGACCGCTGGCGGACTGGCTGGCAGCGGCGAGCGATGACGACCTCCGACGGCTCTTCACCGCGCGTCGAGTGCGGCCGGACGCAGCCTGGCAGGACTTCTTCGACGTGGCTGAGGCGCTGCTCGACCCGGCGTCGCTGGCGAAAGTCCTCCCCTCACTGACCGCGGCCGAGGCGAGGGCCCTCACCGACACGACCTCGGGCGCTTCTGCCGGTGCCCTGCAGGAACGACTGACAGCGCTCGCTCTGCTGCGCCCCGACGGCACACCGTATCCACCCGTGACCGCCGCGATCGCGGGACGACCTTCTCCCGAGCCCGTGACGGATCGACCGGTTCCGCCCCGCTCCTCCGACGCCGCCTCGGCGCACGCGGCCGAACGCGCCTTCACGACGGTGGCCGTGCTCGCAGACCTCCTCCTCATCGCGCGGGAGCGTCCCTTCGCGCTGCTCACCGGCGGCGGTGTGAACGCGGGCGAGAAGCGTCAGCTCACCGAAGCAGGTGTACCGGGGGAACTGGTCGACACGCTGGCCTCCATCGCCCTCCAGGCAGGTCTCGCGGTCTCCGCCGACCGCCGTCTTCGATCGAGCCGGTCCGCCGAGGAATGGCTGCGTTCCTCGGCCGTCGACCGCTGGAGCGTGCTGGCACGCTCTTTTCGCGATGCCCTTCCGCGCGGAATCCGGTCCGCGGACGGCGGATGGATCCCGCCGGAGTCGTGGCTCGACGCTCACCCCTGGGACCAGGGCTGGCCGGAGCGCTCTGAGGCGCTGCACGACGCGGCCCGCCTGCTCGGCCTGATCGCCGAAGACGGCACCGAACCCGAGTGGGCCGCGGCACTGCGCAGCGGCGACGCTGCGGAGACGGACGCGCTCGCGAGACTCCTTCCCGCCGAGGTCGACCGGATCTTCCTGCAGAACGACCTCACGGCCATCGCCCCCGGCCCGCTGGAACCCGCTCTCGACGTGCGGCTGCGCACGATCGCCGCCCGGGAGTCCGCGGCGCAGGCTTCGTCCTACCGTTTCACTGCGGAGTCCGTCGCACACGCATTCGCGACCGGAGAGACGGAGCAGTCGATCCTCGACTTCCTCGGCACCCTCTCGCTCACGGGAATCCCGCAGCCGCTCAGCTACCTGATCGCGCAGACGGCGCAACGGCACGGTCTGGTCCGCGTCTCCACGGACGAGGAGACCGGCCGCACCCGGATCGAGAGCACAGACGGACACCTCATCGACACGATGGCCGTCGACCAGTCGCTGCGGCCGCTCGCTCTCACCGCACACGTCGGATCGCTCACCACCCGGGTCGGCCGAGACACCGTGTACTGGGCGCTCACGGATGCGCGATACCCGGCGACCCTGGTCGGGCCTGACGGTGCCCTCCTCGTCCGCGAGCGCCACCCGGCCCCCGCGTCCGACGCCGCACACACCGACGCGTCGGACCTGAGCCCTCTCATCGCCCGATTGCGGTCGCACCAGGGACCGGATGCCGACGCCGCCTGGCTCGATCGCGAGCTCGAGGCCGCGGTACGGACGAAGTCCGTGCTGCAGGTGACCGTCGGCATGCCGGACGGCTCGACGCGAGAGCTTCTCCTGGAGGCGACGGGGATGGGCGGCGGACGGCTGCGCGGGCGTGATCGCGCCGCCGACGTGGAGCGCACCCTTCCCGTATCGAGCATCCGCGCTGCGACGATCGTCGCGCCGTAGGCCCCGTGCCTCGCGCGACCGGTAAACTGGTCAGCTATGTCTGATGGCCCCCTTATCGTCCAGAGCGATCGCACCGTGCTGCTCGAAGTGGCCCATGCCGACGCCGAGAGCGCCCGCCACGAACTCGCGATCTTCGCCGAGCTGGAACGCGCTCCCGAACACATCCACACCTATCGCATCACCCGGCTCGGTCTGTGGAACGCCCGTGCCGCCGGGCACACCGCGGACGACATGCTCGAGACGCTGGACCGCTGGTCGCGATTCCCGGTGCCGCCCTCCGTCTCCGTCGATCTGCGCGAGACGGTGAATCGCTACGGCCGGCTGGTCATCGAGCGTGACGACGAAGGCACCCTGATCCTGCGTTCGTCGGATCCTGCGGTCCTCGCGCAGGTGGCGAACAACAAGCGCATCCAGCCTCTGCTGATCGGTCACCCGAGCCCTGAGACGTACGTCGTCGACGCCTGGGCACGCGGACAGATCAAGCAGGAGCTGCTGAAGATCGGCTGGCCGGCCGAGGACCTCGCCGGCTACACCCCCGGCACTCCGCACGAGATCGACCTCGCCGAAGACGGCTGGGAGATCCGTCCGTACCAGCAGGATGCCGTCGATGCTTTCTCGAAGGACGGTTCGGGCGTCGTGGTGCTCCCCTGCGGTGCGGGGAAGACGATCGTCGGCGCCGGGGCGATGGCCGCGACGAAGACCACCACGCTGATCCTCGTCACCAACACGGTGTCGGCCCGGCAGTGGCGCGACGAGCTGCTCAAGCGCACGAGTCTGACCCCCGAGGAGATCGGCGAGTACTCCGGCCAGGCCAAAGAGGTCAAGCCCGTCACCATTGCGACCTATCAGATCCTCACCGCGAAGCGGAAGGGCCAGTACGCGCACCTGGCATTGCTGGATGCCCTCGACTGGGGCCTCATCGTGTATGACGAGGTCCACTTGCTCCCGGCCCCCGTGTTCAAGCTTACCGCCGACCTGCAGGCCCGCCGCCGTATCGGCCTGACCGCGACCCTGGTCCGCGAGGACGGGCGCGAGGGAGACGTGTTCAGCCTGATCGGGCCCAAGCGCTTCGACGCGCCGTGGAAGCAGATCGAGGCGCAGGGGTTCATCTCCCCCGCCGCCTGCTACGAAGTGCGCGTCGACCTCCCGCCGAGCGACCGTCTCGAGTACGCCGCGGCGACCGACGACGAACGCTATCGGCTCGCTGCTTCCGCGCCGGCCAAGGTGACGGCGGTGCGCGAGCTCATCGCCAAGCATGAGGGCGAGCGCATCCTCGTGATCGGCCAGTACCTCGATCAGCTCGAGTCGCTGTCGGCGGCCTTGGATGCTCCGCAGATCACCGGGGCGACGCCGGTCGACGAGCGCGAGGAGCTGTACCGGGCCTTCCGCGAGGGCGAGATCTCGCTCCTGGTGGTGTCGAAGGTCGCGAACTTCTCGATCGACCTGCCGGAGGCATCCGTCGCCATCCAGGTGTCCGGCTCGTTCGGATCGCGCCAGGAAGAGGCCCAGCGACTCGGACGCCTGCTGCGCCCGAAGCAGTCCGGACACACCGCGAGCTTCTACACCCTCGTCGCCCGCGACACCATCGATCAGGACTACGCCCAGAACCGGCAGCGCTTCCTCGCCGAGCAGGGTTACAGCTACACGATCATGGACTCCGACGCCCTCGCCGCCTGATCTCGTCCGTTCGACCTCCCCGGAGGTCGAGCCGCTCAGCCGTGCAGGGCGCGCGGCAGATGGTGGGTCCCCTCGTGCCGGGCCGGTGCGGACACGGGCACCGTCGCCGTGCGCGTGACACCGAGGCGTCGCGCCCACCGGTCGGCGAGCACCGCGTACACGACCATCGCGATCATCGAGCCGACGAGGTCCGCCGCCGTCCCCGACGTGGCGTTCGCATCGACGAGGGCGACGGATCCGAGCAGGAAGATGAGCACGTTGTTGACGATGTGCAGGGAGATCGCCGCCTCGAGGCCGCCGGTCCGCCAGGTCAGCCAGGCGGCGACGATCGCGAAGGCCCCCACGCTCGCAGCGCCCCAGACGTCGTAGCCGTGGCCGAGGACGAACAAGGGGACGGGCAGCAGGATGGCGAAGGCCGGATGCCGGAGCCAGCTGCCGACCAGCTGCATGAGGTAGCCGCGGAAGACGTACTCCTCTGCGGCTGCCTGGAAGGGGATCAGCACCAGCACGAGGAGGACCATGATCCACAGTCCGGGGTGCGAGAAGTCAGCGACCACCGCCTCTCCGGCGAGCGCCGACCACCCCAGCACGACGGCGAAGTACACGGCGAACACCGCGAGCGCCAGCAGGAGGCTCTTCCCGAGCCACCCCATCCGCAGTCGTGCCGTGACCGAGGACAGCAGCCCGACGCCACGGCCTTCCACGACCCGGGATGCCAGCAGCAGGGCGGGGATCATCAGGATCAAGGGGAGCACCAGCGCGATCAGCAGCCAGGGACGGTCGAGGTCGAAGTACCGCACGGAGGTGAGGAGCACCAT
This sequence comes from Microbacterium sp. PI-1, assembly GCF_004337555.1. Classification (NCBI taxonomy): domain Bacteria; kingdom Bacillati; phylum Actinomycetota; class Actinomycetes; order Micrococcales; family Microbacteriaceae; genus Microbacterium; species Microbacterium sp. PI-1. The sequence continues at coordinate 153,899 of NZ_SJYZ01000003.1, read as the reverse complement.
CATCTCGTCGCCCCACCCCGGGATGACCACCGCTGCGACGACCAGGGGCACCGTCAGGACGAGGAGGAGGACGATGTAGAACGCGAGGGCGAGGAGCCCGGTGAGGAGCGGCCGCCACCAGCGATATCGCGGTCGCAGGTGCGCCAGGCGGTGGTACGGGATCTGCGTGGCAGGCGAGAGTGTGGGCGGGGCGGGGGCGGCGGACGCGTCCTCGTTCGAGCTCATGTCTCAATCCTGGCCTGTTCACCTGTGCCTCTCCTCCCACCCCGGAATGATGTCGTTTCCCGCGGGTGACGAGCGCGTCGGCGGCCTCCCGGGAGAGCGCGACTCCACGCCGTTCCGCACAATAGTCAGCATCCGCATGGCCGGAGTCACCATAATGGGGACATGACTGCTCCGCGCATCCTGGTCGTCGATGACGAACCCAACATCCGCGACCTGCTCTCCACGGGTCTCAGCTTCGCCGGATTCCAGGTGAAGACGGTCGCCAACGGCGCCGCCACGATCTCGGCCGTCCTCGAAGAGGAACCGGACCTGATCATCCTGGACGTCATGCTCCCGGACATGAACGGGTTCAGCGTGACCAAGCGCCTCCGCGGCGCCGGTTTCACCGCCCCGATCCTCTTCCTGACGGCGAAGGACGGCACCGACGACAAGATCGAGGGGCTCAACGCCGGCGGTGATGACTACGTCACCAAGCCGTTCAGCCTCGACGAGATCGTGGCCAGAGCGCAGGCGATCCTCCGCCGCACCATGCAGGCCGACGAGGAGTCGATCATCCGTGCCGGCGAGTTGTCGATGGACCAGGACACCCATGACGTCCACGTGGGCAAGGAGCCGATCGAGCTCAGCCCGACCGAGTTCAAGCTGCTGCGCTACCTGATGCTCAACCCGAACCGTGTGCTGTCGAAGGCGCAGATCCTCGACCACGTGTGGGAGTACGACTTCAACGGTGACGCGGGCATCGTCGAGAGCTACATCTCGTACCTTCGCCGCAAGATCGATCCCCACACCGAGGAGTCGCTGATCCAGACGAAGCGCGGCTTCGGATACATGTTGAAGGTCGGCAAGTCGGCCTGACCCCCGGGCCACCACCACTCGACGCCGCACAGCGGCGTGTTCGCCGCACCGAGGAGGACCGCATGGCGCACAAGCCCGATGCGGTCACCAGCTGGTGGCGCCGCATCAGCCTCCGGGCGAAGGTGACCGGAGTCACGGTGGCCGTCCTGGCGCTCGGGCTACTGGTGGCAGGCATCGGAACGGTGCCGATCCTGCGCAACGCCCTCGTCGCGAACATCGATGCGCAGCTTCCCGCGCTGGTCTCCGGTGATCTCGTGGAACGGTACTTCGAGACCGCGACGGTGGACGGAACCACCACCTACACACCGCGCGAAGAGCAGCCGCGGGACTTCTCCTTCGCCATCTACGATGCGACCGGGGTGCTGCGGGCCACCGCGCGCGGCACCTCCGGGCCGTCGCCCCTCTTCCCCTCCGAGTATTCGCTCGCCAAGGCGACCGCCGATTCCGAACGCACCCCGATCGAGCTCGCAGGACCCGATGGCGAGGTCTTCCACGCCGCGGTCGCCGTGGTGGGCTCGGAGGGAAGCGGGGGCGCGCTCCGCATCCAGCTGGTCGCCCTGCCGCTCGCACCGGCGGATCGTATCGTCAGCCAGTACTTCGGTATCTACATCACAATCGCCCTGATCACGATCCTCGTCGCCGCGCTGCTCACTCGCGGCCTCGTCACCCTGACCTTCCGCAGACTCGGCCAGGTCGAGGCGACCGCCATGTCGATCGCCGCCGGCGACTTCCGGCAGCGCCTCACCGATCTCGAGCCGACGACGGAGGTCGGCCGTCTGAACGCGGCGATCAACACGATGCTCGATCGTGTCGACCGCTCGCTCGCGCAGCGCGACCGGACCGTGCAGCACATGCGACGTTTCATCGGCGACGCCAGCCATGAGTTGCGCACACCCCTCGTGAGCGTTCGCGGGTATGCGGAGCTCTATCGGATGGGCGCGATCAAGGGCGAGGAGGACACCGCCAGAGCCATGGAGCGCATCGAGAAGGAAGCGATCCGGATGGGCGTCCTCGTGGAGGACCTCCTCGCGCTGGCACGCCTGGACGAGGAGCGGGAACCGGAGATCGTCCCGCTCGATCTGCGTCCGATCGCACGCGACGCTGCACTCGACCTGCGCGCCGCCGCTCCTGGCCGGACGGTCACCGTGATCGACCGGACCGTCGGCGCCCCGGCCACGACCCCTTTGCGCATCACTCCTTCCCCGCAACCGCAGGATGCCGCGTCCCCGGCTCCCCGCGGACTCTCCCGGACAGCACTCTCCCGTCTGCGTCGCCGTCCCCGTGCTCCCGAGCCGGCTCCGGCCATCGACTTCACCGAGATCCCGGACATCCCCGTGCGGACGCCTCCGATCGTGCTCGGGGAGGAGAACAAGGTGCGCCAGGTCGTCACCAACCTGCTGGGAAATGCCCGCCGCTTCTCCCCCGAGGACGGGCCGATCGAACTCATCGTCGACTCCGACCGCGTCCGCGGCACCGGGAGCATCGCGGTCGTGGATCATGGCGAAGGCATCCCGCCGCAGATCCGTGAGCAGATCTTCGAGCGATTCTGGCGCGCCGACACCTCACGGGCGAGGGAAACAGGGGGATCGGGCCTCGGCCTCGCGATCGTCGCGTCGATCATGAAGGCGCTGCACGGGGGCGTCGAGGTGTCGGAGACCCCGGGCGGCGGAGCGACCTTCACGGTCACCCTCCCCCTCGCACCGGCCCGCGCGACCCCCGCACACCTGCTCGAGGACACGCAGCCGTTGGAACGGCTCGACCTCCCCTGACCCGTAGCCGCCACGGACGAGGGGACGATCCGTGACGCCGAGAGTTCTGCACGGCTCACGGGATCGATCGGCTTCCCCCAGGTGCCGAGTCCTCCCGTGACGGACATGATTCTCGGTGCCGCCTCGCACCTAGCGTCGGAGCTCCAACGAGAAGGAGTTCCCATGTCTGTCTTCACCGTCGACACCGAAGCCGTCCACGCTGCCCACGGCGCCGTCAGAGCCACCATCGAGCGCCTGCAGAGTGAATCGGCGACGCTCATGGCCCAGCTCCGTCAGCTGCAGACATCCTGGGTCGGAAGCGCCTCCAACGCATTCCAGGGCTGTGCAGAGCAGTGGCAGGGAGCCCAGCTGCATGTGGAGCAGGTCCTCGACTCGATCGGCACCTCGCTCGGATCGGCCGCCTCCCAGTACGCCGATGCCGACCAGTATTCGGCGAGCCTGTTCCGCTGAGACTGGTTCCCGAGAATGCAGAACGCCCCCGGCCGAAGCCGGGGGCGTTCTGTCAGGAAGGATGGATCAGAAGTCCATGCCACCCGACGGGTCAGCCATCGGAGCAGCTGCCTTCTCGGGCTTGTCGGCCACGACGACCTCGGTCGTGAGGAACAGAGCCGCGATCGATGCCGCGTTCTGCAGCGCCGAGCGGGTGACCTTGGCCGGGTCGATGATGCCGGCGCCGAACATGTCGACGTACTCGCCCGTCGCCGCGTTCAGGCCCTGGCCCGCGGGGAGCTCGGCGACCTTGTTGGCGACGACACCGGCCTCGAGACCGGCGTTCAGCGCGATCTGCTTCAGCGGAGCCTGGATGGCGACGCGGACGATGTTCGCGCCGGTCGACTCGTCGCCCGTGAGCGAGAGGGCGTCAAGCGCCTTCGTGCCGGACTGGATCAGCGCGACGCCACCACCGGGGACGATGCCCTCCTCGACGGCCGCCTTCGCGTTGCGGACGGCGTCTTCGATGCGGTGCTTGCGCTCCTTGAGCTCGACCTCGGTCGCTGCACCCGCCTTGATGACGGCGACGCCACCGGCGAGCTTGGCCAGGCGCTCCTGGAGCTTCTCGCGGTCGTAGTCGCTGTCGGTGTTCTCGATCTCGCGACGGATCTGCGTGACGCGACCCTCGATCTGGTCGGCCTCGCCGGCACCCTCGACGATCGTGGTCTCGTCCTTGGTGACGATGACCTTGCGCGCACGGCCCAGCAGGTCGAGCGTGGCGTTCTCCAGCTTGAGGCCGACCTCTTCGGTGATGACCTGACCACCGGTGAGGATCGCGATGTCCTGCAGCTGCGCCTTGCGACGGTCGCCGAAGCCGGGAGCCTTGACGGCGACCGACTTGAAGATGCCCTTGAGCTTGTTCAGCACGAGCGTCGCGAGAGCCTCGCCCTCGACGTCCTCGGCGATGATGACGAGTTCCTTGCCGTCCTGGATCACCTTGTCGACGATGGGCAGGAGGTCCTTGATGTTGGAGACCTTCTGGTTCGCGATGAGGATGTACGGGTCCTCGAAGACAGCCTCCTGGCGCTCCGGGTCCGTGACGAAGTACGGGTTCAGGTAGCCCTTGTCGAAGCGCATACCCTCGGTGAGCTCGAGCTCGGTGCCGAACGTCTGCGACTCCTCGACGGTGACGACGCCTTCCTTGCCGACCTTGTCGATCGCCTCGGCGATGAGCTCGCCGATCGCGGGGTCCGCAGCGGAGATGGAAGCCGTGGCCGCGATCTGCTCCTTCGAGTCGATCTCCTTGGCGGTCGAGAGCAGCTCCTCGGTGATCGCTGCGACGGCCTTCTCGATGCCGCGCTTGAGCGAGATGGGGTCGGCGCCGGCCGCGACGTTGCGCAGCCCCTCGCGGACCAGAGCCTGAGCGAGGACCGTGGCGGTGGTGGTGCCGTCACCCGCGACGTCGTCGGTCTTCTTGGCGACCTCCTTGACGAGCTCCGCGCCGATCTTCTCGTACGGGTCGTCCAGCTCGATCTCCTTGGCGATGGAGACACCGTCGTTCGTGATCGTGGGGGCGCCCCACTTCTTCTCGAGGACGACGTTGCGACCGCGCGGGCCGAGGGTCACCTTGACCGCGTCGGCGAGGATGTTCAGGCCGCGCTCGAGGCCGCGGCGGGCCTCCTCATCGAAAGCAATGATCTTTGCCATGAGTTTTTTCGTCCCTCCTGGACGTAGACGTTGGGTTTAGCACTCAGAGTGAGAGAGTGCTAACGCCATTCTGGCACTCGACACCTTCGAGTGCAAGCCGCCGGGCGCGGGTCGCCTCCGGAGGTCAGGAGGCGGGCTCGTCGGCGGGTGTCTCCGGCGCGGAGGGCGACCGATCGAGACCGATCACCACGGTGAACTGCTTCTCCCCGTCTTCGGTCTGACCGGAGTAGTAGTCGCTCTGCTGGACCTGTGCACCACCGAGGAGGTTGGCCAATCCGATCGCGGCCTCCTCATCCTCTTCGTTGACGTAGAAGACGGTCGTCTCGGCGAAATCCTGGCTGGAGCTGTCGCCGGCGAAGACGTCGTCGGCCGCCCAGCCGTTGTTGATCAGAGTGTCGCGCATCTGCGTGTCGAGACCCTCATCCGGCGTCCCGTTCAGGACCATCACGGAGATGGTCGGGTCGACGATCCCCGTGTCGACCGGCGACGGGACCACGGACGGCGCGGCCTCGGGGAACAGCGAGACCCGCCCCATCACGACGAGCGAGCCGAAGATGCCGGCGATGATGAGGATGAGCGCGGCGACGAAAGACCACAGCAGCACGACCCAGCCGTTCATGCCGGGAGCTTCGGCGCGGTGCGCTCCCACACGTCCGGAGGAACGGGGAACGTCATCGAAACGATCGCGGGAGGGCTTTGACACCCCTCGATGCTAGCGGCAGGTTCCTGTCAATCGGTTCTGCGGCGAGGCGACGACGCCCCCGCGATTCGGGCAGGACCGCTCAGCCGACGAAACCGGGGGTGCGTGCGCGACGCCGTGCCGCTCGCGAATCGCGGAGTCGACGGAGCCTGCGCACCAGCATCGGGTCGTATTCCAGCGCGACCTCCGAATCGATCAGACGTCCGAGGAGCTGGTAGTAGCGCGCGGCGCTCATCCCCAGCTGCGTGCGGATGACCTCTTCTTTCGCCCCGTCATGCCGGGGCCAGGTCCCTTCCAGGGCGAGGATCGCGCGATCGCGCTCCGTGAGGTCTCCGATCATGGGTACAGGTTAGGACGCGTTCTCAGGCAGAGCCGCTCGCCACTCCCACCAGCGCCCGAGCGGATCCGCGGCAGCGCGCACTCGACCGTCCAGCGCGACCACGAAACCCGGCCAGTCGTCTGCATCGACCGGCGGCTCCCAGACGTCGAGCACACCCGGCGGATCGATCGTGATCCAGCGCGCGTCCAGGCCGTCGATGGTCGCGACGAGCGCGTTCCGGGACGCCCACGGGATGTGCACGAGCACCCCCGGCGTCGTGATGACGAGGGTGGCGTCGTTCGGGGCGGACGCGGCGAGCGCCTCGATGGACGCCAGCGCATCTCCGGCGACGAGCCTCGGAGGATCGGCCGCGACGATGTCGAAGGCAGCGGCGATGCGCTCATCGCGTCCCGTCTCGCCCGGCCACACGAGCCCCCGCAGCCAGCGACGGTCACGCTCGTCCCCTGCGTCGAGCGGAGCCAGGTCGATTCCGGCACGCCAGACCACCTCCGGTATCCGCAGGGGCGGCAGGGGTCCGGACACCCGGGTCTCCAGCACGACCGAGGACGGTCCGTCCACCGGATCCAGTGCGACACGCACCTCCCCGTGCTCATCGGCGACGCGGTACGAATACCGATCCGGATAGAGACAGAGCCCGGCTGCCGCGCCGACCTCGAGCAATGCCACCGGGCCGGGTATCTCGGAGAGCACGGGAAGGAGGGCGGCGAGTCGAAGCGGCTCGTTGGTCTGCAGCGACCGGCGGGCGCACTCGACGACGATGTCGTCCGCGTGCTGCAGCACGAAGCGCCGCCACTGCGGGTATGCGGCCAGCGGTGCGCCGAGCATCCGGGTGACGGCGAACACCAGCGGCGGCTGCCTCCTCGTCTCCGGGATCCGGCGGAGGACCGCCCGCACCGCATCGTCCGACGCGACGCCGCTCGCCCATTCGACGTAGAGGGCGCTGCGACCCGGCGCCTCGTCACGAGCGAAGCGCGCATACCGCTCCTGGACAGCATCCGTCATCCGTCCATTCTGACGCGAAGCACCCGAGAGGCCGTTGCAGGAGGGAGAATGGAGGCGACTCAGGAGGACACATGTCGTACAGCGTGGACAAGACCGAAGACGAATGGCGCGAGGAGCTCGGTGATGAGCGATACGCCGTGCTGAGGAAGGCCGCCACCGAGCGCGCGTGGACGGGAGAGCTTCTCGATGAGGAACGCGCGGGTCTCTACACCTGCGGAGCCTGCAACGCCGAGCTGTTCAAGAGCGGGACCAAGTTCGACTCCGGCTGCGGCTGGCCGAGCTTCTACGAGTCGATCCGCCCCGATGCGGTGGAGCTCCTCGAGGACGACAGCCTGGGCATGGTGCGCACCGAAGTCCGCTGCGCCAACTGCGGCTCGCACCTCGGCCACGTGTTCCCGGACGGGTTCGGCACGCCGACCGGCGACCGCTACTGCATGAACTCGATCGCGATGAACTTCACCCCCGACGCCTCGTGAGCGCCCTGGACGCCGTTCGCGCGCGTCAATCTTGGTCGAAGGTGGAAGACACGGCCCCCGGCCGCGAGGAGTTGCTGACCTTCGTGGCCGCCGCCGGTCGCGTCGCCGATCATTCCTCGTTGCGCCCGTGGCGGCTCATCGAGCTCCGGGGCGCGGACCGCGAAGTCCTCGGCGCCGCCATCGCGAAAGCCCAGGGCGACTCCTCCCCCTCCACCAAGCCGCTGAGAGCTCCGCTGCTGATCGCCGTCGTCGCGAGCTACCGCAAGAGCGAGAAGGTGCCGCGCTGGGAGCAGGAGGCCGTCGCCTCCGGCGTGGCGCACATGCTGAGTCTGCTGCTCGATGAGGCCGGGTGGGGCGTGATCTGGCGCACGGGTCACTACACCCGCGCCAAAGCAGTGGCGAAGGCTCACGGCCTCGGCAAGGACGAAGAACTTCTGGGCTGGCTCTACGTCGGTGGCAAGCCGGAGGGCAAGAAGGCGGGACGCCGCAAGATGCTCGATGCGCGGAAGCTGCTCACGCGCATGCCCGCGCCCGGGTCGGCTTCCCCGAAGAAGTCGAGCAAGAAGAAGAAGGCCGAGAAGAAGAAGTAACGCGTCAGCGGCGCCACAGCCGCGGGACCGCGACGAGTACCGATGCGACCGCGACGGTGACCATCGCGATGACCTGCCAGAGGGCGGGCCCTGCCGCAGCCGGCCAGATCAGGTCGATCGCGACCGAGGTCAGAAGCTGCCCGAGCACGGACCCCAGCCCCATCAGGAGCACTCCGGTGTGCCCGACGATGAACGCCCCGAGGAGGATGTAGCCGGCGCCGAGGAACCCGCCCAGATACAGCCACGGCTCGGTGGGGAGGGCATCGGGCATCCCCCGGAACGCGATGCTCGCTCCGGCCGCGACCATCAGCACGACCGTTCCCGTGATGAAACTCATCAGAGTCGCCGCGAGCGGCGAGCGCACGCGCTGGGCGAGGCGTCCGTTGGTGGCCGCCTGCCATGCGATGCCGACGCCCGCGGCGAACGGCAGCAGCAGCATCCACAGCGGAGCGGCGGCGAGCACGTCCCCGGACAGGGAGATCCCGACGGCGGCGAGCGCGAGCACCCCACCGGCGACGCGCCCCGGCGTGACCGCCACGACGCCGGCCGGCCCGAAGCCGATCCGATCGAGCACGAGTCCGTGCAGAGTCTGGCCCGCGACGACGCCGACGCTGAACAGGGAGACCCCCAGCACGCCGGCCGTCAGCCCCTGCGTCGAAACCGTGAGCGCTCCGCACGCGCCGCCCAGCAGCATCCAGAACGGGATGGTGTTCTCACGGATCCCGCGCCACAGACGCCCGACACCACGACGGGCCGACGGGATGCAGGAGATCACCGCGACGAGGGCCAGCAGGCCCACCGAGAACGAGAGCAGTCCCGCGACGATGCCGTCATCGACGCGCACCCCGAGCACACCGTTGATCCGCGCCTGTACGGCTGTCATGACCCCGATCGCGACAGCTCCGCCGAGTGCCAGCGGAGCGGGGAGGCGGCGGGGTTCTGGCACCCATCGACCCTACCCGAGCACGCCCGCCTCGCCCGGTCGCCAGCGCGATGTCGGAGCCCGGGTCTACGCTGACGGCATGTGCGCGAGCTATGGCCTCGATCCCCGGTTCACCAACGACGCCTATCGGGATGCGCTCGATGCCGACGTCCTCGAGGGGCTCCGCTCGTGGGCAGCGGGCAATGACGGCGAGATTCTGCGCCCCACGGGAAAGAACCTGCGCAACCTGAACCCGATCATCACCGACCCCTCCACCGTGCAGCTCGCTTGGTGGGGGTATCTGGTCAACGGTGCGCCCGCGAGCTTCGCGTCGATCAACACCCGATCGGAACGACTCGCCACTGCCAAGGGAGCACTCCCCGATCGCGCGATCGTGCCGGTCTCGTTCTGGCGAGAGATGGCCAAGCCGTCCCGCATCTGGCACCACTTCACCGCGCCCGATGACGGTCTCCTCGGGCTGGCAGCGGTCACTCGGCCCGGACGCACCGCCGACGGTGTCGACTACACCTGCTACAGCATCGTGATGCAACCCGCTGCGGGGCATCTGGCGCACATCCACGACCGGATGCCCTTGCTCATCAATCCGGGTTTCGCCGAAGAATGGCTCACGACGCCGAACGCACCCGGGGAGTTGATCAACGCGGCCGTCGCGGCTGCCGCTCCGATCGACGAAGGGATCCGTGTGGAACCGGCCGACGGGCGATCCTCGTGATCTGAACACCACGGTGACGAACAGGTGAACTCTTCCGGCACCGGTTGCGGTTGATATCGACAGGCGTCAATATAGACACATGTCGATTCAAGAAGGCCCCGTCGCCACCCACGCCATCGGGCTGGAAGCAGCCTCTTCCGTTGCCGCGACGTTGAAGGCTCTGTCGGATCCGCTGCGGCTGCGGATGCTGTCGGCCATCGCCTCCGACCCGCGCGGGGAGTCGTGTGTCTGCGATCTCGCCGAGCTCGCCGAGGTCTCGCAACCGACGGTTTCTCACCACCTCAAGGTGCTCAAGGACGTCGATGTCCTCACCTCCGAGCGGCGAGGAACCTGGGTCTGGTATCGGATCACCCCGAACCGCCGCAGCGCGGTCACAGCTCTGCTGGAGTCGTTCGCGCCCGCGACGCTCGCACCCGGGGGTGTCACCGGCGACCACGATCACCCGCGACCGGACTTCGACGCCCGCGTGACCCGTCTCGCGGACGAGCTCGCGGCGGAAATCCCCGACCTCGACCCCGACGTGGTGCTCACCATCGTCCGAGAGTCGTACACCGCGCTCGCGCGCACCGCCAGGGTCACTTCCGCCCTCGTTCCTCTGACCGAGCGCTTCGCGCGTCAGCGACTCGCGGACCTCACTCGTGACCGCGATGCGTCCGTCCCCCAGGTGCTCTTCGTCTGCGTCGCCAACGCCGGACGCTCGCAGCTCGCCGCCGCGCTCGTCAACACGCTCGCCGCCGGCAAGGTCGTCGCACGTTCGGCAGGATCCGCTCCCGCGGACATCATCCACCCGCACGTCCGCTCGATCCTCGCCGAGATCGAAGGCGACCGGGCTGACGAGCGCTTCCCGAAGCCGCTCACCGACGACGCCGTCCGCGCGGCCGACGTCGTCATCACGATGGGCTGTGGCGACGTCTGCCCGATCATCCCCGGTGTGCGCTACGACGACTGGGCCGTCGGTGATCCCGCCCTCGCGTCGCGGGAGGGCGTCGAAGCCATCCGCGACGACATCGCCGCCCGCGTGCGCGCGCTCGTCGACGATCTTCTCTCTTGACCACACTCTCGCACCAGGAGCAACCATGACTGACACGACCACCGCCAAGCCCTCCGTCCTCTTCGTCTGCGTGCACAACGCCGGACGCTCGCAGATGGCCGCCGGGTTCCTCCGCGACATCGCCGGCGACCGCATCGAGGTCCGCTCCGCCGGCTCCATGCCCGCCGACCAGATCAACCCGACCGCGGTCGAGGCGATGCAGGAACTCGGCATCGACATCACCGCCGAGCAGCCCAAGGTACTGACGACCGAGGCCGTACAGGCGTCCGACGTCGTGATCACGATGGGGTGCGGCGACGCCTGCCCGTTCTTCCCCGGCAAGCGCTACGAGGACTGGAAGCTCGACGACCCGGCGGGCCAGGGCATCGATGCTGTCCGTCCGATCCGCGACGACATCCGCGCACGCATCGAGCAGTTGGTGAACGAGCTGGTCTAGGCGAGGCCCGAGCCCGGGATGTCCTCCGCGGGGAGGACGTCCGGAGCAGAAGACGGTACCTGGGGCGGATGCAGAGTCCGGAGGATGCTCCGTAGCGTGGATGTCATGATCACAGCAGAAGGCCTCACGAAGAGGTTCGGAGACAAGACCGCCGTCGACGACGTGTCGTTCACCGTCAAGCCGGGCAGCGTCACCGGGTTCCTCGGACCGAACGGCGCGGGCAAGTCCACCACCATGCGGATGATCGTCGGGCTGGATCGCCCGACCTCCGGCCGCGCCGCCGTCGCCGGTCGTGAGTACCGCAAGTTGCGCGCGCCCCTCACCGAGGTCGGCGTGCTGCTCGACGCGAAGGCCGTGCACACCGGCCGCACCGCGCGCAATCACCTTCGCGCGATGGCGGCTACCCACGGCATCTCCTCCTCGCGGGTGGACGAGGTGATCGACCTCGCGGGTATCGGCTCCGTCGCCCGCAAGCGGGCGGGCAAGTTCTCCCTCGGGATGGGACAGCGCCTCGGCATCGCCTCGGCACTGCTCGGCGACCCGCACACGCTGATCCTCGACGAGCCCGTCAACGGCCTCGACCCGGAGGGTGTCCGCTGGGTGCGCCAGTTCGTCCGGCATGCGGCTTCCGAAGGGCGCACCGTGCTGCTCTCGAGTCACTTGATGAGCGAGATGGCGCAGACGGCGGATCACGTCATCGTCATGGGTCGCGGTCGGGTGCTCGCGGATGCGGCCCTGGCCGACCTCGTGCGTTCCTGGACCAGGAACACCGTGCGGGTTCGCACGCCCCGACCGGCTGACCTGGCCGCGGCCGTGGGCGGCCCGGATGTGGAGATCGTGAGCTCCGCTCCTGATCTGCTCGACATCGTGGGGCTGCCCGCCGCACGCATCGGCGACCTGGCCGCCGATCGTGGCATCCCGCTACACGAACTCACCCCCACCACCGGTTCGCTCGAAGACGCGTACCTCGCCCTCACCGGCGACTCCGTCGAGTACCGCACCAAGGAGATCTCATGACCACGACACAGGCACCCGCTCCCACGCGGCCGCGCGTCGACACCGGTCGACGCCTGACGTTCGTGCGCGCACTGCGCGGCGAGTGGATCAAGCTCGCCACCCTGCGCTCCACCTGGTGGTCCATCGGGATCGCCGCGGCTCTCACGATCGGGATCGCCGTGCTCATCGCACAGGCGGTCGACATGCCGGGCTTCGAACCGATCCAGGCTGTCATCATACCGATCCAGTTCACCATGCTGCTCGCCGGCATCATCGGAGCGATCTCCGTCACCGGGGAGTACTCCACCGGCATGATCCGCTCGACCCTGACGGCCAACCCGATCCGCGGATCCGTGCTGGCGGCGAAGTCGATCGTGCTCGCCGTGTTCCTGTTCCTGTCGTCGCTGGTCACCTTCGCCCTCGCGGCCGTCGCGGTCTCCCTCGTCGTGGCGCAGCGCGACCAGAGCATCGATTGGTCGGACCCGTCGATGTCGCTGCTCCCGATCGTCGTGGCCTCGCTCTCGATGGCCGTCTTCGCCCTGATCGGGGTGTCGTTCGGGTTCATCCTGCGCTCCGGGGCGGGTGCGATCGCCGCGACCGTCGGTGTGCTGTTCGTGCTGCCGACCGTGGCGAGCTTCTTCGCCGTCGCTGGGGAGGCGTGGGCGTGGCTCGTCGGCGCCGCGACCTACCTTCCGGTGGCAGCAGCGCAGAGCGCCATCCTGCCGAGCGATGGCGCCCCGCTCGACGCTCCTGTCGCCTTCCTGACGCTGGCCTGCTGGGTCGCCGGCGGCGCCCTGGTCGCCTGGGCTGTTCTGCGTACCCGCGACGCGTAGAGTCGAGTCCGTGAGGAGAACGCGAAGCCGCAGCGACTCGATCCGCGAGGATGAGGAGCTGCGGCTTCCGCGTGCGCCCGGGCTCTTCCGGCGCTTCTGGGCGCGGCATCCCCTCCTCGCCGATGTGCTGCTCGCGCTTCTCTGTCTGCTGCTCTCGCTCGTGCCCGCCGGGCGACTCGTGGACGATTCGATCCCCGAAGCGACCGCCATCGCGATCCACATCGCCACGCTGTCGATGGTGGTTCTCGCCTGCAGCACGCTCCTGTGGCGTCGTCGGGTACCGCTGGCCCCCTTCGTCGCGTCGGTGGTCCTGGGCACCGTCGGCCTGTTCACGGGACTGTCCGGGGGGCTGATCCTCCTGCTCGTCGCCTGCTACGGACTGGCGGTCTACGGTTCCTCCCGCGCCGCCTGGACCTGGTACGGAATCGGCGCCGCATGGTTCGTGGGCCTCACCGCTCAGCTCATGCTCACAGGCGTGATCGTGCTCCAGAGCGGATTCGACACCGCCCTCAGCTATGTCGTGCTCGGCTTGATCGGCACGCTCATCGGCGTCAACGTCGGAGGACGCAAGCGCTACCTCTCCGCCGTCATCGATCGCTCCCGACAGCTCCTCGTCGAACGCGACCAGCAGGCCAAGTTGGCGGCCGCCTCCGAGCGCGCACGCATCGCACGCGAGATGCATGACATCGTGTCGCATTCGCTGACCGTGATCGTGGCGCTCTCCGAGGGCGGCGCGGCGACGTCGGACCGCGAGCAGGCGCGCAAGGCCGCGCTCTCGACGGCGGACACCGCTCGTGCCGCGCTCACCGAGATGCGGTCGATGTTGGGCGTCCTGCGTGGCGACGATTCACCGCTGCCTCTCGCGCCGCTGCATCCGGTACCGCCCCGGGACACCGTCGAAGCCGCGCAACGCGCCGGCTTTCCGGCCACGCTCACCGTGGTGGGGCAGCCCGATGTCTCCCCCGCGGTCGCACACGCGATCGGTCGCATCGTCCAGGAGGGCGTGACCAACGCGATGCGCCATGCACCGACCGCGTCGGCGATCACCGTACGCCTGGACTACGCACCGGAGACGGCGACGATCGAGATCGTGAACGACGGCGTCACGGGCGAGGTCGGAACCGCCGGTTTCGGTGTCCGCGGACTGTCCGAACGTGCGGCCCACGTGCACGGCACGCTGCAATCGGGGCCGGCCGGTGAAGGACGGTGGGTGCTGCAGGCCGTGCTACCGACAGGAGGAAGCGCTCCCGGCGCCGGGAGCGAGTCGATGGAGGGCGACAGATGACAGACGCGATCAGAGTGCTCCTGGTGGACGATCAGGAGCTCATCCGAGTCGGGTTCCGCATGGTTCTCGAAGCCGAGGGCGACATCGTCGTGGTCGGTGAGGCCGCCGACGGGAGAGCCGCGATCATGCAGAGCAGGAGCCTCGCCCCCGACCTCGTGCTGATGGACATCCGCATGCCGGAACTGGATGGCATCGCGGCCACCGAGACGATCGTGCGCGAACATCCGCAGACGAAAGTGCTCGTGCTGACCACCTTCGACCTCGACGAATACGCCTTCGGCGCCATCCGCGCGGGCGCGAGCGGCTTCCTGCTGAAGGATGCGCAGCGACAGGAGATGATCTCTGCCGTGCGCGCCGTGCACCGCGGAGATGCCGCCCTCTCACCGCGCGTCACACGGATGCTGCTCGAGCACGTGACGCCGCACCTGGGCCCCTCCGCGACCCCGGCGCCCGACGCGGCGGAGAGCGCCGCGCTCGCCTCCTTGACCGAACGAGAGCGCGATGTGTTCCTGGCGATCGGACGCGGCCTCACCAATGCCGAGATCGCCCAGACGCTCTACGTGGGCGAGTCCACCGTGAAGACGCATGTGGGCCGGGTACTGACCAAGCTCGCCGCCCGCGACCGCATCCACGCGGTGATCCTGGCCCACCGACTCGGCCTCGTCGGCGACTAGCCGCCTCGCATCACGCCTGGGCGGGACTCCACTCCGAGACCTGATCGAGCACGGCCACCTCTTCCGGGGAGAGTTCGAGGCGTGCTCCCGCGAGCAGGTCCGGCACCTGCTCGACCGAGCGGGCGCTGGCGATCGGTGCGACGACGGTGGGCTGCGCACGCAACCAGGCGAGCGAGGTCGCCGCGATCGACTCGCCGTGGGCATCGCCGATCTCCTCCAGCGCGTCGATGATCCGCAGGCCGGCCTCGGTGGCGTACTTCGCGGCGCCCTGTGCGCGCGGAGAGGCCTGGCCCGCGGCATCCGTCGAACGGTATTTGCCGGTGAGGAATCCGCTCGCGAGAGAGTAGTAGGGGACGAGCCCGAGCCCGAACTCCTCGGCGACCGGGATGATCGCCTCCTCGACCTCGTTGCGGTGCACGAGGTTGTAGTGCGGCTGCACGGCGACCGGCACGGCCGCTCCGGTGCGTCGGGCGATCTCGATCCATTCCCGGATCCGATCGGCTGAGTAGTTCGAGACGGCGACGTGCCGCACCAGGCCATCCGCGACGAGCTGGCCGAACGCGGCGACGGTCTCCTCCAGCGGGACGGTCTCGTCATCGAAGTGCGCGTAATACAGATCGAGCTCGTCGACGCCCAGGCGCATCAGCGATGCCTCGGCCGCCTTGCGGATGTTGCCCGCGGACAGCCCTCGGAACTGCGGGTGCTGGCTGACCTTGGTCGCGACGACGATACCGGCGGGCTTGCGGGAGGCCAACCATTCGCCGACGATGGTCTCGCTCTCCCCGCCCTCGTTGCCCGCCACCCAGGAGCTGTAGGAGTCGGCGGTGTCGATGAAGTCGCCGCCCCCGTCCACGAAGGCGTCGAGCACCGCGAAGGAGGTGTCGCGGTCGGCCGTCCAGCCGAACACATTGCCGCCGAGCGAGAGCGGGAGCACGTCAAGATCACTACTGCCGATACGAGTCATGTCGGTCATAACCGCCCGCGGTGCCTTGCGCATTCCCGCTCGCCTCCTCCTCGAGCCGGACCTGCGACGGGCGCCCGACGAGACGCGGATCGGGAGCATGAGCGATCAGGGGGTCCTTGCCGGGGTAGTCGAATCGGGCGAGAACGCATCTCATGGCCTCGAGCCGCGCTCGCTTCTTGTCGTCCGAGGCGATGACGATCCACGGGGCGGCCGATGTGTCGGTGTGGATGAACATCGCCTCCTCTGCCGCCGTGTAGTCCGCCCACCGATCGACGCCGGCGAGATCCGTCGGACTCAGCTTCCACTGTGCAACCGGATCTGCGCTGCGTCGCTGGAACCGCCGCCTCTGCTCCGTCTCACCGACGGAGAACCAGAGCTTGACGAGACGGATGCCCGATCCCACGAGCATCCGCTCGAACGAGGGAGCCGTCTGCAGGAACTCCTCGTAGTCGGCGGACGAGCAGTAGCCCATCACCCGCTCGACACCGGCACGGTTGTACCAGGAGCGGTCCATCAGCACGATCTCCCCACCGGACGGCAGGTGTGCGACATAGCGCTGGAAGTACCACTGGGTACGCTCGGCATCCGTGGGCTTGTCGAGAGCGACGACCCGCGCCCCGCGCGGATTGAGGTGTTCCATGAAGCGCGTGATCGCCCCTCCCTTGCCTGCCGCGTCCCGCCCTTCGAACAGGACGAGCACACGTTCGGAAGCGCTCTTGACATGGGATTGGAGTTTGAGGAGTTCGATCTGGAGCAGTCGCTTTTCCCGTTCGTATGCCGCCGCGGAGAGCTTCTCGGTGGGCGGATCGCCGTGCTGCCCCTCCGTCGCGACCGCGGCCACGTCCGATGCGCCCATGAGGTACGTCCCTTCCCGACCGGCCGATCCGAGCGCACCGCGCCTCACCGCGGCGCAGGTGGCCGGACCGGGGAGGCGGCCACCTGCGCCGTCTCCCCCGGTACGACTCCATCGGGCACCGGAGGATCGGCGTGGGTAACATATCACCCACTAAGGTGATATGTCAGGATACGAGATCACGCCGCGAAATCGGCGAAAGGCGCGAATCGCGACTATCGTGCGGGGATGGGAACGATCCAGTACGGCAACGGCGAAGAGATCCACATCGAGGACCGCGCGCTCGCCCATCTGAAGGTGGTCATCGCGACCAAGCTCCGCCGCAACGAGAGCTTCACCCTGTCCTGGCGTCATCCCGATGGCGAACCCGCCGGACGCTCGACGATCTGGCTGCACCCGTCCATTCCGCTGCGTTTCACCTTCGAGGCACCCGAGGCACCGCAGCTGAATCCGACCTGGATCCAGAACCTGATGCACTCCGCGAGCTCGACGGGCGGAATCAGCCTCGTCGACGAGGTGCTCGACGTGCCGCAAGAGGCGTGACACCGTGGCACCGCGCGAAGAGCACGTCGACGGCCGCCCCATGGGGAACCCCGCGACCCGGGAGCGACATGGCGAGGTGAGACGGCGCTCGCTCCTGGCTGGTGCGGCATGGTCGGTTCCCGTGATCGCTGCGGCTGTCGCGACACCGCTCGCCGCCGCATCGGCGGGTGCGCGTGGGCGGTTCGTGATCGAGTCGATGTTGGGCGGCACCTGGATCGATCCCGAGTACTACGGGGCATCGATCCAGCTGCGCAACGACGACACACAGGCCGTCTCGCTGCCTGTCGAGCCGATCACCAGCGGCGTCGTCGTGGTGAGGTTCGCCTCGATCGATGTCGGCGCCGTGGCACCCGCCATCATCGCGAACGCCGGCGGCGGCAGCCCGGTCGTGGGTGCACTGCCGGCGACCGACCCGACGTGGACGGCCGGAGGCGCGGTCGACAACGGCGACGGCACAGTGTCCTACACACTCGTCTTCGCAGGGTCGGTGGCCGGTCAGGGCGTGACCCACGTCAGCTTCGGCATCCTCGGCTCGAGCCCGCTGCATTCAGGCATCACCGTGGAGCTCCGAGCCACAGGCGACCCGACGGACGGGACGACGAGCTCTCGCACGGTGACCCTGTTCTGAGTGCCATCGGGTGAGTGTGCCGCCGGTCACCCCGTCCGGGTGAGAAGAACGGCAGCGCCCGCGTCGAGGGCCGCAGAATCGGCTCATGCACAGAGGCGCCTCGGACGAGTCCACCCCCACGACACGTGTTCTGGACATCATCACGGTCGTCCTGCTCTCGGTGACCGCGGTCGTGACGGCGTGGTGCGGCTTCGAGGCCTCGAAGTGGGGCGGCGAGATGTCCATCGCGTTCAGCCAGGCCTCCAGCGCTCGCGTTCAAGCGGCTTCCGCCCAGTCCACGGCCCAAGCCGCGCGACAGTACGACCTCACGCTGTACACGGAATGGGTTCTCGCGGAAGCCGACGGGCGGGACGATCTGGTGAGCTTCGTCGAGGAACGCTTCACCGAGGAGTTCGCGGTGGCTTTCGACGCATGGACCGCAGAGGGACGCGCCGCGCGCGGGCCGTTCGTGATGGAGGAATACGTGCCGCCCGGCACACGGGAAGCCGAGCAGTTGAGCGCGCGAGCGGATGCGAAGTTCGACGAAGCGCTCACCAACAATCAGCGCGGCGACAACTACTCCCTGCTCACCGTGCTGTTCGCGCTCGTCCTGTTCTTCGCCGCGATCTCTCAGCACCAGGCGGTCCCCTGGCGACGCCGGGTGTTCCTCGGCCTGAGCGGCGTCATCGTGCTGTGCGGACTCGCCCTGTTGATCACGTTCCCGATCAAGATCTGACCCGGGTGGACGCCACCCCGACCAGAACCCCCGCCGCCGCCATCAGAGATAGGCGATGTGCACGTCGTCGATGAGGCCGTCGAAAGGAAACGGCATCCGATCCGCATACCGACGTGAGACGGGGCCGCCGTATGCGCGCCCGATGTCGAGGCAGTCGTTCGCACTGAACAGCAAGGGCGCGCTGACCGGCACCACCCCGGACGCCACCTCGACGCCGTCGGCCCGGAGCACGACCTTCAGCGGACCGCCTGGTCGACGTTCCACATAGTCCGTCACCACTTCGATCACCGACTCCCCTGGGGCGAGAGGCGACTCTGTCGCGATGGTGGTTCGTTGGATGAGGAAGAGGTTGTACTCATAGGTGAGGACACCGTCATCGAGGAAGCACGTCAGCCCGCCTCCCGAGCCCCCGAGCTTGTACAGAACCCCGTTCGCCCGCTCCGGAAGGGTGACGCCCAACCGGACCACGTTCGGCTTGTTACCGAGAGCGGGAGCGCAGAACTCCGGAATGCGGAACGTGTCGCCCGTGAAACTCCACTCCGTGTACGGCGGCGCGATGCGCTGTTCCGGATGGAGGGCGACGACCCACAGCCCGCCCCCGACGGGCAGCACCTTGTTCTTGGCCGCTTCCATGGCGAAGAGTTCTTTGAGCTGTGCGAGCTTCTCCGGGTGCTCCGACGCCACGTCGTGGGCCTGGCTCCAGTCGTTCTCGAGATCGTAGAGCTCCCACAGGTCCTCATCCGGGGTCCAGGTCCGGATACCCGCAGGCAGGCCTTGCACCCAGGGCAGACGCGGTCCGATCGCGGAGGCCATCCACCCATCCGAGTAGATGGATCTGCTCCCCATGATCTCGAAGTACTGCGTGTGCCGGCGTCCTTCCGCCTCCGCATCGTCGAGCGAGTACGCGAAGCTGACGCCGTCGAGGGGCTCCTGGGGGATTCCGTTCACCACGTCGGGTTCGCTGATTCCCAGGATGTCGTAGATCGTCGGCACGACGTCGATGACGTGGTGGAACTGAGTACGCGGAGTCGCATCGGGCTGGAGCCGCGCGGGCCACTTCACGATGAGCGGGTTCCGAGTGCCCCCGAGGTGCGAGGCCAGAAGCTTCATCCCTTGGTAGGGAGTGGAACCCGCCCAGGCCCAGCCTGCGTGATACTGGTTGTCGGTCGCGGGCGTGCCGATCGCGTCCAGCCCTCCGAGCTCTTCGAGTGCGGCGATGTGATCGGAGACGTTGCTCGGGATGCCGTTCTGCGCGAGCAGCTCACTGATGGTGCCGTTCTGCCCCTCGCCGGACGAGCCGTTGTCGCCCCACAGGTAGAGGACGATGGTGTTCTCTCCGTAGCCGAGTCGTTCCACCTCGTCGATGACCCTGCCCGCCTGCACGTCGACGTGCTCGGCGAAACCGGCTGCGACCTCCATCAGACGACGTTGGAATGGCTTCTCGTCATCGGGAATGTCATCCCATGCGGCCATTTCGGGATGGCGGGGAGTGAGCTCGGCATCGGCGGGGATCCACCCTGCGCTCTTGGCCCGTTCATGGACGCGCTCACGGTACGCATCCCACCCGTCGTCGAACTTGCCCTTGTACTTGTCGGCCCAGTCTTTGGTGACGTGATGGGGACCGTGGATCGCTCCGCTCGCCCAATACATCAGGAACGGCTTCTCGGGCGCGAGCGCCTTGTGCGCGCGGAGCCAGCCGATGGCATCATCGGCGATGTCCTCGCTCAGGTGATAGCCCTCCTCCGGCGTCTTCGGCGGCAGCACGACCGTCGTGTTGCGCACCAAGTTCGGTTCATACTGCGACGCCTCCCCCGCGAGGAAGCCGTAGAAGTACTCGAACCCGTATCCGGTGGGCCACCTGTCGAAGGGACCGGCAGCGGTGGTCTCCTCCGCGGGAGTGTTGTGCCATTTCCCCCACGCCGCGGTGGAGTAGCCGTAATTGCGAAGCACCTCCGCGACGGTCGCCGTGCTCTTCGGAATGTGGCCGGAGTAGCCGTCCCAGTCGTTCGCCAGTTCGGCGATCTGTCCGTTCCCGACCCGATGGTGGTTTCGCCCTGTCAACAACGCCGCTCTCGTGGGCGAGCACATCGCCGTCGTGTGGAACCTGTTGTAGCCGACTCCCTCGTCACGCAGCCGGTCGAATGTCGGCGTGCTCACCTCGCCGCCGAGCGAGGTCGGCAATGCGGGGCCTGCATCATCGATCAGAACGATCAGGATGTTCGGCGCATCCGAGGGAAGATGCGACTCGACAGGCTTCGGGGAATACGTCGATTCCTGCATGATGCGCCCCGCGACGCTTCCCGATGGCGGCGGCGGAAAGGGCAGCACCCTCGCAGGCGGCAACGGTGCCGAACGAATCGGCCGAACTCCTTCGGATCCAGCAACCATCGACTTCTCCGAACTCCCGCCAGAGACGAAGGTCGGATCGATCCGAGCACCGCGCACTGGATGGCGCTCAAAGTAGCGCATCGCCCCCTCGGCGACAAGACCTCGTCGTGTCGACGAGGGGCCTCCCATCGGAGCTTTTCACTGCGTGTGCTGAGCCGACTACGGGACTCGAACTCTACTTTGCGACATGCAACTCCGGCGCATCCGCGAAACGACGGGCGCAATCACCGACCCTGAGTCACCGATAGCCACACTCAGACGTGAGTAACCGTGGGCAAAATGTGGGCACGTCGTTCTGCTCGCACACAAGCGTGAGATCTCTCTCATCCCGACGTCGGATACCGCGACGTAGAATCGAGACTCTCGGCCGGAGAAAGGAAAACCGGCCATATGGGGAACCCCGGGGCGACGCTCTCCGCCTACCGCGACATGCAATCGCAGGAACGATCGATCCTCGAGGCTGCGAAACGCGGCCCACTACAGTCGCTCACCGACCGTGAGATGGATGCGCGCGAGCAACCGATGACGATCTACCCGCGGCCGAAGCGTGTGCGGGCGTGGGTGCGTTTCGGCGCGGAGGCCATCCGCGTCGACGCGAAGCTCGTTCGCTCTACTCCCCTCGCGGCCGGGATCGAGTTCCGTGCCGCGGGTGAGACTTTCCGATGTTGGGTGTGGGGTAACGCCGTCGTTCTCGTCTCGGCCGAAACCAATTCATAACGTTCTTCCATTGAATGTCCGAACCCCCGATAGCATTCGGATCATTCGGCCTGCGCGTCTCTCTGGGGGGCCGATCACGCAGCCGAGAGGAACCCTCATGTCAGACCCGACTCCCGCCGCCGGTTGGTACCCGGCTCCGCACGCCAACAACGAACAGAGATATTGGGACGGCACGCAGTGGCTCGAGCCGACACCACAGCAGGCCTCTGCCGTCACACCGACCGCGGACGCGACGCATTTAGGCCTTCAAGCAGATGCTGCCGTCCCCGCGGGGACAGAAGGCGTTCCCACGGAGAAGATGTCGACGAAGAAGAAGTGGATCATCGGCGGATCTATCGCCGCTGGCGTGATCCTCGTCGGAAGCGTCGGCAGCGCTCTCGGGCTCGGCAATAAGGACGGCGCTCCCACATCTGACATGAAACCGACCACGTCGGCGGAACCGGCTACCGAAGCAGAGCCCGCACCGACCATCGTCGTTCCCGACGTCGTCGGCATCCCCGTCTCCGACGCGATCGCCGTACTCACCGACGCCGGCCTGATTCCGCCTGCGCTGTCGACTTTCGAGGATCCAACCGCCCTGGTCGTATCCACCAGCCGCGCCGCGGGGTCTACCGCGAACGACGGTGCAGCAATCTCGATCGTCGTCGAGGAAAAACCCAAGCTCACCCTCGGTCAGCAGAACGCGATCGACAAGGCGCAGAGTTACCTCAGCTTCGCCGGGTTCTCGCGCTCCGGGCTCATCGAGCAGCTTGAGTTCGAAGGATTCAGCACCGAAGACTCAACTTTCGGCGCCGACAACGCAGGCGCGGATTGGAACGCCGAGTGCGCCGAGAAGGCTCAGTCCTACATGGACATGTCTTCGTTCTCTCGACAAGGCCTCTACGACCAGCTCGCATTCGAAGGGTTCCAGGCTGCTGAAATCGAATTTGGTCTCGCCGCAGTCGGATACTGACCTCGAACGAACGACAAAACGACCCCCACCAGCCGAGGCTGAGTGGGGGTCGTTTCGTTCTCGACGTGTCAGAGCAGAGTGTGATTCTTCTCGTTTGTCCGGTCGTACACGGGCTGCTTGGGGAGGCCGAGGAGCCACCCGAGTTTCGGCGACACGTAGAGCTCGAACACTCGGGCGAGGAAGTACCAGAGCAGTGACGCGCCGCCCATGAGGGCGAGCGTGACCTGCACTTCGACATCAGGATCGAGCGGGATGCCGAGGCTGACCAGCCAGCCGATGACGACACCAGCGAGCCAGGGAACGTACGTTCGGACAAGGGAATCGAACAGGGCTTTCATGGGTTCTCCTTCTTCTGTTTAATCGCATCGGTCAGTCGACCGATGTCTTTGCGGAGGCCGCGCACGTCGGCGCGCACCTCCCCGGTTTCGAGACGTCCGGCCTGTACGTCTTCGCGCAACTGGACGGTGTCGTCGGATGCTTTTCGTGCCGCGCGCACCGCGTGCTGTGCGATCTCGCGAACTTCTGCGATCTCTCGGCGGGTATCGTCAACGTCGTCGCGAAGGTTCGTCCCATGAGAGTTCTTCACCTGGTGACGGACCTCGCCAGTGCGTTGCAACAGCAAGGCAAGGAGCGTGCCCGCGGCGCCGAGTAGCGCGACCAAGACCTTTGCGGTCGGCTCGTCGAGGAGTGCTTCGCCCGCCTCGTCCCGCAATCCGGACGACCACAGGAGCGCCGCCCCGGTCGCGACAACACCGACGCTAACGATCACCCACGCGGGAATCGACTGTCGCCGGTGGCGGGGTGTGTGGTCGGGAATGGCGCCCGGCATCAGCCGTCGACGCCCGCGGAGAGGCGTGCCAACTGCTGTTCGCGGGCACGAAGCGACTTTTGGTGCTCGCCGAATTTCTCCAACACGTAGGCGAAATGACCCGGCGTGAGGATCTTGAGACCACCCTCGGTGAGCCCTTCCGCGAACGATTCCGTGTATGCCTTCGGCGTGTTCTTCAACTCGAGTTGTGCGCCGTCGTCCCAGTCCAGGGCAACGGATTCGATTGCATCTAGGTCATCGTTCTTGCGGTAGCCGATGACCAACGATCGGAATGACATTAGATCCTCCAGGAGTGGTTCGGGGACCGGGACCGGTATCGGAACCGGGACCGGCTTGACCGGGATGGGGGTCGCGACGAAAGCCGGGACAGCCCAGATGTTGTTGAAGTCGCCGATGTGCCACAGTTCCTCCGGCGACACGAAGTTCACGGTGAACCCTGCGAGGCGGCACAGTGCCACGAACCGAGACCATGCGAGATTCCGGTTTCCCGGTGCTAGGCTCTGCCAGTTGCCCACGTCCACCGCGGCAACCTGCCGGCCCCGGTAGATCAGACCGTGCGACGAGTACCCGGGGACGGCCGCCCAGATCCCCAGATCCTTTCGGTACTGCACCTGGACGTCATACGGGCGGTATCCGTTCCATCCCGGGGTGACGTACAGCGTGATGCCGTACTTCGCCTTCGCCTGAGCGACCATCCACCGCCACCGTGCCGCAGTCCCAGGTGGGAGGTATACCTTCCCACCAAGGTGAACCATCTTCGACAGCGGGTAGCGACCATTCGTATAGCCGCCCATGATCAGCTGCACCCATACACGGACACGGATGCTGCGTTGATCGTCTGGCCGGGGTTGAACCGGATGCCGTCGAGGAGGGTGGTGAGGCCGAACTGCGCGGCGACGTCCGTGGTCACGAGAGCCGGGCTACCACCTGACGCATGGTCCTTCCCGCCGAGCATCGTCACATCACCCGACGATGGTCCGAAGATGTCGAGAGCGAGCCTGTGTCGGGTCGCGGCGACACCACTCAACGTCATCCCGGATGTCGTGACGATCGACGTCGCGCGAGCGGTCGCGCTGGAATCCCAGCTGCGGTTCAGGGTGTAGTTGTTCGTGGCAAGGTCCGCTCCGTTCGCGCGGAAGGCGGCGTTGAGTGCAGTTGCGGCCGCCAGTGTGAAGTCGGCGAGGATCCGGTAGTTCCGGAACCGCGGGGAGAAGACGTTGTCCAGAATCAGCGATGTCCCGGAGTTCGCCGCGACGGTGCGGATCAGTGTCATTCCTGAGCTGGCATCTACCCATGCTGACCCGTCGTGCTGGTAGAGGGTTCCTGTGTCCAGGGCGATAGCCCGCTGGCGGGGCGCCGGGTTCGACCACGCGTTCAGGAGTGATGCGTTGCGGAACGGCACGACACCGCCTGCGGCCACGGTGCACTGGTAGGTCTGCGTGATGACCACCCCGGACGACAGCGTCGTGGTCGCCGACGAC
Organism: Microbacterium sp. PI-1; assembly: GCF_004337555.1. Taxonomy (NCBI): domain Bacteria; kingdom Bacillati; phylum Actinomycetota; class Actinomycetes; order Micrococcales; family Microbacteriaceae; genus Microbacterium; species Microbacterium sp. PI-1. The sequence goes on along the minus strand of NZ_SJYZ01000003.1, from coordinate 128,806 downwards.
GGGATCTCTGCCGTGGCGAGTTCGAACGCCCCGGCCGGGATGCTCGGCTTCGACGGGATCGCCGCGGCCACACCCTGAGTGACACCGATCTCCGGAAGGTTCGAGCCGTCCGCGTGCTGAACGAAACGGGCGCGCGCCCAGATCACATCAATGCGGGAGTTCGAAGCCGGCGACGCCGTCGTGGCGACGATCATCGAAGCATCGTTCGCGATGAGTTCGATGCCGTTGTTGATCCGGGACAGTGCCGCGAGGAACGCGGCGACGTTGTATCCCATGCTCGCCCGGCCAGTGACGATCGGCGCATCGCTCGCCAGGAATACGCCCGGTCGCGGCGTGCCATCGGCGTTACGTGTGACCAGTCCGGCCATCACACGACGCGTGTCTGTGATCGACAGTCCTGCCGGATCCTGCGTGGGGAATGTCTTCGTGAGAGTCACGATGCCTCCTAGGCGATGGTGAAGCTGCCGATGACAGCGAGCTGCGCGAAGTTCTGCGCGTGCGGCGGAAACGCGGCAGGGTTCAGCGGTTGGAGCTGGAACTCGACCGTGACTGCGCCGAGCGCGGAGACGTCGACCTCGGTGGCCGATGTCGCGGTGATGACGTTGTTCACGAGCGTTGCGCCGGCATCCTTCGCCGCGGGGAACTCCCGCGACGCGGACCCGTTGATGAGGATCCGCCCGTACGATGTCGTCAGCCCGCCGCTGGTCTGATCCAGCACCGCAGCAGTACCGATCGCGAGCACCTGCAGTCGCGTCTTCCCCGCCGGAACGGGCAGGGACACGCTCGCGTAGGTCGCCCAGCTGCCGGAGAGGCCGATCCCGCCGGCCTGACCGATCCGGAAGTCTTGAAACGGCAGACGCCGGACAGCCTGCGCGCGTTGCGTCCCAGACGGTGACTCCAAGTCGCTCAGGCGCTTGTCGAGCTTGCCGATCTTCTCAAGCAGCGGGCCGAGATCACCGCCCGCCGATGGTGCCGGATCAGCCATGGCGCCTCCTAGCTGTCGTAGACCTCACCGCACGTCACGGTGATCCAGTCGGAGATCGCGCCGGAAAGACCAGCGATCCGCCGCGTGTACGTTCCGGGCGGGACGTAGCCGCCAGCGACGGGAGCATCCTCAGTGACCGTGACGTTAATCAGCGACCCCGGTCCGTACTCAAACGGGTAGGGCGACTCATCGGCCCTCACGTTGAACGACCAGAACTCCCATGGCTTCTTCGCGGTGCGAAGCGTCTCCACGTTCCACGAATCGAGGGTCTCCGGCAGGACCGTGTTCGACGATGCGTCGCTTTCGAGTTCGAGCAGCGGGAATCCGCGATCGATGAGCGTCGGATCGTAGAGGCTGCGGACGAGGGTGGTGTCGTCAGCACGGCCCCCTTGTGACCAGGAGAGCGAGCCCATACGGGATGGGTTGGTCTGCACGGACAACCCGGACCCCTGCCCCACTTCCCAGTCGAACGCGTCCGGACCCTGCAGTCGCGGCTGCTCCTCGGTCCCGGTCTCGAACACCCAGCGGAATCGGTCGGGTCCGTCCCATTCGAGGCGCATCCGGATGTCCGGGCCGTTCTCGACTTTCGACAGGTCGGACCACGCATCGTCGACGTTCTTCCGATCGATTGCCGCGTAGGTCCGCTCGCGAATACCCGATCGGTCCTCTGGCCACACGATCGGCATATTCGAACCCGGCCACGCACACGCCTGCTGCCCGATCTTCTTCGCGATCGTCCCCAGATCGAAGCCCGCCCATGTCGAATCGAGCGAGGTGTCAGGTTCACCATTGGGCAACACCAGTGACTGGGTCAGCGCAGCCGGAGGCAGCACCGAACGGCGAGAGAAGACGATGCGTCCTCCGCGAGCGGTGAGCTTCAGACTGCCGCCCGCGTCCGAGAAGTCGTGCGGCATGATCGGGCCGCCCAGAAGCCGCCCGTTCGCGTCGACGGCGATGGAGTGCTTCCACGGTGTGCCGAGGTTGCGCCAGTCCCGTGAACCTTCACTCGTCGAGTTCAGGTCGAACGCCCCATCGACCGTCTCCGCCTGGTTCGCGTTCTCCGACCACTGCAGGTCCGACGGCTCCACTTCCTGCAACAGATTCCCGCTGAGCGTCTCGAAGACGAAGCACCTCACCACCATGCGGAAAGCACCCGCCCTTCCAGGATCGGCGACGCCACCGGGGCGGTCACATCGAACTGATACGAGCGGGACTCCCCCGCCGGCACCAGCTCCCACTCCCGCCACCGCAGCCAGCGCGAAACGTCTGACTGGCCGTCGATTGTCGCGCGGCGTTCGGCAGTGTCGATCACCACCACCGACCCCGACGGCACGAGACGATCCAGCCCGATCCGCGCGCCTGTCTCTACGCATGTGATGAGCGCCGATCCGAAACCGCCGTGCAGACGGAACCTGGGTGCGGAAGGCGCCTTGCCCGAGTTCGTGAGCGTGATCCGCCCCGACGAACCGCCCCCCGGCCAGATCAGAGGCCACACTGCTGGCCAGACAAGCCCGTTTCCCTCGCTCGGCGGCGACGTCTGCACCCAAGGGACATCCGAATCCACCGCGTACCGCCGAGGATCCCGTGCGATCATGTCGACGGCAACGTCGCCAACGGGGCGACCGTGATGGTCCGTCGGCGACGAGACCTGCACCGATACGCGACGTCCGCTCCGGCCGCCTGGCGTGATGACGATCATCATCACAGGGCCTTCGGCACCGATCGCGGCGAGTGTGTCAAACGCATCCTCGAGCTCAGCCTGAGTAGCGCCGAGGTACGCGGCTTTGAAGCTGACCGCTCGCGAAACACGGAGTGACTTCTCGGTGTCGAACGCGCCGTGCGCTTGCGGGCGTTCGACGGCCTCGACCTTGTCGTCGGTCTGGCCGAACCAGTCGATTAAGTCGGAGAACGTCCATCCGGTTGATCCGGTGTCGGCGAACGTGAGTGGGCCGAGCTGCAGTGTGGTCATGATGACGCGAATGCCCTCTCTGCTTCCCGTCCGAGTTGCCGCATCGCGAGGCGCGGATCCGGGTGCTTGATGGTGATGTGCTGCTGCACAGTCGCCGTATGGTTTCCCGAAAGGCCTTCCTCGAGCGCCTGGTTCATCAGTCCCGTGTCGACGACGGACTCGGGGTGGCCCGCTTCCGCGAGGACTGCGAGCGTGCCACCAGCACGAGGAAGCACCGTGGCACCGTCCGCGAGTCGTGGGATCTTCCCGATCGAGAAGTCGATCGTGCCGCCCGTGACGTCAGAGACGAAGTTGCCGACTTCGTTGAGGCCGCCGATGAACCCGTTGATCCCATCGATGATGAAGTTGATGAACGCTTTGAAGGTGTTCCTGATCCCGGACCAGATGCCTTCGAAGAAGCCACCGAGGCCGCTGAACACGTCCGTGAAGATCCGGCCGACTTGCTTCACGACCGGGATCACGAACCCGTTGAACAGCGGCACGATGATGGAATTCACCAACCAGGTGATGACGCCCGCGAGGGCAGTGATCACGGTGGCGATGACGTTGAATACCGGGACGAGGACCATACCGATGATCTCGGCGACCGTCGTCAGGATCGGAGCAAGCGCCTCGACGAGTGCTCCGATGAGCGGAGCGAACGCCTCCATCAAGCCGACGACGACCGGGATCAGCGCCTCGATGATCGGGAACAGTGCCGACACGAGTGTGCTCACCACGGGGATCAGCGCTTCGAACAGCGCGCCCAGGATGCCGCCGAGCGTCGACATCAGCGACACGATCGGCGGGAGCACGGCAGCGAGTGCTTGCCCGATGACTGCTGCGAGCTGACCGAACAGCGAAGCCAGCATCGGCAGAAGCGGCTCGAGCGCCCGGAAGATCAGCATGACCGGCGAGACCGACATCCACAGATCCAGCAGCACGGGCAGCAGCGGGCTGAGCGCCTGCCAGATCTGCGCGAACGCCGGCGCGAGCGACTCCCAGATGACCGACGCGATCTCCCCGAACGTGGAGAGGATGGGCCCGAACGCCGAACCGACATCGGGCATGTCGTCGAAGAGACCGTTGACGAACTTCATCGCCCCGCCGAGGGCGTTGAAGATCGCCGTGCCGATCGGCTCGATCGCGGTCAGTGCCCGATTCTTGAACACCTGCCACTGCTCGCCGAAGTCGGCGGTCTCGTCGGCGACGGCGAGGATCGTGTCCCCTGTCGCGCCCACCGAGGCCTGCAGGTCGTCAAGGTTCACGACGCCGGACTGCAGCGCCCCGACGAACTGCGCGGCGCCCCGGGTGCCGAAGATCTGCGACGCGAGGTCGAGCGCCGCGGCAATCTCCCCCTCGTCGACAAACGACTGCATCTCGCTGGTGACACGCTGGAACGCGGCCTGCGGCTCTTCGCCGTCCTTCGCGAGGGTGACGAGACCCTTCGACAGGGACGCCATCACCTGCTGCGAGTTCAGGCCCGCCTTGTCGAGCGAGCCCAGCAGCGACACCGAGTCCTCGAACGAGAAGCCGAGATTCTGCAGCGCCGGCGCCGCAGACTGCGCACCCGACGCGAGCTCGTTGATCCCGACACCGGTGGCCTGCGACACCTGGAACAGGGTGTCCATCGCGGTCGAGACGCCCTCGCCCTCGATCTTGAAGGCGTTGAATGCGGCCGAGGTCGCATTGATGTCGACGTCTTCGCCGAGAATACGACCGGCCTCGAGGTACTGCGCGGAGACGGTCGTCAGCGTCTCACCACTGAGACCGAGACGGGTGTTCAGGTCGGCGACTGTCGACCCGATCTTGTCGAACGAGGCAGGCACGTTCGCGCCGACGTTCTTCGCCACCTGCACGAGACCGTCGAGAGCCTCGCCCTGCGCGCCAGTGCCGACACGGATCGTGTCGGTCACGTCATCGAAGATCGAACCGACTTCATACAGGCCCTTGAAGGTGCCGACCACAGCGGCGCCGATGGCGGCGACACCGATGGCGCCCTTCGCCTTCGCCGCCCACTCGGAACCCGCCCGCTTGCCGGACTCCCCCGCGGCGTTCTCGCCGGGCGCGAGCGCCTTGACGATGTTGTCGGTCGCGTTCTCCATGGTGGGCACCATGCGCAGCCACACGGTTGCGAGCTCGACACCCTCAGAGGCCATCGTGCACCTCCTGTTGTCACCGGCGGCCGGCGGACTCCCACCAGGCGTTGAACTGCGAGATCGGGATCGGATCGCGCCCGAACTTCTGCTGCTTGCGCTTCTCCCACCAACGGGTGAGGCGCTTCGGGCGTACGCCCTTCCCCCGGCGCAAGAGGAAGTTCGTCGCCTGGACCTGGTCGACGAGTACCGCGAGGACCTGCTCGATCCATGACGGGATCTCGTGCCCGTGGACGGCAGCACCCAGCGCGTTGCCGGGGAGTTTCTGCCACCGCCGCACGAGCACGAACAGGTCGCGCCAGGTGAAGGCCTCGGAGCCGATGTCGCGCCAGCGGAGGCCAGCGGCGATCAGCTCGAACTCGACGGCCTCCTGATGCTCTTCTACGAGGTCGAGGAGGCCGAGGATTCCCCCAGAGTCACGCTCGATCCCGTGCGCCACGCGTTCGCGAACTCTTCGAGTCCCTCACGCGTCAGCGTGTCGAACGCCGCGAGCTGCGCCTCGTCGAGGTAGCTCTCGATGAGAGTGAGGATCTGGTCGACCTGACCGAGCTTCCGAATCTTGCGGATGACACCGACCTCGATGTCCTCGAACCGAGGCAGCGTGATCTCGGTGTCGCCGACGACGTAGTGGAACTTCTCCAACATGGGAACCTGCTTTCTGGGAACCGGGGGCTGGTACGTCGCGGCCGGACGGGTTCCCAGCGCCCGACCGCGACGGTCTGAAAGATCAGGCCGCGACGACGCCGTCGTCCAGGAAGATGTAGACGTTCTTTCCCGCGGCGTCCGGGTACGTCGTGAGCGTCACCGGGAGGGTGACCGCGGCGGAGGCGAGCAGCGAGATCTCGCCGCGTTCGGTGACCTGGCCGTGAGGCACGAAGATCAGCACACGGCGGTCGCCGTCCTTGACCTTGATGTACCAGGCCTTGATCGGGCGGGCCTCTCCGGCGATCGCCGCGCGGGTGAGCGTGCCCTTCGACGCGGTCGCGGCAGTGACCTCGACGTTGTCGTCGCCCATGTAGTTCTTGAGCGCCTCCTCGGACAGTTCGAGGTGCGCCCAGGCGAGCGTCGCGTCGAACTCGGTGAGGATCTTGCGGATCGTCTTCAGCGACCAGTCCTTGATCGACTCGGTCGACTCGGTCGGCGTGATCGTGACTCCGTCCTCGCCGACGTACCCGGAATCACTCAGGCCGGTGAGGACGAAGTCGTCGATCGTCTCCGGGATGACATCCGTCTCTGGACCGGTCAGGATCGCCCCGGTCGCCGCCTGATCGGGCGTACCGACGAACACGTTCTTGCTGTTCACTGACATCGCAGTTGCCCCTTTCAGGCATGGATGAGCGCCGCCCCGGACGGGACGGTGCGCGAGTGGGAACTCAGACCGCGACCCTGCGGAGGTCTACGGAGATCAGAGCGGTGAACCGGAAGTGATCCGGCACCAGGGGGTTCGGCAGGTTCTGAGGCAGAGCGATCGTGCGATACCGGTACACGGTTGCGCCGCCGAGCGACCCGGCGCGCACGGCGGCCTCGATGATCGCGAGCATCAGCGCGCACAGGTCCCGTGCCTGTTGCTCCTTCACGGAGTATCCCTCGAGCGTGAGAGTCGGAGAGTCGGTCACGAGGTCCCGCCCGGTGCCACCTGCCGCGATCAGTCGTCCGAACACGTCGGGCTTTGGGTTCTGGGCCGGGATCTTCGTGCCGAGGCGTTTCGCAGCCGTCGTGACGCTCGGAAATCCGTGAATGGGGAGCACGGCGGAGAGTTCTGCGAGCGCGTGCACCTCGGCGTCGGCGGGGATGAGGAGCTCCACGGTCACCTCCCGGCGTCGATGGCGCGCGTCAGCGCGCGATCCTCGGCTTCTGCTCGCTTCGCCTCGGTCGTCCTAGATGTCACGAACACGACGACGCGATCACGGTTCCTCGTGGTCGTCGCTTCGAATCCTTCACCCGCGGCGGTTGCGATGCGTTCACCACGAGGAGTGAGGTTGTCGGCTGTCTCTTGGGAAGACAGCAGCTTGCGGACAGCGTCACGGTTGAGCTTGATGCGCATCCCCTTGACGGCCATCAGCCCTCCCAGCTCACGAGCATGAGGATCGTGTGAGACGTGCGCGGCGAAGGACCAGGCTGACGCACCACGGCGCCATCGATCTTGAACTGCTCGCCGAAGACGACGATGCGGTCGTGGCGTTCGACATCGGCGTCGAACGGTCCGCGTGCTGTCCATCGGATCGAAGCGGCGTCACGGTTCTGTAGATCGGCGACGGTGTTGCCGGCGTCGAGTGCCCACCCGTGCAGATCGGTCGGCGTCGCGTTGGTGAAGTCCGCTTCGACGCCGCCGCGGCCGTCGTCGACCATCTGCGGGCGTTCGCGCACGAGTGAGTGTCGAGCGACGATGCCGCCGATCATGGCAGCCATCCGATCTTGTATGCGGCGAGGCGGTCGTGGTCGGCGGGCTGCAGTGCGCCGGAGTTGCGGGCGTAGGTGACGGAGACGCCGCCGGCCTGCTCGCGGGTGATGCCGGTCGGCGAACCGAGTGCACCGGCGGCGAGCTCAAGCGTCAGCGTCACGAGATCCGCCGGCACGTCCGCGAACCCTGCGGTGAAAGTCACGGACCGGCGACGACCGCAGAGGTTCGTCCAGCCGGTCATCTTGTCGAACTCGATCGAGTCCGCAACGAGCGAGGTGCCGTCTACCGTTGCTGCAGTCACGGATGCGATCGCCATCGCGGGCAGCCAGACATGTTCGGCGTAGGGCCCGACGCGCTCGAAGATGCGGGTCTCGACCTTCGCGATGTGCCATCCGCAGGCGTTCCGGATGGCCGCGGTCGCGGCCTTGAGTTCCTTCTCGAGGAAGGGGTGGTTGACGGGGATCGCGCCCTGCGACCGATCAGCCATTTCCTGCGCTGTCGCGAACGACTCGGTCTGAAGCGCCATCCCCGCCACCCCCTGCTACTCGCTTGCGTCCGGGTCGGACGCGTCCTCGACGCTGCCAGCGGGCGGCGTCGCCGGTGCCGCCGGAGCGGTCTTGTCGGCTGCGGGCTTGGCAGCCTTGTTGCGTGGCGTGCGCGCCTTGCGGGGCGTGCTCGTCTTCGCTGCCGCCTTCTTGGGCGCGGCCTTCGAGTCGGACGTCTTCGACTTCTGGTCGAACACGCCCAGTCGCTTCGCGTCTTCGTCGGACAGCATCAGCGTGGTCTTGTGCGGGTGCCGTCCTTCGGTGACGACTTCGTATGCCTGCAGTCCCATGTCTCCTCCTGAAGATCGGGTCACGTTCGAGTCGACGGGGATCACCGTGGTCTGCGGCCCACACGCGCGATGCGGTGCGCCGCAGACTTTGCATTTCGCCACGGTGATCCCCTTTCGACTACGCGGTCAGGTCGACCGAGACGAACGCCTTCGGACGGGTGACGCCGAACGCGACGCGCTCCTCGCCGAGGATGGCGACGAGGTTGCGGATGAAGAAGTCCGCGTGCGAGTCGGTCGCGGTGATCGACGCCTGCTCACGGTCCCAGAGGACCGCCTTCGAGAAGTCGCCGACGAGCGCCGTGCCGGCCGCGATGGCTTCCGACTCGACGACGGGCATACCCCAGACCGGGCGGTTGCCCGCGGGTCCGAACGGGCCGAGGCCGTAGAACTGCTCGTCGCCACCGGTGGCGCGAGCGAGATCGATCCGCTCGGCATCCTCGGGGTTGACGACCATTCCGTTCGGGATGACGCGGCCGACGGTGCGGACCTTGGTCTTCGCCTTGCGGATGGTGGTGAACAGGTCGTCGGTCCACGCCTGCGTCTGGATGCCGGAGGTCTGCAGGATGCCGGTCAGGTTCTCACCCGAGCCGGATCCGTTGAGGATCTGGTCCTCTTCCTCCTCCGCCAGGTCGGCGCGCAGCTCGTCGTCGATCAGGCCGCGGAGCTGCGACGCGTCGGCGAGGCCGCGCTTCGTGGCCGGGACCCACTCGGCGATCGTCTTGACGGTGGCGGTGACCTTCTCGAAGGCCATCGTCCCCTCGGGCTTGTACCCGCCACCGGCAGCCGGCACGAGTGCGCCTGCGGTTCCGGGAGCGGTCGGCGCTGCCGCCGACGTCGCCTCGGGCACCGGTGCGGCGCTCGAGAGCTGCGTGGTCTGGCGCACGTACTCGACCGTGTCCGTCTCGGTCTGGCGGACCGAGATCAGATCGCGGACCGTGAGCTCGCGGCGGCCGAGCAGTTCGAGGATGCCGGTGTACTCCGTGTTGACGAAGGCACCGCCCGAGGTGTCGGATGCGCCGGTGACGAGCGCCTTGAGGCCCATCGGCTGCGACTGCACGCGGGCCTTCTCCTGGATGTTCCCGTTCGGGAACTGTCCGAGGAGACCCTTGTACTCCTGCGACTCGACGAACATCTGACCGATGCTCTTGAGCTTCGACGGCTGGCGGAAAGCCTCAGGCGTCGCCTTCTCGCCGGCAGGCTCGAGGCCGAGGTCGACGCCGATCTCCGAGAGCGCCGACTTCAGCGCCTCGGTCGACTGCGTGCGCTCGAAGTCCTTCTTCGCCGCCTTGTAGTCGAGAAGAGCCGCGGTGGCCTTCTCGTTCTCCTCCGGCGTGAGGTCGCGACCTTCGCGCTCCGCAAGCTCCGAGATGTCGCGCGCGGTCTTCAGCGCTGCGCCCATCCGCTCCTTGATTGCTGCACTCATGTGCGTTGTCCCCTTTCAGGACTAGATGGTTTCGAACTCGCCCTGCGCGAGCTCGAGCTGCAGACGCGTCAGGGCGGACGGCGTGCGCGTGGGCTCCTCGACGGCCTTGACCCCATCGGGCTCTTCGGTCGTCTTGGCCGGTTCGCTTCCGCGGGCCTTGCCTTCGTCTTCCTGCTCGCCGACTGCGGCGAGCACGTCCTTCACCGCGGTCACTCCGGACTGGATCTGTTCCAGCGCGGAGCGCAGCGCGGTCTCGTTCTTCGCGGAGAGCACGCGGCCGGCCTTCATCCCGTGCTTCACTGCGAGGATCTCTGTCTCGGCGTTCGCGCCGAGCGGCACGACGGACACCTCGTAGAGGGTCAGGTCGAGCAGCTCGTTCACGTCGATGCCGTCGACCGTGCCTCGTCGAGAGGACTCGGTGTCGAAGGCGAACGACATCTGCGCAACGCGACCGCCCTTGATGAGGCGGTACACCTGCGCGGCCTTCGGGTTCTCGAGGTCGAGGACGCCTTCGACCCAGAGGCCGTGCTCGTCTTCCTTCGCTTCCTCGATGTGACCGATGTTCGAGAAGGGATCGTAGAAGTCGTGCCCCCACAGCAGCGGCAGCTTCTCCTCCTTCTCCGCCCACTCGGCGAGCGTGCGCTCGAACGCGCCCTTGCGGACAACGTCGCCGTAGCTGTCGACGTTGTCGAACACGGAGGCGTAGGCCTGGAAGGTCCCGTCGGCGGTTTCGTCGCCGATCGCCTTGACCTTGACGGTGCAGATCTTCAGATCCATCGCGGGACCCTCCTACTCGAAGTTGATCTCGACGTCGCAGGAACAGCCGGCGACCTCGTCGACGTCGAGTGCTGAGCTGTCGCCCGGCCACTTGGCGCCATTGGTGAACGTGGAATCGATGGGAACTGTCTGTCCGGCCATCGCTGCGTGCGATGCTCGGGGGTTGCTGGATGTGACGATCCACGTCTTCGTCGCGGATCGGGTACCTCGCACCTGCTGCACGGCTTCGACTGAGGCGAATCCGGCGAGCGAGGTCGCGAGCGTGAGCCCTCCCTGCTGCGCCCTCGCGGACTTCGCGACGTCGAAGACGTGCGCGACCGCCGCCGGCGTGTCCTCGTCACTCGCGATCGCCGCAGTCACGGCAGCCTCGGTGGCGGCGTTGATGCTCGATGCGTTTGCGGATGAGACCTTCCGCATCCACGCCATCGTCCGATCGACGTCGTACTCGTCAGGGTCGACGCCGAGACGTTCGAGCTGCTTCCGCGCGACGGTCGTCGTGATCGACGACGACAGCGCCAGCAGCGCCCCGCCGAGTTCTCGATCCCACCGTTCGCCGTCCCACCAGTCCGCGTTCTTCGCGCCGAGCGCGGAACGCACGGAGCGCTCCTGACGCTCGAAGAATTCCGCGAGCACCTGCGCCGATTTCGCAACCTGCGGTGCCGAGGGCCGCGCCTTCGACTGCAGACGCGCCGTGATCGCCTTGACGGCTTCCTCGTCCGGCACATCTCCGCCGCCTGCGCCGGCTGCGACCTGATCCGTCGGGGACGCAAGACCTCCGATGAGCACGTTCAGCGGCACGACGAGCTCGTCGGCGCCGTCGATGCGCGGCAGGTTCAGCTTTGCGCGCGCTTCGTTTCGCGTGAGGAACGGCGCACCGACCGAGGACTGCATCTGAGATGCCTGCTCTTCGAAAGAACCGCGCAGCTTCTCCATCATGTTGAACTCGTTGTAGAGGTCATCTGTGTCGTCGAAGTCCGGGAGGATCTGCAGCGCGATCTCCTGCTGCACCTCCTGCAGAATCGGCCCGAGCGTGTCCTGATAGAGCATCTTGTGCTGCTCTTCGATGTTGCCGAAGGTCGCATGATCGAGGATGCCGACCATGGGCGGCGGGATGAAGTATGCCGCGGCGGCCTCTTCCCGTGAGAGCTTGCGCGCCTCGATGTACTGCATGTCCTTCGCGGAATGACCCGCGGCGACGAACGTCATCCCGTCCTCAAGAACGGGTGTACCCCCGCCCTCAGTCGCGGTCTGCCCGGCGTACTGCGAGCGCCACCCTGTCGCGAAGCGCTGCCGTGCGGCTTCCTCCCACTTCGGCGCGTCCTTCGGCCGCTGGATGTAGCCACCGATTCGAGCACCGTTGCGCATGGCTTGCTCGCGCATCTGGCCGGCGGCGTACTCCTCGGAAAGGACGCGACGAAGCGATTCAATCGGGGAGAGCCCGTAGCGCTCGTCCTCGGGGTTGTACCCGCGAAAGTAGACGACGTCTTTCGCGTTCAGGGTGGTCTTGCCTCGGTTGCCCTTGACGATGAACTCCGTCGGCGCTAGCCAGTTGTCATCGTCCTTGATCGTCCACAGGCGCGGCGGGATCCGCACGAGCATCGACCGGCCGTCCTGCCACACTTTCACCCATAGCGCGCGGTCGTAGATGCCACGGTCGGCGATGAGGGAGAAGATGAGGCGGTAGCCCGTGGTGTACGGGTTCGGTGTGCGCATCATCTGCGCGAACGGGTGATCCGTCACTCGTGCACGGTCAGAGTCATCGAGACGTCTGAACGTGTGGAGCGAGAGTTGCGCGATGTTGCGGGCGAGAAAGTCGACCACCGTTCGCACCGAGGGCTGCTGGCGGTAGATCGCGGAGTAGTCCTGCGACAGGTCGTCGCTGATCTTCAGTGCGGTCGGCGCCTGGTAGGTCGGCTTCTGGACGGCGAGGAGCTTGCCCTCAGAGACAGCGAAAACCATCGTGTCTCCTCCCCTACGGTGCCTGCACGAACAGCACCTGCGCGCGGTCGATGACGGTGTCGCCATCGAGCCCGGCCGGTTCCGTGCCCTGCTCGAAGTACGTCGCGTTCTTCAGGATGATCAGGTTCCCCGGGTCGCGGTACAGCACGCCCGAGATGGATGCCCCGCTCGTGAGGTTCACGATCACGGTTCGGTGCAACAACACCTTCCGAAGTGCGCCCATATCAACACCTCTCGTCAGACGACCATGAGGTCGTTGCTCTCGTAAGCCGAGGCCGAAGGCGGCGCCGGGTTCGTCTGCAGCAGCCCGACGGCGGCGATGAAGGCCAGCAGCGGCGAGGCATCCGCCGGGGATGCCTTGCGGTCGATGACCCATCCGTCGCCGACGGCCTTGATCTGCGCGGTTGACGCGGCGACGTCGAGCACCGGCTGCGCGCCGTGGGAGATGCGCACGCGATCGCGGAACTCGTCCTCGGTCTCGCCCTTAGGCGACTCGTCGGTCGCGGCCTTGCGGATCATGTCGTAGACGGCGCCGTGCCATCCGGCGAGCTTGTCCTCGCCCCACGGTGTGACCTCGATGCCGGCGTCCTCGAAGTCGCCCCACATCGACGAGATCGGCGCGCCGCGTCGCTGGAATGCGACGTGCGTCGGCGCGATCTTCCTCACCGGGGAGAGCAGCCACGGCAGCACCCAGTCGGGGCCGGCGCGCTGCGCGACGATCTCGCCGCGGATCCGCCCCTCGGTGTCCCAGAAGGCGAGCGCGATGTAGACCATCGTGCGGTCGTGTGACATGTCGATGCCGTAGCACGCGGGCCGGTCGGGGTCGCGGGTGACGTCGCGCTCGACGCGATCGTTCTTCGTGTCGAGGGTGGCGGCCCACGACCCGGTCGGGAACGGCCCAGTTCCGAGCATGTTCACGAACTGGCACATGACCTCGGTGCGGAACACCCACTCGGGATCCGTCGAAGCGGCGGCGGCGATCGAGCGCAGGTCGATCGTGTAGCCGAGCGAGGGGTTCGCCTCAGCCCAACCTTCGCGATCCCACACCCCACGGCCGGGCGCCGATGACCACTCGAAGATGCCGAGCGAGTCGTCAACCTCGGTCGTCTCGTCCTGTGCGTCCCCGAGCTTGTCGAGGTCATCCATGCCGTCCTTGCCGTCCGGCCAGCCGAGCGCGCGGTGCGCGAGCGAGCGGAGACGGCGGAGGACGACGGATGCCATGTCGCCGGCGTTGGATGCGGCCCAGATCTGCGCGAGCCTGCGCGCCATGGTGGTCTTCGTGACCGCGCCCCATGCCTGCCAGTTCTGATGCTCGCGCAGCTCGTCGAGCAGCACGAGGTCTCCGGAGAGACCGCGGCCGCCGCGACGCGATGCCGCGGCGACCTTGTACCGCTCACCGGAGTCGAGGCGCAGCGCCTTCTTCCCATTGGTGCGATCGACGTGCTCGATGAGCTCGGCGAGCTCGGGGATGCCCTCGGCGATCTCGACCGCACCGGACCACTGCTCCTCGGCGATGTCGAGCGACTGCGCCGTGCCGATGACGAGGGGTGCGCCCTCGGCGTACATGCGCCACAGGGCGAGCACCTGCATCAGTGTCGACTTGCCGTTCTGGCGGGCGACGAGCAGCAGGATGGTCTTGAAGCGGTAGGTGCCGTCGGGGTTCAGCTCGAGCGCGCGGATCAGCAGAGCGCGTTGCCACGGCAGCAGTTCGATCTCGAGGATGTCCTCGGCGAACTCTATGCAGGCGAATCCCTTCGACGTCGCCGGGGTGAGTTCGCGCAGCGGCGGTGTGCAGATGCGCGGCTCGGTGCATCCCACGCGTCGGCGGAATGACTCAGCGCGCGTCGGCCCGCCGACGGCCTTGAGGTATGTGGTGCCCGGTCCCTTGGTCGCGCTACGCCGAGCGGCCCGAGCGGAGGGCGGTGAGCTTCGCTTTCTTGCCACCTTCGCCCCCGTCCTTCACCCCGAGCGCCTTCCGGCCGGTCGGAGTGAGGCCGAGCTGATCGCAGTACTTCAGGTAAGCCGAGATCGAGACGTTGTCGTTCTGGGGCACAGCCGGTCGTGCGCCCTTCGTCTCGGCAGCGTCTTCGAGCGCCCAGTCGACGATCTGATCCCACGCGTCGATCTTCCGCGCGAGAGCGCGCAGCGCTTCGATCGCTCCGGCATCCATGTCGGTCAGAATCTTCGACGCGGCTTCGAGCGACTTCTCGGTCGCAGCGACCATGTCCACAGGGCCGGGGAGTGCGGTCTCGATCGACCGCAGGGCCAACGGCAGCAGCTCGTCCCGCATCTCCGGAGTGAGGGACGACGCGTCCATGATCCGATCGGCGACGATGCCGTGTGCAGCGTCCGGTGATCGCGGTGTCACGATCGCGACCGGGTCGATGCCGAGGTTCTTCGCCTCCTGCATTCCGGACCGCTTCGTGGCGGCCAGAACGATCACTCGCATCGGGGATACTCCTTTACCGCGCGCGACCCCCTCCTCACGGTGCGGGGGGAGAGAGATCACTGCCGGAGAAGTGGCCTCGGTCGTCAGTCTGTAGAGATTGAGACGCCCCTACCCCTATGCGCGGATGATCTCTGCACTCGGGCTCGAAGCGACGCACGCATGGAAGCTGTCCCACACGCTCGGGTCGGTCAGCTCTCGGTCGACTCCGGTGTCCAGATAGACGGTGTCGACGCTCACCCCTCGATGGCCTCGACCCTGGTACGAGCGGAAGACGATGCGACCACCCGACATGAGCTCGATGCGCTCGGCACCGTTCGCCGACGACACTCGTGACACCTCATCAGCATCCAGGCGCGACCGGCACTCATCGAACGACGCGCGGACGTCCCTGCCGTTGATGCCGACCACCATGATGTGGCGACCCTGCATGGCCTCTTCGACCATGCCTGCAGCCACGTAGCGATTCAGCATCTGTCACTCCTCAGTCCGTGAACGCCTGGATCTCGACGTGAGCTGTACCGACCTCGTATCCGCGCTTGGCGGATTCGTGCTTGGTGCTCACATGGATGGGGATCTCGACCGTGCCGACCTCGACCGGCTCACTGTCCCCTACCTGGATGAGCACCTTGCCCTTGATGGTCGAGATGATGGCAGCCATCACTAGGCCTTCGACGGAGACTGCTCGACGGATGCGTCCGCCGACGTCGGGGCAGCGGGCTTCGCGGGTGCCTTGCGTGCCGGCTTGCGCGGGGCCTTCGGTGCTGCATCTTCCGTGCTCGGTGCTGGCTGCTTGCGGTGCCACGTCGCGCCGTCCTTCGTCACCTCGTAGTGGCCGTTGCCGGCGTGCGTGGTGAACGTGGACTCGTTGACGTGCACCTCGACGGTCTTGCCCTTCAGAGGACCGTCGGTGATCGCGATCTTGCGCATGCTGTCCATGGTCAGAACTCCTCGCTGGTCTCGCCCATCGTGGGCTTCGCTTCACCGGCCTGCTTCGCCCGGTTGCATCGCGTGTGCGATGGCTGACAGTTCGTCGGATCGAGGAGCAGCTGGGGCTTCCCCATCGCGAGGCACCGCTTCCGGCTGATCTCGTGATCGAGCTCGAAGCTATTCCGCGCGTTACGTGGACCGTCATACTCGATGTCCGCCTGCCCACAGAGAGCGCACGGTGCGTTCCTCGCGCGCCACTCGGCCTTCAGCGTCGCGCGAAGGTCACGGTAGGCACGGGAGTGAATGACGTCAGACACGACCGCGGACGACCATGCCCGCGACGATCTCGGCCATCGATACGAAACCGAGGCCGCGCACCTGGTGGTAGACGCGAGTCGGTCTCTTCTGCGGCTTCGAATAGCGGACGCCGGCGCGCTTGCGGGCCTTCCTGGCAGCAGTGCTCACGGTCAGCCTCCAATGCGCGAAGAGGTCCAGCTTGCTCAGCCCGCGCGCGAGGTAGGTGCGCCGCAGCAAAGGCGAGCCGGAAGTCAACGCTCTCCACCGAGGATTCGAACCTCGACCTCACGGACCCGAGCCGTGCGCCCTGGTATTAGGCCAGCGGAGATCACCCAGGAGCGACGAAAGCCCCGCCAGATCGGCGAGGCTTCGGGTCATAGTTCAGGTGCAAGCACAGCTTAACACCGACTGGCGACACACCGCAGAAGAATCATGTCGGCGAGTCGGACGCGGGTGAAGATGCGCCACCGAAGTCTCCAGTTCAGGTCATCGATGTCATGCTGTCTTCGTGCAGGCAGAACTGATCGGTTGGATACAGGCAGGCGGCTCGATCGTCCTCATCGGTGTCACGGCTTGGTACGCGTGGTTGACATCGAAGATGTCGAAGGCGGCCGTCGACTCGGCTGAGAGCGCCCGGTTAGCGGCTGAAGCCGCCTCAGCGTCCGTGCTTGCCGCCATGGCGAACATCAAGGTTGAGTTCAGGCTCGCTCAGTCGTACTACTTCACCAATGGCAAAGAGAGCCTCGGAGTTAGCGTCTGGTCGGCAGGGTCCACCGTCTTCGTGCATCGGGCACACTTACGTGTCGCCTACTACATGGGGCGAAGGACGCGAGACGGAGGCTGGCCGGTAAAGACGATCGCGCAGGACCACAGTCTCGAACCAGTCGACGTCGACTTGCCCATCCGGCTGCATCGCAATGAGCGAGTCGAGTTCGTCCTGTCCCCCGCGCTCGCACATCCAAACCCTCCCGCGGGTGTCTCGCGGCTCGAGATGTCAATCTGGTACTCGCTCGACGGACGCGGCGAAGGCACCGAACGGATCGTCACATGGGACAACCCCGAGTCATCGTGACCCGTGCGTGCGGCCGGCGACAGCCTCGACGCGTGCGCGCGGCGGCTCCCCGGTATCCGAGGTACTCGGCTATCGACTCTGGCTCTCGCGCCTGGGAGATCCTAGAGTGACGCGCATGGATTTCGAGTGGATGAAGTGGGGTGTCCCCGCCCTGATCTCGACAGGCGGAGCGGTTCTCTCGATCATCAGCCTCGTGCGCGCGGGGCGCGCAGACAGACGCTCAGAGCGGACCGAGCGTCTAGATCGAGTGCAGTTCGAGTTGCGAAATGCTCGCAATCAGCCCGGCCTGTATCGGCTTTTCAATGTCGGAACAGATGCGGTGACCGGTGTGGAAGTCGAGGCGACAGCCGCACTCGGAGTCGCGTACATAGGCCAACGGACGGCGACCAAACTCAATCCCACGGAATGCATCACCTTCACGCTGTCCTTCACAGATGTCAACGTTCCGGTATCGCTACGAGTCACGTGGTCGGGACCGTTCGCGGGCGAACGCTGGGTGCTGTTGCCCGAGGACCCTGCCGCGCCGTGGGCTGGTGTGATCTGGAGTCCGCCTTCCTCAGCTGGATAGGTGCCCGCTAGGAGCTCGGCCCGTCGGCAGGCGCAGACTTCTTTGCTCCGCTGCCCTGGTGACCGTGCTGCCCAGTATCGACGTCGGTCATTCGTGGCGTTCCTTTCTGATCGCCGTGCGAGGCACGGCATACTGAGCGGATGAACTGGGATTCGTTCGTGCCAGACCTGATCGTCGGTATCGCGACTGGTGGTCTTGTGGGTCTGGTCGTCCTGGGCGCGGAGCGACGAATATCCGGTCGGGCCCGGCGCCGCGAGGTTGAGGACGCTCAATCGAACGCAGTAGAACGCGCCCGCGCCTTGTTGCCTCACAAAGTGCGGAGCAAAACAGATGTCGAGGTCCTCCACCTCGACATGGCGCAGTTTGATCGACTACGCGAGGTAATTCGGTCTGTCCCATCAGGCGAACCGCGCGAACTCGTGCCGGGTTACTCCTGGGCGGCTGAGGCGTCGCGCCTGGCTGACGACATAGAGGCTCTGGCCGATGCTCTCGATGGTCGAATCTCCGACTACACGCGAGACACCCCGAGTGACATGAACACTGCGAAGTGGATGCGAAAGACGATCAGCGAACTCGCCTCCAATCAAGGATCCACCCACAGTGCCTGGGAATGGCAATGGAACCGTGACGTTCACCCGCGGTACGCCCTCATGATCGGAAACGACACTGAGCTCACGGCGATGGTTAATAGGTACCTGTGGAAGTGCGACCTCCTCATCGCGCACCGCGAAGCGTTCCAGGAGGCGGACGAGATCTGGCGCACGCGATCGTGGGAAGTGACGCGACCAGATCCCGTCGGCTACAAGCCGAGCCTGATTCAGGCCCTCCTCCGCCCTTGGAAGAGAAGGCGAGCGTTGGCGCGTGCTCGCTGGGACGCCGATCAGGCGGCCGGAGCGATCGTGATCGCGGCGCACGCTGCCGCCTAGCCTGAACTGCTGGCAACCGCCGCCTCCTGCGTGAACCGATCGAGGTCGGCATCGGTCACGAACCGCTTCCCAAGCTCGTCGTGCGCCTTGGTCATGACAACTCCTCGCGTAGCTGCGTGAACTGTGACCGGCTCTGGTTCCCTCGCATCTCTTCGGCGGCCGCGTCGACAGCCGAGGCGTGTACGTACTTCATGACCGACCCCCGGGGCCCACGGTGCTGAGCGACCACGGTGACGGCCTCCTTCTGAACCCACCTCTGCACCTGACGCTGGGATACCTTCGCGCGCTTCGCTGCCTGCTGCAGCGTCAACAGCGGGTCGTACCACTCGCGCACCGGCACCGCCTCGGGCTGATCGTGACCCTCGTCGTCCGGGTAGATGAACACGTCGGTGCGGCGCTCAGCGCCCCACTTAGCCATCGCGTCCGCGACCGACCAGCCCTCGCGCAGCCCCTCGACCTCCGGGTGCCTGTCGAGCACCACCTCCCCGAGCCAGGTCATCACCTCGAGGTCATTCGAGTAGTCCGACAGGGGGACGTGCCACCACGGTTCAAGTTTCTCAAGGACGGCCAGGGCGTCGATGAGGTCCGCGTCGATCGGGGCCGGCGGCTCGGTCGCCGACGAACGTCCGCCCGGCGCCTTGTCCGTCGGCGTGGCCTTCATCGGGTCCGCGAGCGACCGCACCCGGCCGATCAGGTCCGGACCGTCGGCGAGAAGAGCACGCATCCGGCCGAAGCAGCGATCGCAGATCATTGACCCGTCACGGCAGTCGCGCGGCGCGCAACCGTCACACGGGAACGCGCCCTCGTAGTCCGGCCCACTGAACTGGCACGCTGCATAGTGCTCGCCCCGGCGCACGCACCCGCGGACGCAGTATCGCTCAGACATCGTGATCCTCCGGCCAGTTGCAGTTCATGTGGTCATCGAGCGTCCAGCCGACCGGGACGACGTCCTTGCAACTCGGGCAGGTCCGAGAGGACTCGCACCCGCATGCGCAATCCACGAACTCGTCGCCGTCAGAGAGCGCCTGGTGGATGCAGATCGAATGCTTCCCGTCCCGGCACTCGGGGCACGTCGCCCGCTCCGGTAGATCGGTGCACACGCAGTCGACCTCTTCATCGGGATCCCGAGACACGATGATCGACAGCTTCCCGTGGCAGTACGGGCATGCATCCTGTGCTTCAGAACGGAGTGTCGTCGCCAAAGGTCCATCCCCCTTCCGTGGGCGGCTCGGCGGTCGCCCACTGCTCTTCGTTCGACGGCTGCGCCGATGATCCCTTCGCGTCAGCCGTCTTGGCGGCGCGGGTGACCTGCGCCGTCGCGTACCGGAGACTCGGGCCGATCTCGTCGACTTCCAGCTCGATCGCCGTGCGCTGGTTGCCCTCGCGGTCCTGATAAGAGCGCTGGCGGAGGCGCCCCTGTGCGATGACGCGCAAGCCCTTCGTGAGCGACCCGGCGACGTGCTCGGCGAACTCCCGCCAGCACGATGCCCGGAGGAACAGCGCCTCGCCGTCCTTCCACTCGTTCGCGGCCCGGTCGAAGGTCCTCGGCGTGCTCGCGATCGTGAAGTTCGCCACGGGGAGACCGTTCTGCGTGTAGCGCAGCTCGGGATCCGCCGTCAGATTGCCGACGACAGTGATCACGGTCTCGCCGACCATCAGCTCGCCTCTCCGTAGACCTTGCCGTAGTCGATCCCGGTGACGCGCAGCTGCTTCCCGAGCAGCCAGGACCGCGCCTCAGGGATGCCGGCGTACGTCGCGACCTCGGGCCGCAGGTAGGCGAGCGTGAGGTGCGGCTTGTACTCGGCGAACGAATCGACGTGCGGCAGGACGCTCAGTGCTGCGTTCATCTCGGCGAGCTCGTCACCTCCGAGCCGCGCGACCAGGCACCCGTACGGGAGATCGAGGTAGGGCGACGGGAAGACCTCGATGTCGACGACCTCGACGGACACCTCGAGGGGCCAGCCGATGAGTTCGTCGATGATCTGCTTGCGTTCGTGCGACGGCGTCAGCAGGCCGTACTTCGCTGTCACATGCGCGCTGTTCTCCGCGACCGGTCCCTGCACCCATGTGCGGTAGTCGCCCTCGGGTGCGTAGACGTAGTCGCTCTCGACGATGCGGACGCCCCAGCTCTGCTTGTCCAGCTGTTCACGGACGTCGAGCGGGTCGAAAGTCAGACCCACGAATCCCAGGGTCTTGATGTCGACGCCGATGGACGCGAGCATTTCCTCTCGCCCGACGAATTGGTTCCTGTTGCTCATGCTGCTGCTCTCCTGTCTGATCGTGTGATCTTCGGCTTCTCGAGCTCCCGGCGGAGCTTGGTCCTGTACGACGGCTCTTTCGCGTACCTCGCGCAACACCGATCCAGGAACTCCGCGAGCGCCATGTCAGAACGGTTCATCGCTCCACCCCTCTCCCTGTCTCATGTCCCAGCGGCGAATGTCGAGGAAGTGCTTGTTGCGTAGCCGTGCGTTCTGGCAGGCGATGCAGGGTTCCAGCACTCCCCCGGGATGTTCCTCGCAGAACGGGTTCGGTGGGAGCACTTCTCGCGACATGCGGGCTGACGGAGTCTCGCCCTCGCTCGCACGCTCGCTCTCCCGCGCGCCCTCGCTCTCCCGCTCGCTCCCTCTCTCCCCCGCCAGGAGTGACTCGCGAGGCTCTCGCGAGCGCCTCGCGAATGGTGGCGGCTCGGGCAGCTCGGACTTCGTTGGCCGGTCGATGCGCCCCCAGTGGGTGAAGGCGTACAGCGAGACACCGCGGTCCTCGTACAGCGTGAGGACGTCCGCTTCGGCGAGCTCGAGCAGGTGATCCACCAGCACGGACTCGGTCACGTCGGACTGCTCCGGATACACGTCGGCGAGGATCTGCCTCAGCTCGACGCGACCGCGGCCGTGGTCGTCGGCATGCATCCGAAGCCCCTCGGCCGTCGCTCTCAGCGCCGGCGGGAGTCGTCGGATCTGCCGGAACGCCTCGACCGTCAACGTTCGTGGTCTGCTCAGCGTCATGGCGGATCGTGCCCCTCAGAATTGCGTCTACTGCTGCCGGAAGCTCGCCCAGCGGAACTCGGTAGCACTCGGTGTACCCGCGGCCGCGGCGCAGGATGGGTTCAGAGTCGTCGGCGGTGGCGAAGGCGCGCGGCCAGGTCTTCGCGAGCTCGCGGAGCGCATAGGGCTCCCACCCGGCGGGGCTGTCGCGCATCATCATGAGCACCTCGGCGCCGGTGTCGACCATGTGCCGGATTCGGGAGTCGCGCCACATGATGCCGACCTTGAGCACCTGCTCGGCGGGCCAGTACACGGCGTACACCGTGCCGGTCGTGGGACGCTTCATCGTGTTCTCGCCTTCTTCGCGGGCGTGAAGTCGCCGCGGCGCTGCCGGTGCGACTCGGTCGTCTTGGAGCAGAGGCCGAACGTGTCGAGGCGGTTCACGACCTGCCCGCATAGGCGGCATGTCGGCTTTCCCTCGTGGATCATGTCGACGATGCGGAGCTCGGCGAGAGTGACGTCCCGGTTGGGTCTCCATTCCCTCTCGTCGACCGAGGAGAGCGCGTGGGCGATGTTCGCCTCGAGGATGGCGCTCATGCTGCGTCCTCGATGAGCTCGGCCTCGCGCTGCCGCTGCCACGCCCGCTCAAACTTCGCGAACGTGATCCGCGGGTGCGTCTCCCAGTGCTCGACGAGCTCCTCAGAGGCATACGCGAGTGCACGCGTCTCGTTCCCCATGAACAGCGAGAACGGGTCGATACCCTTCTCGCGGCCGCGGGCGTTGAGCATGGCACCGCGCGTGGCCTCCTCCGCGGCGACGAACTGCGCATAGAGGGTGTTGTCGTACTCGGCACGGCACTCGCGCCATGCGGCGAACGCCTCGCTCACGATGCTCATGCGATCGCCTCGCGTTCCGCGGCCCAAGCCTCAGCGCGCTTCACCCACTCGGAGAACGCCGGGTTTGGCTCGTAGCCATCGAGCGACCTAACCCATCGGGTGGGGCGCCCCTCGACGACCGCGTTGTACTCGTCACGCAGCGCACCGACCTTCGTCGTCCCTCTGCGCTTGTCGGCGGGCCGCGGGGGCAGCACTATGGAGCGGCTCATGCGATCGCCTCATTCCAGAGCAGCCACTCGGCACCGTAGACGCTGCAGCCCATCTCCATCGCCACGGCGCGGGAGATCCGGATGCGGCTCACGCCCTCGAAGCGGTACCAGGACATCTCGAGCGGGTAGAAGACCGGCACGCGTTCGGGGTGCTTCACCCAGCGTCGGACCTTCCACCCGAAGCGGAGCGCCTGCGCCTGCAGCGCGCCCTCGCACGCGGCGTTGCAGAACGCGCACAGCGACAGGCCATCGACGGGCGACGGGACGTTCTTCGACCCGCCCATACCCACCGCGCGGCGGTGCTGAAACGTGAGCACGAGCACACCGCACGCCGCGCACCGGCGCTCATCCCGCTGGTAGACCGCGTTGCGGGTCTCCGCGGTCGGCGCGCTCATCGGGTCACCCCCGATAGAGTGCCGCCATGGAAATCGACTGGCTGTGGCCTCTGCTCGTCGGGTCGGGCCTGACATACGGCTTCACAAGCCTTGAGGGACTTCGCAGCCGGAAGCACCAGGACCGTCGCGATGCTCGCGAACAGCTGTCGGAGGCACTCGACCTCGCCACGACGATCTCCGCTGAGCTGGCCGGGAGCCAAGCGAGGAACCGATTTGGGAATGACGCAGTCGATCCCAACTCGCCGGCATTCACCCAGCTGGCCGCGATCGAAGAGAAGCTGCCCGACCCAGAAGTACGCAAAGCTGTGAAGCTCACGGGATACATACTCAACATCGCGCAAGCCGCCGAGCAGCTCGGCGTTTGGCAAGACGAAGCCGGCCATGTACAGCGTGGAGCGGTCGGACGCCTGCGAAGCATTCTTGGCGCTTCTGTGAGAGGCGAGCGAAAGATCCCAGTCAAAGACCTTGAGTGGCTGATCGATCGCCGCCGCGAGGCTCAGGCCGCGATCGAAGAGGCTTTGAGTAGTTAGATCGATCCCGCCCGATAGAGTGCGGGCATGTCGAAGCAGGACGTGACGCTCCACTACAACGGGACTGAGTTTCTGATCTCGATCGAGGACAAGGACAAGATCGAGTATCAGATTCAGCAGGGCCGACAACTGGTCTGGCACTTCTACCCGGTGAACGCTCCCAACACGATGGTCGGCGTGCACATCGGCCCCGGTGTCCCCCTCCATTTCACAGCGGCTCGCGGGTATCGCGATGACTACGAGGGCCTCGACTGACTGCGCGGAAGCGCGGCACGTACCGTCCCCCCTCGCTCCACACACACGACATGCCCCCGATAGAGTTCGGGCATGACTGAAAACGCTGTGCCTGAACTCCCGGCGGCAATCGGCGAGTCCGTGAATTTCAACGGCGGATCCTCCGGGAGCCCCGTCACGGTCACGCGCGTCGGAGAGAATGCCTTCGAAGTCCGATACGACCTGAACCCGTCCTACCTCGCGATCCTGGAGCAGGACGGCAGAGATTCCTTCTTCCTCACGCCTGCACCGGGTGTTGGCGCAGTCGGCGGCGGATGGGATGCGTGGTCGTTCTTCTACGAGCATTTCTGAGCTCGCCCTGACCGCGCTCATCGGTGCGCCCCGAACTGCGCGGCGATAGCGCGGTTGATGTTGAGCATCGCGTTGACCTTCGTGCGCAGGGCGCGCTCGGTGCCGGCGGCGTAGTGGTACTCGGCTTTGACGTCGTGCCATGCCTCGAGTTCCGCCTGTGCGTCGGTGTCTGCCATCGCGCGGGCGAACGTCGCGGGGACGTTGTTGCGGCCGTAGTGGGCGAGCTGGGTCTGCTTCCTCGCGATGTAGGCGCGCTCGGCGGCGTAGCGGCGGGCGTTGATCTCGAGCATCACGTCGGGCAGCTTCTCCATCAGCCCGACGGACTCGCGGATGAAGTACTCCATCTCGGTCGGGTTGGTCGGCTGGTAGTCGAGGAGCTGCGCGCCCGCCTTGATCGCGAACGTCGCAGCCTCGGTCGTCATCACCTCGCCCGTGCTCGGGTTCGTGAACATCAGCGGCGCCCCTTCTTGCGTGCCACGGCGCGGCGAGCGGCGCGGTTCTGCGGCGGGAGGTGATCGCGCGGTGCAGGCCTTTCGACGACGGGCGTCTCGGGCTCGGTCGCCGTCGGAGCGGCCGCGGCGGCGGACACCGCCCAGGCGGACTCGACGAGCGCCTTCCGCTGGTTGCGGGCGGTGCGGTGCAGGTCGGTGCCGGCCTTGTCGGGGGTGAAGGCGCGGACCGCGCGGGCCTCCGCTTCGAGGGCATCGATCTGCTCGATCGTCTCGGTCGCGAGGAACTCGGCCGCCCAGTAGCGCTCCGACGCCGGCGCTGTACTCGCGGGGGCGTCCGGCAGGTCGCGCTCGTCGACCTCCTCCTCGATACGGATGTCGCCGAGGAGGTCACGGAACGTCTGCCGGAAGGCGACCATTCGCACGGTCCGGCCGAGGTGCCGCATCGGCGAGCGGTCCCACTTCGCCGCCCACTCCTCGGATGCGGCGGGGTACTGCTCGGCCCAGCGGATGGTGACCTTCGTCGGGACGCGTACCTCCTTGCGGTACACCTCGACACGAGCGAACTCGGGGTGCGCGATGAGCGTGCGGACGGGCTCGCCGCTCAATCCGACCTCGAAGGTCGGCGCCCACGCTTCGGTCCAGGTCTCGCCGTCGTCGGAGAACTCGACTGAGCCGGTGCCGTCCCAGAGGCCGGAGGCGTGCACGATGTGCTCGACCTCTCCGATGGTCTTCTTCTCGATGAGCTCAGTCGTTGACATGCTCGACCTCCTGGAACTTCAGAGCGGGCGCCTTGCGGGTGGTGCGGGGGAAGTGCTTCAGCGCCGACGCCTCCAGCACGGCGAGCTCGACGCGCAGCGCCTCGACGTGCGCGTGGACCTCGGGCGCGGCGGCCTTCCATGCGGCTTCGTCGATCGACACCGTCTCGGAGACGGTGGTCTGGAACCCGCCGTGCTCGGTCATGCCGACGGCGCCGAAGCGCTGCGCACCGGGGAGCTTCGCGGTCGCTGCCTTGACCTTTGCGTTCGCGTCCTTCTCCGCCTTCACTGCGGCGTCGAGGTCGCGTTTCAGCGGCGCCCAAGCGGCGACAGCGTCCGTGACTTCGTCGGGGAGGTCGTCGACGTCGGGGCATCCGGCGTCGCGCCAGGCGATGAAGTTGTCGGCGCGGTCGACGAGGTACGCGATCATCTCCGCGTCGCGGGGCACGGGGATCCAGGTCGCGCCGTCGACGGGGGGCATGTCGTCTTCGTCGCGGACCTCGAACCCGTACAGCGCGTAGTCAGCGCCGAGGACGTGGATCTGCCACTGCATCTGCGCCATGTGCTCGACGGGGATCGTCCAGGAGTCCCAGCCGAAATCGTGGGACTTCACCTCGATGACGACGAGCGCGCCGTCTTGGTCGATTCCGATCGCGTCCGGGGTGGCTCGGTGCAGGTCATTGTCGAGCGCGGCCCACAGCGCGGCGTTGGGGGTGAGCGATGCGAGGCGCTCGGCGGCCTCGTCGAGCAGGGCGGCCTCGCGGGCGTGCCCGGCCGCGGTGGCCCGGTTGCCACGGAAGGTCGAGCCGTTCATTTTCTGCTCGACGATGGCGCGGCGCGCTTTGATGCCGGCGCGTGCGATGCGCCATGCGTCGGAGGCGGTGACGCCCTCGCCGCGCTCGAGCATCCACACGGTGCGGGGCGCGTCGCCGGGGACGACGACGCGGGCGGCGGTGATCTGCGGGGTCATGACTGGTCGTCCTTCTTCGGGAGCGGGATGAGGAATGCGGCGACGAACGTCGCGAGGCTGAGGAGGACGCCGAGGTCGGCGCCGTTGATGCCGGTTGTCGGGTCAGCCGCGGCCGGTCCGCAGATGGCGGCGGTGATGAGCGCGGCGACGACGGCGGTCATGCGTGCTGGCGACAGCGGCCAGATGCTGCGGTGATCGGTCGCGATCGGTCCGTCGATCACCGGCGCTGTACGCTCGGCGACGCTGAGGTGCCTGTCGGCGGTCATCGGGGCGAAGCTGTCGACCGGTTCGACGTTCTCGTCGGTATCCTGTGTCTGAGGCATGTGCGTGCCTTTCGTTTTGGTGGGGCGCCCGGTGCAACGGGCGCCCCACTTTCGTGTGTGGGGTCAGTGAGGGATGGCGAGGGTGCCGTGCGTGCCGAGCCAGGCGGCGAGGCCGTCCCAAAGGCGGGCCTCGCCCTTCGGTGTGAGGCGGGTCGACACGGCCGTCTGCGTGCCGCGGGTGTTCGTGCCGAACGTCGTGCGGTGCGCGCGCGCCCATCCGGCTTCGATCGCCTGCGCGGTCGGCTGGTTGTGGCGGACGGACGCGGTGCGGATGATGATGCCGAGGCGGCCTGCGTGGTCGAACACGTCCTGGTGACGGACCTTCACGCCGGGGAACTTCTCGGAGCAGTGCGCCTTGAAGTCGTTCGCGAGATCCCCGATCGTGCGCAGGCCGTCGGCCTGGCGGAACGTCTCGGCGTGAGCGGCGACGGGCTCAAGTTCGGCGACGCGCGTCTCGAGCGCCTCGACGCGGCGTGCGGTGATCGCGAGCGCCTGGTGCACGATCTCGTCTTCGGTCAGCGCCGGCGTGTAGGACCCCGTGCGCACGACCTGCGGGAGCACCTCCTCGAACGCCCAGCGCTCGAACCGCTCCGCCGACGGGAGCCGCGAACTCGCGATCATCCGGAGCAGGTCAGGTTCGCCGATGACGCGTGCGAGCTGGGCGCGGCCCATGCTGTCTTCGATGGGGTGGTGAATCGCCACCCCACGGCAGTGCGTCTTGATCGCGTTCGTCGTGTCGACGTACCCGAGCGCCGCCGCGACATCACGCGCCACGAACTTAGGCATGCCCTCGATCACCACGACCCGCACATCGGCGCCGTCGAACCCGAACACCTCGAGCGCGCTCATCGCCCGTTCCCCACTCCGTCGAGGCGGTCGAGGCGGCTGAGATCCGACTCAGTCGGGGCATCCGTCCCCACGGTGCCCCGACCGGGGGAACCCGAATCCCCAGCGGGCAGACCGGCATCCCAGCGGCCGGAATCGATGAGCAGCTGCGCGAGCCGCCAGATGATCAGGCCGAGCACGCCCACCAAGCTGAAGAGATCGACATGGCCGCCGACGGTCCAGCCGAAGGCAAGCGCCGCGACTCCCATGGCTATCCACTTCACTGTGCGTAGAAGCCGAGTCACGACTGCTCCCTCGTATTGACGAGCGTCGAACGCACCCAGGCGTCGACATCGGCGCGGGAATAGACGACCGTCTTCGCCGACGGCTTTGCGTATCGCGGCCCCTTTCCGGCGTCGCGCATCCGCTGTAGCAGCGTCATGGTCATCCCGGGGATCACCTCACAGACCTCCGCAGGCGAGAGCCACTCCGCGAACGGCGCCGACGCCCGCGGCTTCATCGCCGTGACGTTGCTCATGACGCGACCGCCCTTGGCTGCGGCGCGGTCGCGCGCTCCCAGAGCAGCGGTAGCGGGATGCCGAGGAATCGAGACAGGAACGCCATCTCGATGGCGTTGAACGGCGTTGCTCCGCTGAGTCGACGGCCGATGGTCTGCTGAGTCGAACCGATAGCGAGCGCGAGTTCCGCGGCGGTGCGGCGCTGGCGAGCGAGCTCGCCTCGAACCTCATCGGCGAAGCGACGGGCCGTTTCCGCTTCATCGGGAAGGGTTGCATGAAGTTCCATGCAGAGACCTTCGCATGGAAATCCATGCAGTGTCAACCTTGTCATGCATCTTGTGCAAAATTCATGCACCTGTCAGGATTGCCACCATGACCGATATTGAGTTCGCCGAACGGTTCTCCGATGCTCTCGTCAGCGAGATCAAGGCCGAGATGGGCAGACAGTCCCTCTCCTCGCGCGGGCTCGGCCGACTCATCGGTAAGTCGTCGCAGTACATGAGCGATCGACTCGACGGCGGCAACACCAAGACTGGCCGGCGGGTGATCCTCAACGTGTGGGACATCTCCGCCATCGCGACCGCCCTCGGTGTTTCCGAGATCGAGCTCATCCAGCGCGCCGACAATGTCGCACGTCGCCGCCAGGATTACGACCTGGTCGCGAACGACTCGATCAACGAGTTCCCCGAAGGCAACGACGCCGACTACGACCACGCATAACCATGCTCTACCGAGGGGGTCCCGCATGGACATCTGGAATCTCGCTGCCGATCTCGGCCTGACAGTCCGCGAACGACGCGGCACCCACCGGAGCGGCTACGCTCCCAACAGCAAGCACATCGACCTCACTCCGGGCATGCGCGGACGCATCCTTCGCGGCGTCATGTGCCACGAGATCGGCCATCATGTGCTCGGCCATCGCCCCACTGACTTCGGGCTCATCCGCAAGCGTCAGGAGGCCGCCGCGAACATCTGGGCAGCGCAGACGCTCATCACGCCCGCGGCCTATGCCGACGCCGAGCACCACCGCGACGGCCACGTCACCTCGATGGCGATCGACCTCAACGTTCCCGACGAGCTCGTCGTCGTCTACCGCAGCACACTCCTGCGCACCGACGCCGCAGTCTACGTCGACCCGCGCATGGGCGCCGGCCAGTTCGCCCACCGCGTCGAGGTGACCTGATGAGCGGCACCGTCAGCGCCTACGAGACCGCAGCCGGAAAGCGGTACCGCGTTCGATACCGCAAGCCGGACAAGTCACAGACCGACAAGCGCGGATTCCGCACGAAGAAGGAAGCCGAACTCTTCCTCGCCTCCGTGACGGTATCGAAGGCGCGAGGCGAGTACCTTGACCCCGCCCTCTCGCGCGTCACCGTCGCACAGCTATACGACACGTGGATCATCGGCAAGAAGTCCTTGAAGCCGTCCGCGTTCGCACAGCTCCCGATCGCATGGCGGCTGCACGTCGAACCGAAGTGGGGCGCGCGCGAGGTCGGCGGCATCCTCCCGTCCGAGGTCCGCACGTGGGTAACCGAGCTGACCCACGACAAGCCTGACGGCACGAAGGGGCGCAGCGCCACCGTCGCGTTGCGAGCGCTCGGCGTACTCGCCGGCGTTCTCGACGTCGCCGTCGACGACAGACGGATCGCCCGAAACCCCGCGCGCGGGATGAAGAACCTGCCACGCAAGCCGAAGCGCAAGGCTGGGCGCGTGTACCTCACGCACGACCAGGTGCACACACTCGCCGCCGAGTCGGCGCGCCCCGAGCTCGTGCTCACGCTCGCCTATACCGGGCTGCGATGGGGTGAGGCGGCCGCTCTGCGCGTTCGCAGCGTCAACCTGCTGCGCCAGCGACTGCACGTCGAGGAGAACGCCGTGCAGGTCGACGGAGTGATCCACGTCGGGACACCGAAGACTTGGCAGATCCGATCGGTGCCCTTCCCGAAGTTCATCGCGCCGATGCTCGAGCGCGCCGCGCGTGGCAAGGGCCCCGACGACCTCCTCTTCGGAGACGGGACGAACCACCTTCGTCCGCCGCGCTTCGGCAACGGATGGTTCGAGGGCGCGGTCTCTCGGGTTCAGGCCCGAGACGACCAGTTCCCGAGGATCACTGCCCACGACCTTCGGCACACGGCAGCGTCGCTCGCGATCGCCGCCGGCGCGAACGTGAAGGCCCTGCAGCGGATGCTCGGCCACGAGTCCGCCGCGATCACTCTCGATGTCTACGCCGACCTGTTCGACGACGATCTCAGCGCCGTGTCGGCGAACCTCGAGACCGCCGCCCGCGCGCAGAGTGTGGGCAAATCGTGGGCAGCACTGCTCGCCTAGATACGACGAAGGCCCGCATCCCCAGTGTTTCCTAGGGGATGCGGGCCTTCGTGTGTGGAGCCGACTACGGGACTCGAACCCGTAACCCCCGTATTACAAGTACGGTGCGCTACCAATTGCGCCAAGTCGGCGGATGCCATCAGCTTAGCGATGACATCGACCCCCTCCGAATCAGGGGGCGGGTGTGGAGGTCGGTGTCGGGGTCGGCGTTTCGCGCGACGCGTCGCTGGCGACGCTGAGGACGAACTGCGAGAACTCGGCGGGATCGTCCATGGCGCCGACGTAGGCCTCGCCGTTCGCCACGATCATCGGGGTCGCGGTCAGCACCAGGTCATCGGAACCGGCGAGCGGGCCGTCCAGCGCCCGGGTCGTGGCTTCCTTGGCCCAGCTGACGAAGTCGCCGTCCTCGATGCACGAGCGGACGGCCTTGCCGTTGCCGACGCCGACCGCGAGAGCGAGATTCGCGAGGTCTTCGTCGGAGAGGCCGTCGCTGCCGACCTCGGGCTGATCGTCGAGCAGCTCGTGGTTGAACGCGTAGAACTGCTCGGGCGAATGCGTGGCGACGCACGCCGCAGCCGCAGCCGAACGCAGCGAGAACTTGGTGCCGTTCGAGCTCGCGGTGAGCAGGGCCACCGGGTGGTAGCTGACCGTGACCGCACCTTCCTTGATCCATCCGGCGAGCTGGCGGGCGTTGGCACGCTCGAACATTCCGGCGTCGGGCGAGAGGTAGTCGACGTAGACGTGGATGTCGACCTTCTCGGACGCCGTCGGCTCCGGCGTCGGAGATTCGGAAGCGCCCGCGTCGGTCGACTCGGGTGTGGGGGTCGTGGGTACCGCAGCGGATCCGGCGAAGGCCTCGACGTCGGTGACGACGACGCCGTCCGATTCCATGCCGGTCGGCGTGAGCCGCGGCTTGGACACCTGCGACGACACCGCCAGCGTCACCGCCGTGCCGATCGCGCCCACCGCGACCAGCGCCACGGCGCCGATGATGATCCGTCGCATGAGGCGCGCCCGCGACTGCTGGGCGTGAACTCTCTGGGCCTTCTCCCGCACGACCTCGCGGGAATTGCGTGGCGTGGGGACGTTCGGCGTTTCGTCGCTCGACATCGTTCCTCTTGTAAGTCTCCAGGGGGGGTCCGGGTTGGCCCCGACCGCCGCTCGGCGACGATCGCCGCAGCGCGCGGCCGAGTTCGATGCTAGCGATTCAGGCTGAGAAATACCCAGGTACCCCGGTTCATGCCATACTGATTCCGACCCAGAGTCGGGTCACGGCGGGTTCACTCCGCCGCTTCATCACTACGGATCGTCCGGCACGTACCTGCCGGTGAAGGAGAAACAACGATGGCATCTGTGACTTTCGACGAGGCCACCCGCTTGTACCCCGGCGGAACCCGTCCCGCTGTCGACAAGCTGAACCTCGAGGTCGGTGACGGCGAATTCCTCGTCCTCGTCGGTCCTTCCGGGTGCGGTAAGTCGACCTCCCTCCGCATGCTGGCCGGCCTCGAAGAGGTCAACGCCGGCCGCATCCTCATCGGCGACCGCGACGTGACCGACGTCCCGCCGAAGGACCGCGACATCGCGATGGTCTTCCAGAACTACGCGCTGTACCCCCACATGACGGTCGCCGAGAACATGGGCTTCGCCCTGAAGATCGCGGGCGTCGGCAAGGAAGAGCGTGCGGCCCGCGTGCTCGAAGCCGCCAAGCTGCTCGACCTCGAGCCCTACCTGACCCGCAAGCCGAAGGCCCTCTCGGGTGGTCAGCGTCAGCGTGTCGCCATGGGACGCGCCATCGTGCGTCAGCCGCAGGTGTTCCTCATGGACGAGCCGCTGTCGAACCTCGACGCCAAGCTCCGCGTGCAGACGCGTACGCAGATCGCCTCGCTGCAGCGCCGTCTCGGTGTCACCACGGTCTACGTCACCCACGACCAGACCGAGGCTCTGACCATGGGCGACCGCATCGCGGTCCTCAAGGACGGCCTCCTGCAGCAGGTGGGCTCCCCGCGCGACCTGTACGAGAAGCCGAACAACGTCTTCGTGGCCGGCTTCATCGGTTCGCCCGCGATGAACCTGTTCGCTGCCGACCTCGCCGACGGCGGCATCCGCTTCGGCTCGGAGATCGTCCCGCTCGATCGCGACACGGTCGGCCGCGCCAACGGCAGCCAGGTCACGGTCGGTGTGCGTCCCGAGGACATCACGGTCGGACCGGCCGACGGCAAGGGTCTTCCCGTCGTCGTCGACCTGGTCGAAGAGCTCGGCGCCGACGGCTACCTCTACGGCCACACCGAGATCAACGGCAAGCGCAGTGACATCGTCGCCCGTGTCGACGGCCGCAACCACCCGAACGCCGGCGAGACGGTCACGCTCGCGGCGAACCCGGGCCACGTGCACGCGTTCGACATCGAGTCCGGCGACCGCCTGAACGACAAGCCGGTCGTCTCCGTCTGATCGGATCCACAGACGCGGCGCAGGCTGACTTCGGTCGCCTGCGCCGCGTCTCTTTCTGTCTCCGTCGTCACCCCGCGTTCAGGGAGCACCATGCACGATTCACTGCGGATCACCGCGAGCAAGATCGATCCGGGCCTCCTGGCCCTCCCCTGGTCCACGACGCTCGCGAAGTGGCCCTCGGAGTACATCGTGTCCCTCCCGAAGGGTCTTTCCCGCCATCTCGTGCGCTTCGCCGACCTCTCCGGCCGCGTGATCGCGGTGAAGGAGACCACGGCCGAGATGGCCCAACGCGAATACGACATGCTGGGCAACCTCGCTCGGCTCGATGTCCCCTGCGTCGACCGCGTCGCCGTGATCGCCGGACGTACGGACGCCGACGGGGAGCCGCTGCCGGCAGCCCTCGTGACAGCGCATCTGCGCTTCTCCATGCCCTATCGCGCGCTGTTCACCCGCGTCCTCCGTCCGGATACGGCCACCCGGCTCGTGGACGCCTTGGCACTCCTCCTGGTGCGCCTGCACAACGTCGGCTTCTACTGGGGCGATGTCTCCCTGTCGAACACGCTGTTCCGTCGCGACGCCGGAGCCTTCGCGGCGTATCTGGTCGACGCCGAGAC
This sequence comes from Microbacterium sp. PI-1, assembly GCF_004337555.1. Classification (NCBI taxonomy): domain Bacteria; kingdom Bacillati; phylum Actinomycetota; class Actinomycetes; order Micrococcales; family Microbacteriaceae; genus Microbacterium; species Microbacterium sp. PI-1. The sequence goes on along the minus strand of NZ_SJYZ01000003.1, from coordinate 95,254 downwards.
CGGGGAACTGCACGAGGAGGGGCTGACCGACGGCCAACGTGCCTACGACCTCGACCTCGCCCGCACGAACATCGCCGGGGAGATCATGGACCTCGCCGCCGGGGGCCGCCTGGAGCACGGTGTGGACGCCATCGCGATCGCCGACGGCATCGTGTCCTCGTATCGGTCCCTGTGGGCGGAGCTGACCGCCCAGGAGTCGTTCTCTGCCGCGGAGACGTGGCGCATCACGGAACGCGTCGAGCGTCTCAACGCTCTGGGCTTCGACATCGACGAGATGTCCATGTCGACGACGGCGGATGGCACGGTCGTCGAGATCCAACCGAAGGTGGTGGACGCCGGTCACCACCAGCGCCGCCTGATCCGCCTGACAGGGCTCGACGTCGAAGAGAACCAGGCCCGGCGCCTGCTCAACGACCTCGACGAGTTCCGCGCCCGTTCGACGAAGCAGTGGTCCGACGAGGAGATGTACGCGCACGAGTGGCTCACGCGGGTCTTCGAGCCCGTCGTCCGCGCGATCCCGTACGAACTGCGCGCCAAGCTCGAGCCCGCGGAGGTGTTCCACCAGGTACTGGAGCACCGGTGGTACCTGTCACAGGCGCAGGGGCGTTCCGTGCCGCTCGCGGAGGTCCTGACGAGCTACATCAACGAGGTGTTGCGCCACCGCCGTGACGAGGCCACCATCATGGGTCCACCCACCGAGACGATGAGCCTGCCCGTCATCACCGGGGTGACTCCCGTCACCGACGACGACGAGGACATCGACTGGCGGGACCTGGTCTGAGCGCCGAAACCCCTCTTCATCGTCGATACCCCCGGTGGTCGGCGCCGGAGCCCGGGGGTTTCGACACGGCAGGGGGGCGTCGACCGCCCGAGACGGGGTCGCGCCCGGTAGGCGCGGTCGCGCCGGTACGCGCGGTCAGTAGCCGACCGTGAAGCGCTCGCGGTGGTGATTCCCCTGCTCGATCTCGTCGACCACGGCCATCGCGAAGTCCGCACCGGAGATGAACGACTTCCCCTCGGCATCGCGGACGATCACGTCACCGCCGTCGCGGTAGTGTCCGGTGCGCTCACCCTCGGCCCAGGGACCGAAGACCTCTGCGGGGTGGATGAAGAACCAGTCGAGATCCTCGTCCGTGCTCTCCAGGAGCGCGAGAGAATCGATGCCGACCTGCGCTTCGTGCTTGTACTCCTCGGGGAAGTCCTGATCGAACAGACGCGGTCCGCCCGGAGCGACGAGGCTGCCACCTGCTCCTCCGACCACACCGAGACGCGTCGGCGTACCGGCGAGCTGAGAGACGACATTGGTCAACGCCTCCAACGCCCGATCGGCCATGTCCCCGCGCGGTGAGAGCGCCGAGACGACGGCGTCCGCACCGACGAAGGCGTCCGCGAGCGACGCCGGCTCCAGCGCAGAGCCCTGCACGTAGGCTGCGCCCGCCACCGGATCAGTCGCCTCCGAGCGCGAGATCGCGATCACGGCATGTCCTCGACTCACCGCCTCGGCGACGATATGACGACCGGCGTACCCGGTTCCTCCGAGGACGATGATGCGAGCCATGGTGGACCTCTCTCTGGGCGTGCGGCTAGGACTGCTTCGCGGCGCGGACCGTCGCCACCTGATACAGCGCGACCGACGTCGCGATACCGGCGTTCAGCGACTCCGTCGCGGCGGAGATCGGGATCGAGACGATCTGGTCGCACGTCTCGGTGACGAGCCGCGACAGCCCCTTGCCCTCCGAACCCACGACGATCACCACGGGACGATCGGCGAGCTGCAGGTCGGGAAGCGACACATCGCCGCCACCGTCGAGTCCGAGCACGAACACGCCCTGCTTCTTGAACTCCTTGAGCTGCGTCGTGAGGTTCGTCGCGAGTGCCACCGGGATCCTCGCAGCGGCGCCCGCGCTGGTCTTCCAGGCCGCGGAGTTCACCCCGGCGGAACGGCGCTGCGGCAGGATGATGCCGTGACCGCCGAACGCGGCAGCGGATCGGATGATCGCTCCGAGGTTGCGGGGATCGGTGACACCGTCCAGCGCCACGAACAGCGGCACCTCGCCCTGGTCGATGACCTTCTCGAGGAGGTCCTGCGGGTGGGCGTACTCGTACGGGGGCACCTTGACCGCGACGCCCTGGTGCACGCCGTCGAAGCCGGCCATGCGGTCGAGCTCCTGCCGGGTGACCTCCATCACGGGGATTCCGCGATGGGTCGCGATCGACAGCATCTCCTTGACGCGGTCGTCCATCTCCACGCGCTGCGCGATGTAGAAGGCCGTCGCGGGGATCTTCGCCCGCAGCGCCTCGAGCACCGAGTTGCGCCCGGTGACCGTCTCGGTGTCGGTGGTGTTGTCCTTCGCCCTCGCGGAGCGGTTGGGATTGCCGCCCGAGGTCTGGCGCTGTCCACCGGGCTTGCCCTTGCCCCCGGAGGCGGCATAGCGCTCAGCTGCTGCCTTGCGCTTGCCCGCGGGGTGCCAGGCGCGGTCCTCCGCCTTCGGGGTCGGACCGCGGCCCTCGAGTGCCTTGCGCCCGAGTCCGCCTGTGCCCTTGGTCGGGCCCTTCTTCTTACCGTTGCTCGCGCCGGGGCGCTGTGGCTTAGCCATCGATACTCCAATGAGTTCCGGCCGGAGTGTCCTCCAGCGTGATTCCTGCGGCGGCGATCGCGTCTCGGATGCGATCCGCCGCCGCCCAGTCCTTGTCAGCGCGAGCCTGCGCGCGCTGGGTGATCATCGTCTGGACGAGGGCGTCCAGAGTGCGGTGCTCGGCGAGGTCTGCCCCACCGGACGGGAGTTCGTCGAATCCGAGGAGGCGGACCATCGCGTCCACCTGGACGAAAGCGGTCCAGGCCTCCTCCTTCGACCCGGCGTCGAGTGCCGAGTTGCCGCGGCGCACGGTGTCGTGCAGTACGGCCAGCGCATGAGGGACCCCCAGGTCGTCGTCCATCGCGTCCGCGAACGCATCCGGAACAGCCGCATCGCCCTCAGCGTCATCCGTCATGCCGGGAACGGCGCGGCGGACGCGAGCGGCGAAGGTGTCGATGCGCGCCAACGCGGCCTCGGCCTCCGCCCAGGACGATTCGCTGAGGTCGAGGCTCGATCGGTAGTGCGCGGCGGCGAGCGCATAGCGCACCACCCGCGGGTCATGTGCAGACAGGACGTCCGCCGCCAAGGTGAAGTTGCCCAGCGACTTGGACATCTTCTGCCCGGCCACGGTCACGAGTCCGTTGTGCACCCAGTAGCGGGCGAAACCGTCGCCCGCCGCCGTCGACTGCGCGAGCTCGTTCTCGTGATGCGGGAATCGCAGGTCGAGCCCGCCGCCGTGGATGTCGAACTCCGCGCCGAGGTAGCGCTTCGCCATGGCGGAGCACTCGATGTGCCACCCAGGACGACCGGCGCCCCACGGCGAGGCCCACGTCGCGTCCGCCGGTTCCTCCGGCTTGGCGCCTTTCCAGAGCGCGAAGTCCTGCGGGTTCCGCTTGCCTCGGGGGTCGGCATCCTCCGCGGGCTCCATGGCGTCGATGGACTGATGCGTGAGGGAGCCGTACTCCGCCCAGGAGCGCACGTCGAAGTACACGTCTCCCGAGTCGTCGGGGGCGGGGTAGGCGTGTCCGCGGGTGATCAGACCAGCGATCAGCTCCTGCATCTGAGGAACGGATGCCGTGGCGCGAGGCTCGTAGGTCGGAGGAAGGATGCCGACACCGGCATACGCGGCCGTGAACTCCTGCTCCATGCGGTAGGCCAGTGCCCACCAGGGCTCCGCATCCGTCGCATTGGCGAGCACCTTGTCGTCGATGTCGGTGACGTTGCGCACGAAGGTGACCCGACCATAGCGGTGGGCCAACCAGCGACGCAGCAGATCGAAGCTCAGGGCCGCTCGGACGTGCCCGATGTGGGGTCCGGATTGCACCGTGGGTCCGCACACGTACATCGTGATGTTCTCGGGATCGAGAGGCACGAAGTCGCGCAACACCGCAGCGCGGGTGTCGTAGAGGCGGAGAGTCACCGCTCAAGCCTACTCGGCGACTGCTGAGCGACCGCCCCGCGATGACGATTCATGCGGCGTGTGACGATCTGAACGTGGTGGACCGTCACCCGTCGCGCGGATCGACGGCCACCACGACCGCGACCGCCGTCACCGCGATGCCCTCGCCCCGCCCGGGAAAGCCCAGCCGGTCGGTCGTGGTCGCTGTGACGGACACGGGAGCGCCCAGCACGGAGGACAAGACGCCTTCCGCCTCGCGACGACGCACGCTGAAGCGCGGCCGGTTCCCCTGCAGCTGCACGGAGACGTTGCCGATCTCGAAGCCCGCGTCTGCCAGCAGCTCACGGGTGCGCGCGAGGAAGACCTCCGCATGTGCGCCCGCGTACTCCGGGTGCGAGGTGCCGAAGTGCTCGCCGATGTCCCCGAGGCCGGCGGCGCCGAGGAGAGCATCGACGATCGCGTGTGCGACCGCATCCCCGTCGGAGTGTCCGGAGAGGGGCTGCTCCCCCGGCCATTCCACGCCGGCGAGCCAGAGGTTCCCCTCGCCGCCGAACGCATGCACATCGGTGCCGATGCCGATTCGAGGGATGACGGGACGAGTGATCGGCGCCTCCTGCGGTGCGTGCGCCGGCGTTGCAGACGCACCGACCAGGTGCCGGGCGCGCTCGAGGTCATCGGGGGTGGTGATCTTGAACGCTCGAGCGGAACCGTCGATGTGCCGCACCGTGTTCCCGGCCGCGGCGAACAACGCCGCGTCGTCGGTGTACTCGACCCCCGCGGAGACGGCTGCCGCGTAGGCCGCTTCGAGCGCAGCGCGGGGAAAGCCCTGCGGCGTCTGCGCCGCGGCGAGCTCGGAACGGTCTACCGCGGCCACCACGGCACCTTCCGCCACCTTCTTGAGCGTGTCGACCACGGGGAGCGCGGGCACGACTCCTTCCTGCGCGGTGACGGCACGCGCGACCGCATCGATCTGGGAGGGTGGCGTGAGGGCGCGCGCCGCGTCGTGCACGAGCACGGTCTTCACGTCGCCCCAGAGCGCGTCGAGCCCCGCGGCGACGGACTGCTGCCGCGTCGCGCCGCCCGTCACGACGCGACCGAGGTCTCGCCGGTCTCCTGCGGCGGCTTCGAGTTCCGCCAACGCGTCGCCCTCGTGGCCGGCAGGTGCGACGACGATCACCTGCGCAGGCAGGGCTGCGAACACGCCGTCCAGGGCATGCCGGAGGATCGAATGCGCGTCGATCCCCACGAGAGCCTTCGGCGCCCCCGCCTCCAGCCGAGTGCCGGAGCCGGCGGCGACGACGATGATCGCGATGTCGGGGACAGGAAGCAGGGTCACCCTCTCACGCTACCGCGTGGCAGGGACGACGAAGGGGCGGATGCCGCAGCATCCGCCCCTTCGTCGAGAACTCAGGAAGCGAGGACCTCGTCGAGCAGTGCGCCCGCCTTGTCCTCATCGGTCTTCTCCGCGAGCGCGAGCTCGGAGATGAGGATCTGACGAGCCTTCGCCAGCATCCGCTTCTCGCCCGCCGACAACCCGCGGTCCTGATCGCGACGCCACAGGTCGCGGACGACCTCGCTCACCTTGATGACATCGCCGGAGGCGAGCTTCTCGAGGTTCGCCTTGTACCGGCGGGACCAGTTCGTGGGCTCCTCCGTGAAGGGTGCACGCAGCACCTCGAACACGTGGTCGAGGCCCTCTTTCCCGATCACATCGCGAACGCCGACCAGGTCGACATTCTCAGCAGGAACCTCGATGATGAGATCGCCCTGGGTGACGTTGAGCTTCAGATATTTCTTCGCCTCACCCTTGATGATGCGCTCCTTGACCTCGATGATGGTCGCAGCGCCATGGTGGGGATAGACGACGGTTTCGCCAACCTCAAAAAGCATAAAAACGTGTCCTTTCGGCAACCTCAAGGATACCACAGGGCAGATGCGCTAAGGTTCGCGCCCCAGGGCCGCAGAGTCGCTCACGACTTACCCATAGAATGGATGCGGATATCCCGCCGGACCTCAGGAGGACCCGTGAAATCGCGCCTTGTTGCGTCTGCAGCCCTCAGCGCCCTCGTTCTGCTCGGCGCGACCGGGTGCACGTTCATCACCCCGCAGTCGACGAAGATCGAGTATCCGGCGTCCGACGGTGTGAACATCTCCGACGCCGACGGCCCGATCGACGTGCGCAACGCCCTCGTGATCGCGACGGAGGACGGATCGATCGGCAACTTCATCGCCGCCGTCGTGAACCCCACCGAAGAGAGCGCCACACTCACGATCTCCCTCGGAGACGGCAACGATTTCAAGGTCACGGTCCCTGCGGGCGAGACGAAGAGCCTGGGTGCCGACGAAGAGCCGCTGCGCATCGTCGGACTCGACACCAAGCCGGGTGCGACCGTCGAGATGCACTTCCAGTCCGGAGACTCCACCGGCAAGGCCGACGTTCCCGTGCTCGACGGCTCTCTCCCCTACTACTCGGACCTCGTCCCCTCGGAGTCGGTGCGCACATCGGCACCGACGCCGATGCCGACCGACACGGCGGCGCCTGCTCCCTCGGAGTGACCCCGCGTCGAACACAGAGGAGGCCGGCACCTTACGGGGTGCCTGCCTCCTCTGTGTTCAGCCCTCGAAGCGGTAGCCCAGGCCGCGCACCGTGACGAGCATCACCGGTTCGCTCGGGTTCTCCTCGATGCGCGAACGGATGCGCTTGATGTGCACGTCGAGCGTCTTGGTGTCGCCGAAGTAGTCGCTCCCCCAGACCCGGTCGATGAGCTGACCGCGGGTGAGCACGCGCCCGGAGTTGCGCATCAGGACCTCGAGGAGCTCGAACTCCTTCAGCGGCATGTTGATCTGCTCACCCGCGACGGACACGGTGTGCCGGTCGATGTCGAGTGAGACCCTGCCGCCGTCGAGCACGCGTTCGTCGAGCTCGCCGTCGGCCTGCACGACCCGGCGCAGCACGGCGCGCATCCGCGCGAGCAGTTCACGCGACGAGTACGGCTTGGTGATGTAGTCGTCGGCGCCCAGCTCGAGCCCGACCACGATGTCGACCTCGGAGTCCTTCGCCGTGAGCATGATGATCGGCACGGCCGACGTCGAGCGGATCTGACGGCACACCTCGGTGCCCGGCATCCCGGGCAGCATCAGGTCGAGCAGCACGATGTCCGCGCCCCGCTCCCGGAACGCGGAGAGCGCGCCGGGGCCGTCCTCCGCGATCTCCACCTCGTAGCCTTCACGGCGAAGCAGATACGCGAGCGGGTCGGCGAGGTCGGGCTCGTCCTCGACGAGAAGGATTCGGGTCATGTTCTCTCTCCGTTTCGAACGCGCGCGGATGCCGCAGCCTTGGCGGCCTTGCGCGCACGCTTCTTCTTGCTCTTCTTGCCCGAGTCGCCGTGCTCCGGGGCGTCGATCCGAGGAAGCCGGATCGTGAAGGTGGAGCCGCGTCCGGGGCGGGACCACAGCCGCACCTCCCCACCGTGGCGCTGCGTGGCGTGCTTGACGATCGACAGCCCCAGTCCCGTGCCGCCCGTGCGTCGGGAACGGGCCTCATCCGCTCGGTAGAACCGCTCGAAGATGCGCTCACGGTCCGCTTCCGCGATACCGATGCCCTGGTCCGACACCGCGATCTCGACCACTCCGTCCTCGGCGCGCACGCCGACGCCCACCCGGGACCCCCGGGGCGAGTAGACGATGGCGTTGGCGATCAGGTTGCCGACCGCCTCGATGAGGATCTGGGCGTCACCGCGCACCCAGACGCCGCGGTCCCCGCCTCTGGCGAGCTCGACTCCGGCGGAATCGGCCTGTACCACGTGGCCCTCTATCGAGGACGCGATGACCTCGTCGATCGCCACGGGACCGACCTTGGTCAGACCGTCCTCGGCCTGGAGGCGGGACAGGCTCATGATCCGGCCCGTGAGCTGTCCGAGTCGCCCGGCCTCCGCCGCGATGCGGGCGGCGAAGATGCGCACCTGCGCGGGATCGTCGGCCGCCGACTCGATGGCCTCGGCGAGAAGGCTCACTGCGCCCACCGGTGTCTTCAGCTCGTGACTCGTGTTGGCGACGAAATCCCGGCGCATCTGATCGAGGCGTTCCTGCTCGGTGACGTCGCGGATGATCAGCAGCACCAGGCGCGTGCCGATCACGCTCGCGCGCGCCGACACGAGTCGTGGATCGAGGCTCAATCCTCCCCGCGTGATGCGCATCGACTCGGTGACGGAGCCTCCTGTGTCCCGCACGACACGTACGAGCTGACGGAGCTCCGGGTTGTCAAGCGTCGCCCCGACCTCGATACCGAAGCGGGTCGCGGCCTGCGAGGAGGCGAGAACCATGCCGGAGCTGTCCACGATCGCCGCTGCATCGTCCATGCTGCGCAGAACGTCGGTGATACCAGCCGGGACGGCCAGCGACGTCTCCTCCTGCACACGTGCGCGTGCCCGGTATGCCCAGGCCACGAGCAGGGAGAGGCCGACACCGATCACCAGCCCGATGGCGAGCGAGGACAGCGCGAGCTGCGGCAAGGTCATGTCACAAGCGTAGAGTGCGTTCACCGTCCGTCCGGCGGGTTTCCGCGCCCTGGCGGGAACAGGGGAAGTACTATTCACGTGCTGGGCACCGTTCGTTAACCTTCGAAGCGGACAATCGCTTCGGGCTTGTGCGGGAGCACAGACCTGCTCTCGTGCGGACGACCCGCCGTCTCGCGCTGACACAGCCGAGATCCGAATGAAAGGTTGCGCCCCAACATGCGCGAAGTGTTCCACCAGTCCCTCGAGGATCTTCAGAACCGCCTGGTCGAGATCGCCGACCTCGTCACGGTCTCCATCGACAAGGCCACCCGGGCATTCGCCACGAGCGACGTGGCACTGGCCGAGGAGGTCATCGCCGACGACGCGAAGATCGACGAACTGGCCGTCGCCCTCGACGAGCAGGCGATCGAGATCCTCGCCCGCCAGCAGCCGGTCGCACGCGACCTGCGCATCGTCGTGACGGCTCTGCGCGTGAGCGCCTCGCTCGAGCGCATGGGCGACATGTCGGAGCACATCGCCCAGCTCGCCCGCCTCCGCTTCCCCGAGCGCGCCATCCCGAAGGGCCTCAAGGGCACGTTCGTGAAGATGGGCGAGCTCGACGTCGAGGTCGCGCGCACGCTGTCGGAGCTGCTGCGCACACAGGACCTGCGTTTCGCCGACGCCATCCGCAACGCGGACGACGATGTCGACGAACTGCACGCCACCGTCTTCGAGAAGGTACTCAGCGACAACTGGAAGGGCGAAGCCACGGCGACCGTCGATGCCACGCTCGCCAGCCGCTACCACGAGCGTTTCGCCGACCACGCGGTGGCCGTCGCGAAGAAGGTCGTCTACCTCTCGACCGGCGACTGGGCGGTCGAGGAGGAGGACATCCCCCTCGCCGTCGAACAGCAGGAACTGGAGCAGCAGGAACACGGCCACGCCTGACCCGTCTCTCCTTCCCTCCCCCCTCCGGTTCCTCCGGACATTTCGGTCGAGACCCCCTCTGCACGTCGGCGCCCCTCCTGATTCGCGTGAATCAGGAGGGGCGCCGACGGTGTGAGGGGGTCTCGACCTACTTCTTGCCCTGCGCGGCGACGGCGGCCGCGCCGGCAGCCGCAGCCTCGGGGTCGAGGTAGCGGCCGGGACCGGTCGGGACGTTGTTCTCATCGAGCTCGTACACCAGCGGGATGCCGGTCGGGATGTTCAGCTCGGCGATGTCTTCGTCGCTGATGCCCTCGAGGTGCTTCACCAGGCCGCGCAGCGAGTTGCCGTGCGCGGTGACGAGGACCGTCTTGCCGGCTTCGAGGTCGGGGACGATCGCGCTCTCCCAGTACGGCAGCAGACGGTCGATGACGAGCTTGAGCGACTCCGTGCGGGGCACCTCGCCGTCGATGCCCTGGTAGCGGACATCGTGCACCTGGCTGAACTCGCTCTCGTCGTCGAGCACGGGCGGAGGCACGTCGAACGACCGGCGCCACAGCTGGAACTGCTCGGGACCGAACTCCTCGAGCGTCTGCGCCTTGTCCTTGCCCTGGAGCGCACCGTAGTGACGCTCGTTCAGACGCCAGGAGCGCGTCACGGGGATCCACAGACGGTCGGCGGCGTCCAGAGCGATGTTCGCCGTCTGGATCGCCCGGCTCAGCAGCGAGGTGTGCAGCACGTCCGGCAGGATGCCGGACTCGGCGAGCAGCTCGCCGCCGCGACGCGCCTCCTTCTCGCCCTGAGCGTTGAGGCGGACGTCCACCCAACCGGTGAAGAGGTTCAGTTCGTTCCACTCGCTTCGGCCATGGCGGAGCAGGATGAGGGTACGCGTCGCAGTCATGCCGCCAGTTTATCCACCTGGGACGTCCCGCCGAGTCGGATCCTGGGAGGATGGTGACATGGCGTCATCTCCCCTCGGCCGGCCGACCCGCGGCACGACGGGGACGAACCGACTCCGACGCAACGACCGTTGGATCGCGCAGAGCGACGCGCTGCGCCGCGCGCACGATCCCCTGGTCGTCGACCTCGGCTACGGTGCCAGCGGAGTCACCGCGTTCGAACTCGCCACACGTCTCGTGCGCGTCCACGACGATGTCGAGGTGCTCGGGCTCGAGATCGACCCCGCCCGCGTCGCCACGGCCGTGGCTCAGCTCGCGGAGGTGCGGGCCGGACGGACTCCTTTCGCCGCTGATCTCCCCGTGTCGTTCGCGCGGGGTGGCTTCGAGGTCCCCCTCCCCCGAGGACGCAGTGCTGCGGCGATCCGGGCCATGAACGTCCTGCGCCAGTACGACGAGGAAGACGTGCCGGATGCCTGGGCACGCATGACCGCACGCCTGTCCCCCGGCGGCCTGCTCTTCGAAGGGACCTGCGACGAGATCGGGCGCGTGTCGAGTTGGATCGACGTCGATTCGCAGGCCACACCGCTGCGCTTCACGATCTCGCTCCGTCTCGCCGATCTCGAACGTCCGAGCGTCGTCGCCGAGCGTTTGCCGAAGGCCCTGATCCACCGCAACGTCGCCGGAGAGCGCGTGCACGATCTGCTCATCGATCTCGACCGGGAGTGGGACCGCGCGGCTCCCCTGTCGACGTTCGGCGCCACGCAGCGCTTCCTCGCCGCGGTGACCGGACTACGGGATCAGGGCTGGCCGGTGCTCGGCGGGCGCACCCGCTGGCGTCTCGGCGAGCTCACACTGCCGTGGGCCGCGGTCGCGCCGCTGCCCGGCTGAGTTCAGCTTCCGGTTCCGGGGACGGCGTCACGCGGGTCCGGCGCCGTGGGTCTCCGAGACAGCCGGGTCAGGCGCGGGACGTCTGCCGTGGCCCCCGCATCAGCCGGGACGATGACCTGCTGCGACGCGGCGATGTCGATGCTGTCGGCGCGAACCACCAGGTCGCCGATGGGCGCGCGCCGGGAGAGGATCGCGAGGGCGATCGGACCGTCTTCGTGATGACGCGCCACCGAGGTCAGGTGCCCGACCTCGTCATCGCCGGCGAAGACCGCGGCACCGGGCTCGGGCAGGACCGCATCGCTGCCGTCCAGGTGGAGCGCGGCCAGACGACGCGGCGGGTGCCCGAGGTTGTGGACCTTGGCGACGGTCTCCTGTCCGCGGTAGCAGCCCTTGCTCAGGTGCACCGCGCTGCGGATCCAGTCAGACTCATGAGGAAGCGAGCGCTCGTCGACCTCGGTCGTCCAGCGCGGGCGCCACGCCGCGACCCGCAGAGCCTCTGCGGCGAGAACGCCGGCGAACGCCTCCCGGTCGAGAGAAGCGGCGAGAGCGTCGGCCTGCTCCGCGGTGAGGATCGCCACCCGCCAGGCGTAGTCGGCCGCCGGATGCTCGATGACCTCGGAATACTGGTGTCCGCCGACGCTGATCCGCTGCCACGGGTCGGACCACACGAGTGCGGCGCCGTTCGGGGCGAACGCCGCGGCGGTCGCCGTCGCGGAGATGACGCCGCCGTCGATGTATCCGACCAGCACGAGGTCGGAGCGGAGGTCGACGGTCGCCTGTGTGCGGAACTTCATCCGCGTCAACCAGCCGGCAAGCGCCTCGGCGTCTCCGTCGTCGGCGATGAGCCACGTGGATTCGCCGTCGTCGATGACACCGGCCGCGTGCTCCACCCGGCCCTGCGGGTCGAGCACCAGAAGCTCGGTGCTGTCACCGGGGGCGAGGCGTCCCACGGCCTGCGATGTGATCGAATCGAGCCAGCTCAACCGCTCCGGACCCGCGACCTCGATCACGGCGCGATCGCCGAGCGGGGCGAGAGCCGCGCCGTCGGCGAGGCGTCGCTGCTCTCGGAACACATCGCCGAAGTGGGCGATCAGGTCGCCCTCGGCGACGGCACCGTCGACCTGGTCGAAACCGGACATCTCAGACCTTGGCCAGCCGGGCGGAGGCGTGGGAGCGCAGCGGGGTGCCGAGCGCGGCGATGTCCCACGCCCACAGCAGGTGTCCGTCGACGAGGCCGTACATGCGCGATGATGCGGTGTGCACCTTGGCGCCGGCGCTGCGCACGACGGCGTCGGAGCCGATGTCGATGCGCGGTCCGTTGATCTCGCCGATGTACAGCTCGAGGGCACCGTCTGCGTGCGCGAGCGACACCTCGATGGGGAATCCGCCGCTCGGCGCGCGTAGCTCCTCCACGTCGTCGACCGTGCGTGCGACGGCGGGCGCGGTGGGCGGGAGCAGCGCGGGACCGGGATCCGAGTCCGTCGCCGGTCGCGCGAGTCGCCAGAATCCCGTCTCGGCGAGCAGTGCCGCCGCCGGCGCACCCTCGTCGGTGAGGAAGGTGGCTGAGCCGGAGTAGTTCAGGAACGGGCCGCCGTCATGGCTGAAACTGACCCGATGGGTGAACTCACCCTGCAGGCGTTCGTCGCCGACCGGGTAGTCGATGACACCGGTACCCTCCCAGACGCCGATCAGCCACGCGAAGGGGACGAGATCGGCCGGAAGGTCGACGGGCAGTTCGATCACGATCGCGTCAGCGCTGGCCGCGGAAGAGGTTGCGCAGCACCACTGCCGAGACGAAGACGATAGCGAGGCTCGCGAGGCCCAGCAGGCCGATGAAGAAGATTTCGAGCGCCATGAGGTCCATGTCCCCCACCTTACCGCGCCCCGCCGTCGTCAGGACGGGATCAGCGCCGCGAGACCGAAACCGACCGAGATGAGCCCCATCAGCATCAGGGCGCCGATCACGCTGCTCGCCACCCGGAAGATGAATCCCTGGGTGCGGCCGTACCAGAGCTGCACGGCGAAGGAGAGCAGGACGACGCCTCCGAAGCCCACCAGCATCCAGGGGACACGCCACTCCTCCGGCACGAAGATCCCGATCGCGACGGTCGCGACGAATGCCGCCGCCCACACGACGATCACACCGACGAACGCGTTGCGTGGTGCGAGTGCTGGTTCCGTCATGACAACCATTGTTGCGCATCCGCCCCGGTATCATGGCGGCACGACGTCGATCCCCCGTCGGTGAGGAGTGCGCGTGGCCCTGGTCCTGGTTCTGACCAATGCTCCGCTCTCGGAGCAGGTCCTGCCCGCCCTTGAGCTGCTGAGCCATAGAGCGCGCCAGATCCCTGCGGAACCCGCACAGCTGGTCAACGCTCCGGAGTACGACGTCGTGATCGTCGACGGACGTCATGATCTGGTCGCCGCGAAGTCGCTGTGCCGGCTGCTGCGCGCCACAGGTCAGGACGCTCCCCTCCTCCTCGTCGTCACGGAGGGCGGCATGAGCGCTCTCTCGGGCGACTGGGGCATCGACGACGTACTGCTCGCGACCGCGGGCCCGGCGGAGATCGACGCGCGCCTCCGCCTCGCGCTGGCCCGACGCGATGAGGTCGCCGAGCCCGCGAGCGTGCAGGCTTCCGGAGTGACGATCGACGAGCAGTCGTACTCGGCGAAGCTGCGCGGCAGGCCGTTGGACCTCACCTACAAGGAGTTCCAGCTGCTGCACTTCCTGGTCACCCATCCTTCGCGTGTCTTCACGCGGGAGCAGCTGCTCAGCGAGGTGTGGGGCTACGACTACTTCGGCGGAACCCGCACGGTCGACGTGCACGTGCGGCGCCTCCGGGCGAAGCTCGGCGACCAGGAACAGATCATCGGCACGGTGCGCAACGTCGGCTATCGCTTCAACGTCAACGAAGAAGAGAGCGTCGCCGCGGGCCACTGAGGATCGACACCGTTCACACGAGCGTCACCTGGCGGTGCTTAGATGTACCCCATGATCGATCCCGCACTCGCCGACGCCGGTCTCGGTGACGCCGAAGACGACGACTTCGACGCCATCGAGTCCCCGGACTCGTTGCTGCCCGACCACCGCTACCTGGATCGCGAGCTGAGCTGGCTCGCGTTCAATCAGCGCGTGTTGGAGCTCGCGGAAGACCCGTCGCTCCCCGAACTCGAGCGGGCGAACTTCCTGGCCATCTTCGCCAGCAACCTGGACGAGTTCTTCATGGTGCGCGTCGCAGGCCTCAAGCGGCGCATCATGACCGGTCTCGCAGTGCCGACGAACATCGGTCGCTCCCCGGTCGACGCGCTGGCCGACATCTCCCGTGAGGCACACGCACTGCAGCTGCGCCACGCGGACGCGTGGAACTCGCTCGTGCGCCCCGCCCTCGCCGAATCCGGTATCGAGATCACGGACTGGTCCGAGCTCACGGACGGTGAGCGCTCCGCGCTGTCCGACTACTTCCAGGCGCAGGTGTTCCCGGTGCTGATGCCCCTCGCGGTCGACCCGGCGCACCCGTTCCCATACATCTCCGGACTCTCGCTGAACCTCGCGATCCGCATCCGCAACGCCCGCACCGGGCGCCAGGAGTTCGCGCGCATCAAGGTCCCGCCGATGCTCCCCCGCTTCGTGGAGGTTCCCGGCGCCGGCGAGATCAAGCGCTTCCTGCGCCTGGAGGAACTCATCGCCAACCACCTGGGCGACCTGTTCCCGGGCATGGAGGTGCTCGACCACCATGCGTTCCGCCTCACCCGCAATGAAGATGTGGAGATCGAGGAGGACGAGAGCGAGAACCTCATCCAGGCGCTGGAGGCCGAGCTCCTGCGCCGCCGGTTCGGTCCGCCGATCCGGCTCGAGATCACCGATGACATGGATGACGTCACGATGGATCTGCTGGTCCGCGAGCTCGACATCACGGATCTCGAGGTCTACCGCCTCCCCGGGCCTCTCGACCTCCGCGGACTCTTCGACCTCTCGCGCATCGACCGGCCCGATCTGCGCTACCCGCCGCACCTGCCCACCACGGCGGTGGCCTTCCAGCCCGCGGGATCGAGCGCACGGGCCGACATCTTCAAGGCGATCCGCAAGTCGGACGTGCTCGTCCACCACCCGTACGAGTCGTTCACCACGAGCGTGCAGGCCTTCCTCGAGCAGGCCGCCCGTGACCCGCATGTGCTCGCCATCAAGCAGACGCTGTACCGCACCTCCGGAGACAGCCCCGTCGTGCAGGCCCTGATCGACGCCGCTGAGGCCGGCAAGCAGGTCCTCGCGCTGGTCGAGGTGAAGGCCCGGTTCGACGAGGCCAACAACATCGTCTGGGCGCGCAAGCTCGAGAAGGCCGGCGTGCACGTCGTGTACGGCCTCGTGGGACTCAAGACACACTGCAAACTCGCCCTGGTCATCCGCGAGGAAGAAGGGATGCTGCGGCACTACTCCCACGTCGGGACCGGCAACTACAACCCCAAGACCAGCCGCATCTACGAGGACTTCGGGCTCTTCACCGCCGACGCACAGGTCGGCAAGGACCTGACGCGCCTGTTCAACGAGTTGAGCGGGTACGCCATCGAGAAGAAGTTCAAACGACTCCTCGTCGCCCCGCTCCACCTCCGCAAGGGACTGATCCGCCAGATCGACGCCGAGCGCAAGAACGCGGAGGCCGGGATCCCCGCCCACATCCGCATCAAGGTGAACTCGATGGTCGACGAGGAGATCATCGACGCGCTGTACCGCGCGAGCGCCGCGGGCGTGAAGGTCGACGTCTGGGTGCGTGGCATCTGCAGCCTGCGCACCGACCTGGACGGCATCAGCGACAACATCACGGTGCGCAGCATCCTCGGCCGCTATCTCGAGCACTCGCGGATCTTCGCGTTCGAGAACGCCGGTGACCCGCAGGTGTACATCGGCAGCGCGGACATGATGCACCGCAACCTCGACCGTCGCGTCGAGGCACTGGTGCGCGTGACCGACCCCGCCCATCTCAAGGAGCTCCGGACCTTCTTCGACCTGGCGATGAACGACGGCACCTCGTCATGGCACCTCGGCGCCGACGGCGTCTGGGAGCGCCACGCCGTGGATGCCGACGGAAAGCCCCTGATCGACCTGCAGGATAAGACCATGGGGTTGATCCAGCGGCGCCGCCGCGCACGGGCGGTTCGATGATCCGGCGGCAGCTGCAGCTCCCGCCCGACTCCGAGACGGGGTCGAAGTGGGCCGACAAGGCGGTATACGCCGCAGGCGCCGTGGTCTGGCGGATCATCGACGGCAAGTTGCGGATCCTCCTGATCCATCGCACCAAGTACCGGGACGTCACGCTGCCCAAGGGGAAGGTGGATCCGGGAGAGATGCTCGCCGAGACTGCCGTGCGCGAGGTGCACGAGGAGACCGGCATCCGCGTCTCCCTCGGTGTTCCCATCGGAGTGAGCCGCTACCACCTCGCCTCCCGCAAGCAGAAGGTCGTGCACTACTGGGCGGCCGAGGCGACGGAGGACGCGATCCGCGAGTCCACGTTCGTGCCCAATCGGGAGATCGCGGCGCTCGAATGGGTCAGCGTGAAGAAGGCACGCAACCGACTGAGCTACCCGGTCGACCTGGAGATCCTCGACTTCTTCTCCAACCTGGTCGATGACGGCGTGCTGCGCACCTTCCCCGTGATCGTGCTGCGCCACGCGAAGGCGCTCTCGCGCTCGGACTGGGACCGCTCGGACGCCGCACGCCCGCTCACCGAACGTGGCCGCACCCAGGCGAAGTCCATCGTCGGGCCGCTCCGCGCCTTCGGTGTGCGCAAGATCGTCACGAGTGATGCCGTGCGTTGCGTCGCGACCGTCACCCCGCTCGCGAAGGCCCTCGGCCGGAAGCCTGTGCAGACGGAGAAGATCAGCCAGGACGCCTGGGAAGACGGCGCGGCCGATCTTCGATCCGTGGTCGGACGACGAGTGCGGTCCGGAAAGCCGGCCGTGCTGTGCAGTCACGGTCCCGTGCTCCCCGGGCTGCTGTCGGAGATCGCCCTCGCGACCGGCACCGTCACCGGGTCGTATCTCGGCAGCGCCGCCGACCTCGAGCCTGCCGCGTTCTCGGTCGTGCACCTGTCGTCCACGAACCCCGGTTCCGGCATCATCGCGATCGAGACGCACATCCCGAAGGTCTGACGAGTCGACGGATTCCGGAAACCACAGCCGGAATCACGCGGGAGCACCCCAGAGAGTCGCCCGTCGTTCACCTGCCGTTCACCTGCTCGGGAGAGTCTCGTTAACCGTCGCCCATAGCGTCACTGTGTGCCCTGCACCGGGCCCCACCCATCCAAGATCGAAGGATCCACAGTGAAGATCTCCCGAATCGCACGAATCGGCGCCATCGGCGCCGTCGCCGCTCTCGCCCTCGCCGGTTGCGCCGCGAACGAAGGCGGCTCCGGTTCCACCGAAGCTCCCACCGATTCCACACTCTCCGGAACGATCGACGCCACCGGCGCGTCCTCGCAGGCGGCCGCTCAGGAAGCCTGGGTCGCCGCGTTCCAGACCGCGAACCCCGACGTGACCGTCAACTACGAGCCCACCGGATCCGGTACGGGTCGCGAGAACTTCCTCGAAGGCGGCAGCAACTTCATCGGCTCCGACCGCGCGTTCAACGACGAAGAGGTGGCCGCCGGCGGCTTCGGCGCCTGCACGACCGACGACATCGTCGAGGTCCCGCTCTACATCTCGCCGGTCGCCGTCGCGTTCAACCTCGAGGGCGTCGACTCCCTCAACCTGGACGCCGCGACCATCGCGGGCATCTTCGCCGGCACCATCTCCAACTGGAACGCCCCGGAGATCGCCGCGCTGAACGACGGCGTCGAGCTGCCTGACCTGGCCATCTCGCCCGTGCACCGCTCCGACCCCTCGGGGACGCAGGAGACGTTCACCAAGTACCTCAACGCCACGGCGGGTGACGTCTGGACCTACGAGCCGGCCGACGTGTGGCCGATCCAGGGTGGCGAGGCAGCGCAGGGCACCTCCGGTGTGAAGCAGGCCATCACGGCAGGCAACGGCGCCATCGGCTTCCTCGACGCTTCGCAGGCCGAGGGCCTCGGACAGGTCGCTGTCGGCGTGGGCGGCGACTTCGTCGCCTACTCGGCCGAGGCTGCCGCCAAGCTCGTCGAGAACTCGCCGCTGGTCGAAGGCCGCGGCGCAGGGGACCTCGTCTTCGACGTCGACCCCGCCACCGCTTCGGACGGCGCCTACCCGATCGCCCTGGTCAGCTACCTGATCGGCTGCGAGCAGTACGAGGACAGCAACGTCGCGGAGCTCGTGAAGGAGTACTTCACCTACATCGCGAGCGCTGAGGGCCAGGACGCTGCGGCCGAGAACGCCGGCAGCGCACCGATCTCGGACGGCCTGCGCGATCAGGTCCTCGCCGCGATCGACCTGATCCAGGTCGGCTGATCACGCCGACACGCTGACACGGTGCCCCCGCGTCCCGACGGGGCGCGGGGGCACCTCCCGGTCAGTATCCGATCCATATCGACCCGGCCCGAAACAGGGAGATCATGAGCACGACAGCCCAGGCGCCGACACCGACGCCGACCAAGGCGCCACCTGCGCCTATCAAGGCGAAGCAGCGACTTGGCGACCGGGTCTTCTCCGGCACCGCGCTCGGGGCGGGGATCGTCATCCTCGTCGTCCTCGCGCTCGTCGCCGCCTTCCTCTTCATTCAGAGCCTCCCCGCCTTCGAGCTCGACACCAGCGACAACCACATCCTCAAGGGTGAGTCCTTCTGGTCGTACGTGTGGCCGCTCATCTTCGGAACGCTCTGGGCCTCATTCATCGCGCTCCTCATCGCCGCTCCCATCGCGATCGGCATCGCGCTGTTCATCTCCCACTACGCCCACCGGCGTCTCGCCGCGGTCCTCGGCTACATCATCGATCTGCTCGCCGCCGTCCCCTCCGTCGTCTTCGGGCTCTGGGGCGGCCTCGTGCTCGCCCCGCTCCTGCAGCCGATCTACGCCTGGCTGAACGAGAACGCCTCCTGGGTCCCCTTCTTCGGGGGCCAGGTGTCGTCGACCGGGAAGACGATCCTCACCGCGGCTCTCGTGCTGGCAGTGATGTGCATCCCGATCATGACCGCCATCTGCCGTGAGGTCTTCCTGCAGACCCCGAAGCTCCACGAGGAGGCAGCCCTCGCCCTCGGTTCCACCCGATGGGAGATGGTGCGTATGGCCGTCCTGCCCTTCGCTCGCGGCGGCATGGTCTCGGCGGCGATGCTCGCCCTCGGCCGGGCACTCGGCGAGACCATGGCTGTGACCATGGTGCTCTCCCCGTCCGCAGTGGTCACCTTCCTGGTACTCACCGCGACGAACCCCACGCCGATCCCGGCCAACATCGCCCTGGCCTTCCCCGAGGCACACGACACCGGAGTGAACACGCTGATCGCCACCGGCCTCATCCTCTTCGTCGTGACCTTCGCCGTCAATGCGCTGGCGCGATGGATCGTCGCCCGCCGCGCCGAGTTCTCGGGAGCCAACTGACATGACCGTCCTGACCGCCGCTCCCGCGAGCACCGCGTCGCTCACCTCGGGCAAGCTCCCCAAGTGGGCTCCGTGGGCGCTGCTCGCGGCATCTTTCGCCATCTCGGCCGCGATCTTCGCCGTGGCCGCGGCCGGTTCCAGCCTCGCCGACTTCAACATCGTCGGTACCGTGATCTGCGGGATCCTGATCTACATGGTGATCATCACCGTGATCTCATCCATCGCGGAGAGTCGCCGCAAGGCGATCGACAGGCTCATGACCGCACTGGTCGCGACAGCCTTCCTCATCGCGCTCCTGCCCCTCATCTCGTTGCTCTGGACGGTCGTCGCCAACGGCATCGAGCGCTTCGACCTGGAGTTCTTCTCTTACTCGATGCGCAACGTCGTCGGCGAAGGCGGTGGAATCGTCCACGCCATCTGGGGCACTGTGCTCATCACGCTGACAGCCACCGTCATCTCCGTACCCATCGGCCTGATGACCTCGATCTACCTCGTCGAGTACGGCCGCGGGAAGATCGCGAAGGCGATCACCTTCTTCGTCGACGTGATGACCGGCATCCCCTCGATCGTGGCGGGTCTGTTCATCTACGCAGTGTTCTCGCTGCTGGTGCGCCCGGGCATCTCGATGGGATTCATGGGAGCTCTCGCGCTTGCCGTGTTGATGACCCCCGTGGTCGTGCGAGGCAGCGAAGAGTTGCTGCGCATCGTCCCCAACGAGCTGCGAGAGGCGTCCTACGCCCTCGGGGTGCCGAAGTGGCTCACCATCCTGAAGGTCGTGCTGCCGACGTCGATCGCGGGCATCATGACGTCGATCATGCTGGCCATCTCGCGGGTGATCGGAGAGACGGCGCCGCTTCTGCTCACTGCCGGCTTCACCCAGAGCCTGAACACGAACATCTTCAACGGGCAGATGATGACGCTGCCGGTGTTCGCCTACAACCAGTACATGAACCAGGGCACGAACCCGGACGCGGCGATCGCCCGCGCCTGGGCGGCGGCCCTCACCCTCATCCTCATCGTCATGCTGCTGAATCTGCTCGCCCGACTCATCGCGAAGCTGTTCGCACCCAAGCTCGCCGGCCGCTGAGCGGCGGCCCACCCGGAATAGGAAACACGTGTCCAAGAGCATCGAAGTCAACGACCTCAACGTCTACTACGGCGACTTCCTCGCCGTCGAAGGCGTCTCCCTCGACATCCAACCGCGCAGCGTCACAGCCTTCATCGGCCCCTCGGGCTGTGGCAAGTCGACGTTCCTTCGCACCCTCAACCGCATGCATGAGGTCATCCCCCGCGCACGCGTCGAGGGCGAGGTCCTGCTCGACGGCAAAGACCTCTACGGACCCGGAGTCGACCCGGTGCTCGTGCGCCGCCAGGTGGGCATGGTATTCCAGCGGCCGAATCCGTTCCCCACCATGTCGATCAAGGAGAACGTGCTCGCCGGGGTCAAGCTCAACAACAGCCGCATGTCGAAGAGCGACCAGGATGCCCTCGTCGAGAAGTCCCTTACGGGTGCGAACCTGTGGAACGAGGTCAAGGACCGGCTCGACAAGCCGGGTTCCGGGCTCTCCGGCGGCCAGCAGCAGCGACTGTGCATCGCCCGCGCGATCGCCGTGTCGCCGCAGGTCCTGCTGATGGACGAGCCGTGTTCGGCCCTGGACCCCATTTCGACCTACGCGATCGAAGAGCTCATCAGCGAACTCAAGAACGAGTTCACGATCGTCATCGTCACGCACAACATGCAGCAGGCCTCGCGCGTGTCGGACAAGACGGCGTTCTTCAACATCGCCGGCACCGGCAAGCCCGGCAAGCTCATCGAGTACGACGACACCATGTCGATCTTCACCACCCCCTCTGTGCAGGCCACGGAGGACTACGTCTCCGGCCGCTTCGGCTGACCCCTCGCGCGGGGACTTCGAAAACCCAGACCATTCGCGCTCGTGACGGCGTGTGCCCCAGCGACACGCCGCTCTGAGTCCCGATGGTCTGGGTTTTCGCATATCCGAGGGTCGTGGGCGACGACTGCACCGGGAGGGAACACAGCGACTTCGTTCCTTCCGTCCACCACGTCTGGATGGGGAACGCGGGAACCCCCCGGTCGGCGTGCGAGGACTGCGTGATGCACAGGGATGAGGGCCGCGTCCGCGTCGGCGAGGCCGCGCCGGTACACGACTCTCCGGTTCACCTACGAGCTCATCATCGACGACTGGCCGCTCGTGGAGGCCGCGATCCGGGGTGCTCTCGCACGCGGAGCACACCTCGCCCCGGCGCTCCTCTGACGACTGCGTGGCTCCGCCGACACGGGGCGTGGCGTGCCAAAACAGAGACGTCTCGCGCACGTCACGGCGTGTCTGGTGGGGCACACCGCAGTGCGGACGGATGCTCTCCGTTTTGGCCCAGCGAACCGGACCGAGGAGAGGCTTCAGTCGCGGGGAGAGAGCAGGTAGCGGTTCAGATCGGCTGTCAGGCTCGGGTCCACCGGGAGAGAGACACCGTCGATCGCGGTGATGGCTGCGGCGAGGCGGACGCTCGACACCAGCCACGCCGCATCCGCTCGCGGGAGATCCGCTGCCGAGCTACGGTCATAGGCGGTCTCGAAGCCCTGCGCCGCGAGGTGCTCGTATACGCTGAGCTGGGTCGTCCCGTGCAGGATGCCCCCGTTCGGCGCCGGGGTCACGAAGCGGTCCCCGAACCGCAGGATCAGCGAAGCCGTCGGTGCCTCGAGCACGAAGCCGTCGCTCGAAAGGAAGATCGCATCGTCCGCGCCGCGGCGGTGAGCCTCACGCAGGGCCGCCATGTTCACGGCATACGACAGGGTCTTGGCGCCCAGCAGCAACCACGGTGCCCGCTCGGCCGCACCGAGGTCGTAGCCACGGTCCAGAGTCACGACGCGCACCCCGTTCTCCCGCACGGCGGAGAAGTCGGGCGCCGGTGCAGCCGTGACCCAGGCCGTGGGAGTGGGCCCGTGCTCGACGCCACGACTGAGGATGAGCTTGATGACGGACTCACCGGATCCGAGCTGCGCCGCCGCCTCGTCGATGGCCTGATGCCACTGCGCGAGGTTCGGTGCGGGGAGATCGCACAGGCGCGCGGAGTGCGCGAGCCTCTCCAGATGCGGGACCACTTCCTGCGCGTGCCCGTCGACGACGCCGATGGACTCGAACACGCCGTCACCCCGCTGGGTACTGAGTTCACCGACGCTGAGCGCCGGCGCCGCCGCATCCACCTGGGTGAACGTGTCGGCGTAGTCGGAGCGCTGCTCCTCAATGTCCACGGGATCGATCATGAATGCGAAGCGCCCGGTCATGATCCGAGCCTAGAGGGCGGGAATACCCACGGCTGCATCGCGTTACAATTGAATGGCCGGGCCGCATAACCCCGGGCTCCATTTTTTGCCGCTACGAGCGGCCTTCCGCCGAGAGGCGTTCTTGCGGCCCGGTCTTTTCTTGTCCAGGCGCCGAACGCTGCGGAAGCACCAGCGCTCCCCGGTGAGGATCCGCTCAGCTGAGGGCTCCTGTGCGCCACAGCACGGCCGAAGCTGCCAGATCCTGCGCGTAGCTGCTCAAGCGGAGTGCCCGCGTCGTGAGCTCGCTGGCGCGCGCAGGCTCCGTCGGCTCGTAGTCGTCGGCGGTATGGGTCGCACCGGACGCCTGTACACGACAGAAAGCGGCGGCGCGATCGAGTGCCACGGCGAAGTCGCCGCGGAAGGCCCCGCGCAGGATGGTGTCGATGAGGGCGACGAGTTCCTCCGGACCCGCCGGCACCGGAGCACCCGCGATCACGGTGTCCGCCGACGACAGTTCGACGCGGCCCCGGTCGTAGAGCAGTGCGGCCGTACGAGCGTCGGCGTGGATCGCGAGCTGCAGCACGTAGAGACGCCACAGTGCTCCGGGAAGCGTGCGCGACGGCGCCTTCGACCAGAGCTCGGCGATCTCGTCGATGCCGTGCTCGGCCGTGAAGGCCACGAGTCGCTCGGCGCTCGCGCCGCTCTCATCCGCGCGCACACGGGTCAGCAGCGCGGAAGCCGTGGCGTGCGCGACACGGGTCTCCTCGGCGGGATCGTGTGAACCGACGATGTTGTCGAAGGCGGTGGTGGGGCGACGCACGGGGCGGTGGTGCTGCTCGGGCATCCCTCCAGGGTACGCGCGATCGACGACGATCAGGCCGTGGGGATGACGATGACCGGGTCCGTGGTCGGCTGGCCTGTCGGAGATCCACCGGCCTGCTCGACGGTCACGGCGATCGCGTCGCCCGCCTGCATCTCGCCCGTCAGGAGCGCCGTGGCGTCGCCGCCGTCCACATCGAACACACCCGCCGAGACCGGGGCATCACCGCGGACGAACCAGAGCTCGTACGTCTCCCCCTCTGCAGGGGTGGGGATGCCGTCGGCGACCAGCACGGCCTTGCCGACCGAGGCGGACCAGTGCGCGGTCGCCGATCCCCCGTCATCGAGGGCGACGGTCGCCTGCTCGGCGTCTCCCGCGGCCTCGATCTCCTGCAGCGCGACCACGCTGGCGGGAGGATTCAGTTGCTGGTTGAGGGCGACCGCACCGATTCCGACGCCGACCAGCACGGCCAGGCACGCCGCCAGGGCGAACACGCTCCGCGTCCAGCGGCGCTGCTTCGGCTTCTGCTCGTCACGAGCGTCGATGGCGTCGCTCTGGGTGGCGACGGGGGCGTCCGTGATCGCCGACGTGGCATCCGGATCGGACCGCGTTCCGCCGTCCTGGGGCAGGTCCGCGATCTGTGCGAGCAGCGCGGATCGGATGTGCGCGGGAGCGGTGACCGGTTCGACGGGGTCCGCGAGTGACGCAGCGGTCGCAGCATCCTCATCCACGGTGTCCTCCCATTCCGGGTGCTCCGCGAGGGCAGCGAGGTACCGACGCTCGTCGTCTGCAGACAGCGAGTGCAGCGCGGCACCTGCCGCGAGCTCTGCGAAGTCCTTCTCGTTCATGCCGTCACCCCCATCGCCGTGCGCAGACGGGTCAGCCCGTCTCGCATCCGTGTCTTGATCGTCCCCAGTGGCGCGCCCACGAGGGCCGCGATCTCGTTTTGACTGTAACCGCCGTAATACGCGAGGACGAGTGCTTCGCGCTGTGCTTCCGGAAGCCCCGAGAGCGCTTCGACGACCTTCCCTCCCTCTATCCCCAATTCGACCTGCTCCGCGACACTGTCGTGCGCGACGCCGATGTCCTTGAATCCTGCTCGTACGTCTCGGTCGGCGCTCGACTGCGATGCACGCACCCGATCAACGGCCCGGCGATGAGCGATCGTCATGATCCATGCTCGTCCCTGACCTCTGTTCGGAGCGAAGCGCGAAGCGGATTGCCAGATCTCCAGAAAGACCTCTTGGAGCACTTCTTCGCTCTGCGAGCGGTTGACCAGCACACGGAGGATGAGGCCGAACACGCGAGAGGAGAGCAGATCGTAGAGAGTCGCGAAGGCAGCTTGATCACCTGACGCGACGCGGACGATGAGGTCGGCGACAGCATCCTGCGTCGCTCCGTCCTCGGGAACGTCGAACCCATCGATGACCATCTCTATAAGCATGCCGCATCTCCGCTCCGGTCTCGCGCAGACGAGGCCGCTGCCGGAGCGATTTCAAAGAATTCTGAGATTCTTCCCATCCGATGCCGCAGGGGCTCCGAACAGCACTCGACGCCACGGAGAGGCCGTGGCTCAGTTCTGAAGGAGCTCGACATGTTCAGCACCAAGAAGAAGGTCACCGCGGCAATCACCCTCGGCCTGGCGAGCGCATTCCTGCTCTCGGCCTGTTCCATGGGCAGCGGCAGCACCACGGACGAGTCGTCCGAGCCGAAGGCACCGGAGACGTCGGAGTCGACGCCGATGGAGATGGACCCGGCGGCGAACCTGGTCGGTCCCGGCTGCGCGGCATACGCCGACGCCGTGCCGGACGGCGCAGGATCCGTCGAGGGCATGGCCCAGGACCCGGTCGCAGTCGCGGCCTCGAACAACCCGCTGCTGACCACGCTGGTCTCGGCGGTGAGCGGACAGCTCAACCCCGACGTCGATCTGGTCGACACCCTGAACGGCGGCGAGTTCACCGTGTTCGCACCGGTGGATGACGCCTTCGCGAAGATCGACCCGGCCACGATCGAGGCCCTCAAGACCGACAGCGCCACGCTGAGCTCGATCCTGACCTACCACGTGGTCCCCGGCCAGATCGAGCCGGCCGACATCGACGGCATGCACAAGACCGTGCAGGGTGCCGAGCTCGAGGTCACGGGCAGCGGCGACGACCTGATGGTCAACGACGCGAAGGTCATCTGCGGTGGAGTCCAGACCGCGAACGCGACCGTGTACCTCATCGACACGGTCCTGATGCCCCCGGCATCCTAAGCCGGGCGCTGTCGGGTGGGAGGACACCCGACGCACGCCCTTCTCGGGAGTAGGGGGAGGATCCTGAGAAGGAGAGAAGGGCCGTCAGCGGAGTCATGTCGCTGACGGCCCTTCTTCTTGCGCACTAGACTTGACGCAGGGGCCTCTAGCTCAGTCGGCAGAGCATCGGACTTTTAATCCGCGGGTCGTGGGTTCGAGCCCCACGGGGCCCACCGCACAGGCACGGGGATGGCTCGCCTGATTTGGGACCTCCTCTTCGGAGGGTTCGCCGGGCCCGCCGAGGCATGCCGCACCGACGGTTGATTCCGGGCGCGCTCCGCTGTCGTTTCGACGAGGCCCGCCGGCGACGCCGCGTCCCTCCGCGGGATCTCTCGTCCCCACTCCCCACTCCCCACTCCCCACTCGGAGCGTCGCCTCCCGCGGCGCAGCAAACGGTGCGTTTCGCTCGAATTGGATATTTAATCCATCGACGTTACTATTTGGTGTCGGACGCGCCGCGCCACCCGAGCCAGGCCGCTCGTCCACGATGCCCTCACCACACGTCGCCTTTCCGCGCGCCACCTCCGGCGTGTGGTCCGACACTCATCCGCCTGCGTCCCGATCAAGGATCCCTATGAACATGCCCACCAAGTACCGCGTCAAACCCAGCA
This sequence comes from Microbacterium sp. PI-1, assembly GCF_004337555.1. Classification (NCBI taxonomy): domain Bacteria; kingdom Bacillati; phylum Actinomycetota; class Actinomycetes; order Micrococcales; family Microbacteriaceae; genus Microbacterium; species Microbacterium sp. PI-1. Next base: position 68,567 of record NZ_SJYZ01000003.1, on the reverse strand, counting down.
TCTGGATGGGGGCGATCTTTGCCGTCGCGCTCTTCTTCCTCCCCGCCATCGCAGGCCTGCCCTTCGCGGGCCTGCCGAAACCCTTGTACATGCTGATAAGCACGGCGTTGGTCGTCGTCATCGCCGTCGGGATCGCCGCTGCGCTCGGTTGGCTTCGCCCACTGCTGTTCGAACCGAACCGGGTCAAGGGAGTCCTCCCGATGCTGCTCGCGTTCGGGCCGGTCCTCTACATCGTCTACTGCACCGTCTCCACCGACTGGGCGGTCCTTCCCACGACGACCATCGTCCTGGCGCTCCTGTCTGGGCTGTACTCCGGAGTCTGGGAAGAACTCATGTTCCGCGGCGCGCTTCTCATCGGCATCCGCGGCAACCTGAAAGAGGTCTGGGTCGCAGTCATCACTGCGGTCGCGTTCGGTCTTCTTCACTCGATCAACTTCGTCGCAGAGCCCGGCGCAGAGACGGGATACCAGGTCGTCTACGCGATCATGGTCGGGTTCGCGTTCTACGCGATTCGACGGGTCACCGGCTCGATCTTCTTCTGCATGGTCGTCCACATGCTCAACAACGCCATGGAGTCCATGGCCGAGCACTCGAACGCGACGATCGCCACGCTCGCATCGGGATTCAGCATGGCGAACATCATCTTCATCGCCGGTCTCGTGCTGGGCATCATCGGCGCCGTCGTCGTGATCCGACGCACACCGCAGGTCTCGCTCCTCGCCCCGACCACCCCGTCGCATGCGCTGAAGTGACCTGCACGTTCAGGATTCGCCGTCGTGCACTCCTGCCAGCAGCTCGTCACGGATCTCGGCCACGCCGCTCGGCAGCGTCTCGCCCTCGAGGTCGAACACCGGAGCGTCCGGGGTGCCGCCGATCGCGCACACCGCGACACTGTCCTGCCCGTCCAGGGTCTTCGGGATCACAACGAACCAGAGCGACTGCCCACCGAGCCACTCCGTGGTCGCCATGTCGGCGAAATAGGTCGCATCCGGCGCGAGACTCCGGGTCTTCTGCGTGCACAGTTCCACCAGTTGGGCGGTCGCGAATGCCGTCGCAGACTCGGTCGGCTCGGGTGTCGCCGTATCGGTCGGAGATGACGTCGGCGAAGGCGAGGCGGTCGACGCGGTCGGCGAGGGGCTCGGCGCCGGCTCAGGAGCGCAGCCGGCGAGCAGCACGAGCACCGGCACGAGGACGAGGGCAGAACGGAAGCGCATGGCTGGATGCTACTGCCTCCCCACTCCGATCCGACGGGAGCGCTCCGCGACCGCCCGACTCCGCCTCTAGCATCCTGCCCCGCTCCCCGGCCACCCCCTTCACTCCTCGCTCGTTCCGGGAGAGGGTCGACTCGTCCGCATCCGCGGGCGACTCCCCACGAAAGGATGAACGATGACCCTCACCGGCAACCGAGTGGCGTTCCTGGCGACCGACGGATTCGAGGACAGCGAGCTCACCAGCCCGTGGGAGGCGGTCACCGCCGCGGGCGCGAGCGCGACACTGATCGCCCCGGCGGGAGCGGCGATCACAGGGAAGAACGGTCACGAGCAAGCCGTCGACCTGCTCGCCTCCGAGGCGGCGGCCGACAGCTTCGACGCCCTCGTCCTTCCCGGCGGCGTCGTCAACGCCGACCACCTGCGCCTCGACAAGCCGTCGATCGCGCTCGCCCGCGCCTTCTTCGACCAGCACAAGCCCGTCGGCGTGATCTGCCACGGCGCCTGGATCCTCATCGAGGCGGACGTCGTGGACGGCCGGACGCTCACGAGCTACCCGAGCCTGACCACCGACCTCCGCAATGCCGGAGCGACCTGGGTCGACGAAGAGGTCATCGTGGACGAAGGACTCGTCTCCAGCCGCACACCCGACGATCTCCCGGCCTTCAACGCGAAGCTCGTCGAGGAGATCGGCGAGGGGAAGCACGCGGGCCAGACGGCCTGATTCCGCGCTCTGAGGCCGAAACCTCGGCCTCAGAGGCGAGCCCGATGCCGACGGACGGCCGCACGGTTGGCGCAGCGCACGGAGCAGAACCGCTGGCGACCGTTGCGCGTCACGTCCGCCACGACATTCGTGCACGGCGCGGCCTGGCAGCGCCCGAGCCTGCTCATTCCCCGGGTGACGAGATGCAGCGACGTGCCGAGGCTGATGATCGCCCGGAGCACGTAGGGCAGCGACGGCACGTCATCGCGGTAGTGCAGGTGCCAGCCTTCGCCGTCGTGGTTGGTCAGCCGCGGGTACGCGGCGGCGGCGGCGAGCTGTGCGTTCAGCAGCAGCGCCCTCGCGTCGGCATCGGGCTCGTCGACGATCGCGAGCCAGTCGTCGATGACCGCTCGGACTTCCGCATGGTCCTCGGGCGCGGGCGGGAATGTCTGCGTCATCCCGAGGGCGAGGGTGCGCTCCTCGATGCCGGCGCGATCCTCGGGCCAGTCGTTCGCCAACGACGCGGCCAGCAGGACCGCATACTCGCCGTAAGGGTTGAGATGCATAAGACCATTACATCACGCTGGATGCATGACCTCGCCGAACACTCTCCCCATCCCCCGCCTCCGACCGGAGACCGCGACCCATGAACACGGCTGGCGGGTGGAATCCCGACACCCGACGAGCGAGGGCGTCGTGCTCTACGTGCGCTGTGCGGACTGCGGATCCCGACGTGTCGACCTGCAGGCGCACCCTCACACACCACCCGTCGGGGTGAGCGCGGAACTCGGTGGTGCTGGGCGCTGAGGCTCAGACGTCAACGATCACGCGGTCAGCTCGATGAGCGTGCGTGTCGTGCGGAGGTTGCGGGCCGTGCCCGCCACGCCGAGCGCACGGTCGAGCACGGCCTTCGTCAGCTTCGTGGAATGCACGCCGCCTTCGCCGTAGTCGATCCACAGGTCGTCGTCGACGAGAGCGAGGCGCTCTGCAGGGAGCAGGCGTTCCTCCTACGCTGCGAGCGCACCACTCGCAGGCCGCCCCTCCAGGAACATCGCGTGCACGAAAGTCACATCCCCTTCGGGAAAGGGCTGCGCGGACTCCGACGAGACCAGCTGCTCATGGGTCCGATGGATCACGGGCGTGTCCACCCCGAACTCGCGGTGGATCACGGAACGGACAGCAGCGCGTGCGGTCTCGGGAGCCGGTGGCGTCGCGCAGAGGATGTTCCCGCTGGCGATGTAGGTGGAGATATCGGCGAGGTCCGTCTCGGCTGCCAGCACGTCGCGCAGCCGCCCCATCGGAACCCTGTTGCGCCCGCTGACGTTCACGGCCCGCAACAGGAGGACGCTACGACTCACGCGTCCGCGCTCACGACCAGTTCCGCGCCGGCATGCACGAGCTCGGCCAACGCGGTCTCAGTCGCCTCCGGAGCGACCCCCGCGACGAGGTCGGTCAGGATGCGGACATGGACACCGTGGGCGATCGCGTCGAGCGCTGACGCACGGACACAGTGATCCGTCGCAATCCCGACGACATCCGCGCTGAGCACCCCGGCCGCCGCCAGTACCTCACCGACGGTCTCCTGTGCTTCGGTCTCCCCCTCGAACATCGAATAGGCGGGCTTGCCCTGACCCTTGCGGACGTGGTGGGTCACGGAATCGGTCACCAGGAGCGGATCATAGTCGGCCCCCGGGGTCCCGGCGACGCAGTGCACCGGCCAGGAGTCGATGAAGTCCGGCGTCTCGGCGAAGTGACCGCCGTTGTCCCCCTCGGCGTCATGCCAGTCGCGGGAGGCGATGATCACCTCGTAGTCCGTGGCGTGCGCGGCGAGGTAGCCCGTGACGGCGGAGGCCACCGCATCACCGCCCACGACCTCGAGCGCACCGCCCTCGGTGAAGTCGTTCTGCACATCGACGATGAGAAGCGCTCTACTCATACTTCGAGGTTACGCCGTGGGGACGGGAAAGGCCCCGTGATGTTCTTCGCATCACGGGGCCTTCGGAGCCGCTTGTCAGAATCGAACTGACGACCTTTTCATTACGAGTGAAATGCTCTGCCGACTGAGCTAAAGCGGCGTGCGACGCGTGAGCGGCGCGATCACCGATATTACCCTGTCTCGCGCTCGCTCGCGAATCGGGCCGGTCTCACTCGCAGCGGAGGCCGTCTTCGGGCACCACGTCGTCGAGCAGGAACGCCTCGACCGCGTCGTCGACGCAGATGTTGCCCTTGTTGTAGCCGGTGTGCCCCTCGCCCACGCGAGTGATGAGAACGCCCTCCTCCAGCTGATCCGCGAGCGATTCGGACCACTCGTACGGGGTCGCCGGGTCGTTGGTCGTCCCGATCACGAGGATGGGTCCCGCACCTTCGGCCGTGATCTCACCCCGGGTTCCGGTCGGCGGATAGGGCCAGACCTCGCAGGAATCCGGACCGCTCCAATACGGCGCGATGGTCGGGGCACCCTCGGCGATCTTGGCATCGATGGCGGCTTCTGCGGCGGGGTCGTCCTCCACCGGGTAGTCCATGCAGTTGTATGCGCGGAACGCCTCGGTGGAGTTGTCGATGTAGACGCCGTCTTCGCGGCTGTTGTAGAAGTCGGCGAGGAGGAACGCCGAGGTCGGGTCGCCCTGCAGAGCCTCATCGAGCGCCTGCGTGAGGAATCCCCAGTTGTCCTGCGAATAGAGCGCCGCGATGATGCCCGTCAGCAGGGTGTCCGCGCCCATGAGCCGACCGTCTCCGCTCTGCAACGGCGTGCGATCGACGCTCGCCAGCAGCGCTCCGAGATCGGCCATCGCTTCATCGACCGTTCCGGCGAACGGGCACTCCCCGGAGTCGAGGCAGCTCTGCATGTAGGCGCGCAGCGCCGATTCGAAACCGAGTGCCTGCGTCGCGCCGACCTCGAGGCCGGGGACAGCGGGATCGATCGCACCGTCGAGCACCAGACGCCCGGCCTTCTCGGGGTAGAGCTTCGCGTAGGTCGCGCCGAGGAATGTGCCGTACGAGTAGCCGAGGTAGTTCAGCTGCTTGTCGCCCAGCACGGCACGGATCAGATCCATGTCGCGGGCGGCGTTGACGGTGGTGATGTACGGCAGGATCCCGCCGCTGTTCGCATCGCACGCCTCGGCGAACGACTTGTGCGCGTCGAGCAGTTCGGCCTCCCACTCCGCGGTACCGCGGGCGGCGGCGGGGATGCCGTAGAGATAGTCATCCATCTCGGGGGCGTCGTAGCAGGTCACCGCGGTCGAGTCGCCGACTCCGCGCGGGTCGAAGCCGATCACGTCGAAGTTCTCGATGAGGTCGGCCCCGACGGCGAATCCGAGGTTGTTCAGGACGAGGTCCACACCGCTGGCACCAGGGCCACCGGGGTTGGTCAGCAGCGAGCCGACCGGGGTCCCCTCCGCCCGGTGGCGCACGACCGCGAGCGTGATGTCGCCCGCTGCCGGGTTCTCCCAGTCGAGCGGAGCCGTGACGTCGGTGCAGTCGAAGCCGGTGCCGCACTCGGTCCAGGTCAATTCCTGCGAGTAGAACGGCAGTAGGTCTTCTGCCACACCCTCGGTATCGGGAGCGGCGGTCGTGGACGGCCGCGAGGACTGCTCGGGGATCATCGCGTAGAGGCAGCCGGAGAGGGCGACGGAAGCCGCGGCGAGGCCGGCGATGACCCCGAGGGCACGCCGGAAGCGGGAAGTCGATCGGTTGTTCACGGTTTCCTCCCGCTCGCGATCGTCACGAGCAAGCTCTCCAGGGCGAGCAGCGGAGCGACATTGCGCTCCAGGGACTGCCGCGTCTCGGCTAGGTGGTCAAGTACGACAAGAGTACGGGTCACGGGCCAGACGGCCGCGAGCTCCTCGAGTTCGGGACGGAGTTCTCGGTTGATGAGGTCGCCGCCACGGTCGAACTGCAGCATCACGACGTCACGGAACAGCGATTGCAGGTCGGTGAGCACCCGGTCGATCCCGTCGCGCAGACTCCGGGTGGCGCGCTTCTTCTGATCGTCTTCGAGCGCGGACAGCTGGGTGCGCAGCGCCGGCGGCACAGCCTGGCCCTCCGCGATGCCGATCGTGCGCAGCAGCGAGGCGCGCTCGCTCGCATCGCGCTCGGCCGTGAGCGCCTTCGCATCCTCCGTCGCGGCCTGGATGATCCGGCCGGCGACCTCGACGGCATCGCCGACGCCGCGTACACCGAGGACGGATCGCAGCGTCTCGTCGCGGCGACGGCGTGCCGCATCGTCGGTCGCCAACCGCTGGGCCATGCCGATGTGGCGCTGCGCGTGCCGCGCGGCCTGCTCGGCGATGGCCTCGTCCGCCCCCGTGCGCAGGCTGATGAGACGCGCGACATCGTCGACGTCCGGTTCCGTCAGCCGCAACGACCGCACGCGAGAGCGGATCGTGGGCAGGAGGTCGGCCTCACTGGGGGCGCACAGGATCCAGACCGTCTGCTCCGGCGGCTCCTCGAGCGCCTTCAGGAGCACGTTGGACGTGCGCTCGACCATGCGGTCGGCGTCTTCGACCACGATCACGCGATATCGCCCCGCGGAGGGGGCGAAGTAGGAGCGCTCCACCAGGCCTCGGGCCTCGGCGATCGTGATGATGACCTTGTCGGTGCGCAGCGCGGTGACGTCGGGATGCGTGCCCGCCAGCACTTGCCGCATCACGTTCTCGTCGTCGGGGTGATCGGCGATCAGCGCGGCCGCGAAGGCATAGGCCAGGGTCGATCTTCCTGATCCGGGTGGACCGGTGATCAGCCAGGCGTGCGACAGCGCGGCGGGATCGGAGGCGGCGGCACGGAGCGTGTCGACCGCGGCGTCCTGCCCCCACACATCCACCCACGGGAAGGGAGCGGGAACGGTCTGGGGCATGTACTCAGCCTAATCGGGACCACCGACCTCGTCGGGACCCTGACCTCCCCGCGCGGAGAGCCGCGGCCTGATCAGCCGAGCAGCTCTCCGACCCGCGCGCGGATCCGTTCGACGATGCTCTCGGGAGAGGCAGCGGCGTCCAGAACCAGGAACCTGTCGGGCTCGGCGTCGGCGAGCGCGAGGTAGGCATCGCGGACCCGGCCGTGGAACTCTTCCTGCTCGGCCTCGAGGCGGTCGAACGGCTTGTCCGCCGAGTCGAGACGGGTGCGTGCTGCCGCGGGATCGAGGTCGAGAAGCACGGTCAAGTCGGGAAGGGCACCTTCCGCGGCCCAGAGCGACAGGTCGCGGATCTCTTTCGCATCGAGCACGCGCCCGGCTCCCTGATACGCCACGGACGAATCGAGGTAGCGGTCCTGCAGCACGACGTCGCCACGCTCGAGCGCCGGTCGCACGACGGTCGCGACGTGATGCGCACGGTCGGCCGCGTACAGCAGCGCCTCCGCGCGCGGCGCGATGTCACCACGGTGATGCAGCACGATGTCACGGATCAGCTGGCCGACCTCGGAGCCGCCCGGTTCCCGCGTGCGCACGACCGTGCGACCCGCAGCCACGAGCCACTCGGCGAGCAGGTTCGACTGCGTGGTCTTGCCGGACCCGTCGCCGCCTTCGAGTGTGATCCACACCCCGCGGCCTGAGGTCACGAGTCCGCCTTCTCGGCGGCCTTCGCGGCCGCGTTCGCCGCACGGGTGGCCGCCGCCTTCTTCGCCGCCGCCGACCGCGCGGCCGATGTCGCCGCTGTCGTCTTCTTCGCCGGGGCCTTCTTCGCGGGAGCCTTCTTCGCGGGAGCCTTCTTCGCGGAGGTCGCCTTGGCCGCCGCCTTCTTGGCTGGCGCCTTCTTCGCCGGAGCCTTCTTCGCTGCTCCCCGCTTGGGGGCCGGCCCCTTGGCGCGCTTGTCGGCGAGCATCTGCACCGCGATCTCGAAGGTGATGTCTTCGACGGTCTGACCACGCGGGATGGTCACGTTGGTCTCTCCGTCGGTGACGTACGCCCCGAAACGACCGTCGCGAATGCGGATCGGCTTGCCGCTGACGGGATCGGCCTCGAACTCGGCGAGCGCGCTCGACGCCCGTCGACCGGCACCGTATTTCGGCTGCGCGTAGATCTCGAGCGCCTGCTCGAGCGTGATGCTGAAGATCTGCGACTCGCTCTCGAGGGAGCGGGAGTCCGTGCCCTTCTTCAAGTACGGACCGAAGCGGCCGTTCTGAGCCGTGATCTCATCACCGGATTCCGGGTCGACACCCACCACGCGCGGGAGGCTGAGCAGCTGCAGCGCCGTGTCGAGGTCGATCTCATCGACGGACATCGAGCGGAAGAGCGACGCCGTCCGCGGCTTGGGAGCCGCTTCCTTCTTCGCTCCGCGCTTCGGCTTCGGGGCCTCGACGACCTCTCCGGTCGCTTCATCGATCGCGGCGTCTTCCGCCACCGGATCGTTCTCCTGCACATAAGGCCCGAAGCGGCCGTCCTTGACGACGACGATCTTGCCGTTCGCCGGGTTCTCCCCGAGCACGCGGTCGCCCGCGACAGGAGCATCGATGAGCTCCTGTGCCTTCTCCGCTGTCAGCTCATCGGGCGCTAGGTCTTCCGGCACGTTCACGATGCGCGGCTTCGCTTCCGGGTTCTCGGGGTCGGCGACCTCGAGGTAGGGGCCGTACTTGCCGAAGCGGAGAGTGGCCGTGTCGGTGATGCGCGTGGAGTTCAGCGCACGCGCATCGATCTCGCCGAGGTTGTCGACGACCTGGCGGAGACCGACGTGCGAGTCCGAGCCGAAGTAGAACGACTTGAGCCATTCGACACGGTTCTGTTCACCGCGCGCGATGGTGTCGAGGTCGTCTTCGAGCGCTGCCGTGAAGTCGTAGTCGACGAGGTCCGCGAAATGTTCTTCGAGCAGACGCACCACGCTGAACGCCAGCCACGTCGGCACCAGGGCCTGGCCGCGCTTGACGGCGTAGCCGCGGTCGAGGATCGTCTCGGGGATCGACGCGAACGTGGAGGGACGACCGATGCCCTTCTCCTCGAGCACCTTGACGAGCGAAGCCTCGGTGTAGCGCGGCTTCGGCGTGGTGCGGTGGCCCTTCGCCTCAGCGTCCGACACCGCGAGCTGATCGCCCACGGCGACGGCCGGGAGCGACTGGTTCTCTGCGGCATCCGCGTCACCGCGCTTCTCGTCCCGCCCCTCCTCGTAGGCCTCGAGGAAGCCCTTGAAGGTGTAGACGGTTCCGGACGCCGTGAACTCGGCCTTCTTCCCCGCGGCATCGACGGCGATGGTGACCGTGGTGGTCTCGTACTTCGCGTCGGCCATCTGGCTGGCCACCGTGCGCTTCCAGATGAGGTCGTAGAGGCGCTGCTCATCGCGATCGAGCTCGGACGACAGCGATGCCGGCGTCCGGAAGTTGTCGCCCGAGGGACGGATGGCCTCGTGCGCCTCCTGCGCGTTCTTGCTCTTGGACTTGTAGACCCGCGGCTTCAGCGGCACGGCGGCATCACCGTAGAGGGCCACCGCCTGGCTCCGCGCCGCCTGCACCGCCTGGGTGCTCAGCGACGTGGAGTCGGTACGCATATAGGTGATGTACCCCTTCTCGTACAGCCGCTGGGCGACACCCATCGCCTGCTTGGCTCCCATGGAGAGCTTGCGCCCGGCCTCCTGCTGCATCGTCGAGGTCGTGAAGGGCGCGTAGGGGCTACGCGTTCCCGGCTTGGCCTCGACCTTGGTGACGGAGCCGGAGCCGACCGCGTCGATCGCCTCGGCGAGAGCGGAAGCCGCGGCTTCATCGAGCACGACGACGGCCTTCTTGAGCTTTCCGTCGTCGTCGAAGTCGGCGCCTCGTGCGAGCTGGCCGCCGTCGACGCGGACGAGGCGGATCTTGAAGGACGTGCCGGTCGCCGCGGCTGAGGCGTCGACATCCCAGTACTCGGCGGAGGTGAACGCCATGCGCTCACGCTCCCGGTCGACGATGAGTCGGGTCGCCGCCGACTGGACGCGTCCTGCGGAGATTCCGGTCTTGACCTTGTACCAGAGCACCGGGGAGACGTCCCAGCCGTACAGACGGTCGAGGATGCGGCGGGTCTCCTGGGCATCGACGAGGTCGTGGTCGAGCTCGCGGGTGTTGCCGACGGCCGCCTGGATCGCATCCTTGGTGATCTCATGGAAGACCATGCGCTTGACCGGGACCTTGGGCTTGAGGGTCTCCAGAAGATGCCAGGCGATCGCCTCGCCTTCGCGGTCCTCATCTGTCGCGAGCAGGAGTTCGTCGGCACTCTTGAGGGCGCGCTTGAGCTCGGCGACCGTCTTGGTCTTGCGATCGGACACGACGTAGTACGGGTCGAACCCGTTGTCGATGTCGATCGAGTACTTCCCGTAGGCCTGCTTGTCCTCCGCCGGAATGTCCTTCTTGTCGGCGAGGTCGCGGATGTGGCCGACGGAGCTGAGCACCTCGTAGCCGTCGCCGAGGTATCCCTGAATAGACCGCATCTTCGTCGGGGACTCGACGATGACGAGCTTCTTGCCTTCAGCCAAGGGTGCGTCCTTTCTTCGAAGCACACCATACACACCACTGTGTGGGGTCATTCACAGTGAGCGAGGTCGCGCGGCCGTCACTGTCCCTCGGGTGGCCCGGCACGGGCTCGGGAGACGGCTGCGAGTCCAGCGTACGCCGCCTGCACCTCCACGGTCGCCACGAAGCCCTCCAGAACGCATCCGGTGAGGTCGGCACCGGCCGCCTCTGCGACCGTCGCGGCGAGGGCGCACGGCTCCGCCGAGGTCGGCACGGCGCCGCTGGCGGCATCGGCCGCGGCGAGTGCCGCGGCATCCGCAGCGCCCGCCGCCCGCTGCGCCGTCACCGAAGCACCGGCCACGGCCGCCAAGCCGAGGGACAGCGCGGCCGCCACGGCGAGGACGCCCGCAGCGAGCACCGTGCCCGCCATCAGAGTCCTCCGTCGAGCGCGCAGCTCGACGCCCGCAAGGGCACCCGCACCGACGCACCCCACGAGACCTCCACCGACGAGGTGACGCAGACGAGCTCACCGCGGCGCGACGCGGATACCCCGGCGCCGGGGACCGCGGCACGCACAACCCCCTCTGCGGCGCCGAGTCCTTCTCCCCGACCGAGCAGGCGAGCGGCATCGGCCGACGCATCCTGCAGCGCGACCTGACGCGACGCGGCTCCGAGCGCACCCGCGCCCAGCAGCAGCGCCAGCACCACAGCGGGCACGGCGAGCGCGAGCTCTGCCGCGACCGATCCCCGCTCTCCCCCGATGGCGATGAGCGATGTCGTCCGTCGTCGCCACGGGGCCATGATCGGCAGCCTCCTCACGACACGGTCAGGGCGCGCCGCACGAGATCCGTCAGGATGCCGCGGACTTCATCGGATCTCATGATCACGACGAGGAGACCGGCGAACGCGACAGCCGCCATGGTCGTGATCGCGTACTCCGCTGTGGCCGCACCGGTGTCGTCGCCGAACAGCATCGCCGCCCTGCGCCGGTCGAGTCGGGGAATGGTCGTCATGGTGTTCCTTCTTTCTCTGAGATGTTTCGCATGGAGGAGGGACCGCCACGCGGGCGATCACAACGGCAAGGGTGTCGATGACAGGACGCTCAGGAGCATCGGGGCCACACCGAGCAGGAGGAACGCGGGCAGGGTGCACACTCCGAGAGGGATCAGGAGTCGTGTCGAGAGCTTCGCCGCGCGGAGACGGCCTCCGACCCGAGCGGCATGGCGGTCCTGCGCCGCGGACGCACGGAGCAGTTCCACCGCGGGCACCCCTGCCGCTCGGGACAGATCGAGCACGGCGCGGATCCGCTCGTCACTCCCTCCGGAGGCAGAGCTGTCGTCCACGAGTGCAAGCGCTCGGTCGATGGACGCTCCTCCGGCGAGCGCGACGGCCACGAGTTCCGCGCGCATCCCTGGCGTGCCCGGCGCTGGCTTCGCCCGCCGCAGAAGTCCCTTCGTCCACTGTCGCGCCGCCAGCACCAGGAGCAGGCCCACGACCACGCTCCCGGCGCCGAGGGGGGTGCCGACGATGACGCCGAGGGTGTCGAAGCCGAGCGCGAATCCGAGAAGGAGCCCCGCGAGCGGCATCCAGAGCAGCAGACGGGCTGTTCCGGCGGGTTCCGCGAGGGCGATGCGGACGTCGTCGGCTGCCGAGGCGGCATCGCGCAGCGACTCCGCGATGATCCGGAGCACCTCCGCGAGAGGTGCGCCGACGGTCGTCGCGATCTCCCACGCGGCTGCGAGATCGGTCCACGCCCCCCGCTCGGCTTCGATCGCTGAGAGGAGAGGGACGCCCTCGTCGACCCGCCCGACCACGGCCACCGCATGCGGGTCGCCGGTGCCTGCGAGATGTCGCCACGCAGTGAGAGGAACCGCGCCCGCCTGCAACAGCACCGCCAGCGTCTGCACCGATGTCGCGGCTTCCGCGGCGCCTGCCGACTCATTGCGGTGCGCCTGCCTGAGTCGGATCACCACGGGGACACCTCCTCGATATCCAGGCGATCGGCCACGAGCACGAGGCGACCGGCCTGGCGTATCCGACGGACACCATCCGGGGTTCGATCGAGATGGAGAACCACGGAGAACGCGCTCACCGCCTGCCGTGCGAGCGCGGTGGCATCCATTCCCGAGAGCGCACCGAGCGCCTCGAGTCGGGCGGGCACGTCGCGCAGACCGCTGGCGTGCATCGTGCCCGCTCCCCCGTCGTGCCCGGTGTTGAGCGCGCTGAGCAACTCACGCACCTCCTCCCCTCGACACTCCCCGACCACCAGCCGATCGGGCCGCATACGCAGGGACTCCCGCACCAGGCGAGCAAGGGTGATCCCGCCCGCCCCCTCCAGATTCGCCTGGCGGGCTTCGAGCGCGACGTGGTGCGGGTGCCGGGGACGCAACTCCGCCACATCCTCGATCGTGACGATGCGCTCGGTCGGCGGGACCTCGGAGAGCAGCGCGGACAGCAACGTCGTCTTTCCCGTTCCGGTGCCCCCGGTGATGAGGATGTTCGCCCGGTCGGCGACGAGCCCGAGCAGCCAGGCCTGCTGGCGCGCGTCGAAGGCGCCGAGGGCGGCGAGCGCCGCGAGATCCGCCGCGCGCACCCTCGGGATGCGGATCGAGAGCGCCGTTCCCGTCGTCGAGACCGGCGCGAGCACGGCATGCACGCGGATGCCGGAAGCGAGACGGACGTCCACGCACGGCGCTTGATCATCGAGGTGTCGTCCGCCGAGACCGACGAGAGCGACCGCCAGATCCCTGACCTCTCGCTCGGAGGCCCGCCACTGCGTCGCCGGTTCCGCGCCGCTGCCGCGGTCGACGAACAGCCCGGCCGTGCCATTCACGAAGACATCGGTCACGGTGTCGTCGATGTGGGCGAGAAGGGGACCGAACGCGGGATCGAGGTGCAAAGGGTCGAGGAGGGAGTCCGTCCGGGCGGAGGCCGCTCCCCGGGGCTGGATGACGAACGAATCGGGCATACAGCGACGCTAGGCGGCACCCCCGGCACGAGAACGTGGTCGAGTACGGGCGGAGCGGGGCCTGTGTAGAAGTGCCATCCGGCAACGCCCGTGCAGGAGTCGATCGGGCATCGCGGGAGCCGTCACGCGGGAGCGCTCCCAAACGAAATGGGCGGCACCTCACGGGGGGAATGAGATGCCGCCCACGGTGGGCCACGATCGGGGGAATCGGGCGCACCAAGGCCGGAATGAGATCTCGGCTGTCGTCGAGTGTACGCAAGGCAACCGTCCTCACAAAACCGAAACCACTACCGACTTTCGGCAGTATTCGAGGGGAGTCCGCGGGGATAGATTCACCCTGACCTGGTCGTCCACCCCACGACCATGCTCGAACGACCGAATGCCGCAAAGGAGCGCCTGCCGATGAGCAGCCAGATCGACCACCTTCTCGATGAGACCCGGCGATTCCCGCCGTCGGAGGAATTCATCGCCCAGACCATCTCCTCGCCAGAGCTGTACGAGCGCGCCGCGGCTGATCGCGAGGCCTTCTGGGGAGAGCAGTCCCGCGAACTCGTGCACTGGCACAAGCCGTTCACGCAGGTGCTCGATTGGACGAATCCGCCGTTCGCGAAGTGGTTCGACGACGGCGAGCTGAATGTGGCGTACAACTGCCTCGACCGTCACGTCGAGGCCGGCAACGGCGACCGCGTCGCGCTGCACTGGGAAGGAGAGCCCGGCGACTCCCGCCGCATCACCTACGCCGAGCTGACCGACGAGGTCAAGCGTGTCGCCAACGTGCTCGAAGGGTTGGGAGTGGGGCAGGGCGACCGCGTCGCGATCTACCTGCCCATGATCCCCGAGGCGATCGCCTCGATGCTCGCGGTCGCGCGTCTCGGCGCCATCCACTCGGTCGTCTTCGGCGGATTCAGCGCCGACAGCCTGCGCTCACGCATCGACGACGCCGGAGCGAAGCTGGTGATCACGGCAGACGGCGGATACCGCAAGGGCCGTGTCTCGGCGCTCAAGCCCGCGGTCGACCAGGCACTGGCCGATCGGGGCGACGGTGAGCAGCAGACCGTCGAGCACGTGCTGGTCGTCAAGCGCGGCGAGAACGACGTCGACTGGGTCGAGGGCCGCGACGTCTGGTGGCACGACGTCGTCCCCGCAGCGTCGTCCGAGCACACCGCATCGGCGTTCCCGGCGGAGAACCCCCTCTTCATCCTGTACACCTCGGGGACCACCGGGAAGCCGAAGGGCATCCTGCACACCTCCGGCGGCTACCTCACCCAGGCGGCGTACTCGCACAAATACGTGTTCGACCTGCACCCCGAGACCGATGTCTTCTGGTGCACGGCTGACATCGGCTGGATCACCGGGCACAGCTACGTGGCCTACGGCCCGCTCGCGAACGGTGCGACCCAGGTGCTCTACGAAGGCACGCCGGACACCCCGCACCCCGGCCGCTGGTGGGAGATCATCGAGAAGTACAAGGTCTCCATCTTCTACACCGCGCCGACCGCGATCCGCTCCTTCATGAAGATCGGCCGCAGCGTCCCGCAGAAGTTCGACCTGTCGTCGCTGCGCCTGCTCGGCTCGGTCGGCGAACCCATCAACCCCGAGGCGTGGATGTGGTACCGCGACGTCATCGGCGCAGGCAAGACCCCGATCGTCGACACCTGGTGGCAGACCGAGACCGGAGCGATCATGGTCTCCGCCCTCCCCGGCGTCACCGAGACCAAGCCCGGGTCCGCCCAGGTGCCGCTGCCCGGGATCTCGATCGATGTGGTCGACGAGAGCGGTGTCGAAGTCGGCAACGGCAACGGCGGCCTGCTCGTCATCACGGAGCCCTGGCCGAGCATGCTGCGCGGAATCTGGGGCGACCCGGAGCGCTACCGCGAAACCTACTGGGAGAAGTTCGAGGACCAGGGCTACTACTTCGCCGGAGACGGGGCCCGCCTCGACGAGGACGGCGACCTGTGGCTGCTGGGGCGCGTCGACGACGTCATGAACGTGTCGGGCCACCGCCTGTCCACCGCCGAGATCGAATCGTCGCTGGTGGCGCACGAAGCCACCGCCGAGGCCGCCGTGGTCGGGGCATCGGATGAGACCACCGGGCAGGCCGTCGTGGCGTTCGTCATCATCAAGGAGAGCTACCTCGCGGCGCATGAGCCCGCCGGACTCGCCCAGCTGCTGCGGCTGTGGGTCGGCGAGCAGATCGGCGCCATCGCGCGTCCGCGTGACGTCTACATCGTCGGCGAACTCCCCAAGACGCGATCCGGCAAGATCATGCGCCGTCTGCTGCGCGATGTGGCCGAAGGCCGCGAGGTCGGTGACACGACGACCCTCGCCGACACCGCAGTGATGAGCATCATCTCGGCCCAGGTGAAGTAAGCCCCTGAAAGATCGAAAACGCGCCTCCCGGGCTTCCGGGAGGCGCGTTTTCGATCCCGCACGCGGGCGGGGCGGCGGGTCAAGCGAGGCGGAAGGCCACCTCGACCTCGACCGGACTGCCGAGGGGAAGCTCCGCGACGCCGACGGCTGCGCGGGCGTGGCGTCCGGCGTCCCCGAAGATCTCGCCGAGCACATCGCTGGCACCGTTGATGACCCCGGGCTGCCCGGTGAAGCCTTCGGCGGAGGCGACGAATCCGCCCACGCGCAGCACACCGGCGATGCGGTCGAGTCCACCCGCGGCATCCGCTGCCGCGGCGAGGGCGTTCAGCGCACAGGTCCGCGCGTAGGTCTTCGCATCCTCGGCGGAGACCTCCGCACCGACCTTGCCCACGGCGGGGAGCGCGCCTTCGACGAACGGCAGCTGGCCCGAGGTGTACACGAGCCCGCCGTGCACGACCGCGGGCACGTAGGCGGCCACCGGTGCGGCGACCGCGGGCAGCTCGATGCCGAGCTCGGCCAGGCGGGAAGCGACGGTCATGCCTGCTCCCCCTCGAACTGGCGGGCGGCCTGTTGCGCCGCAGCGAGGCCGGCGTTGGCAGAAGCCTCGGCTGTGACAGGGCGCTTGAGGTAGGCGACGAGCCCACCCTCGGGGCCCTGCACGACCTGGACGAGCTCCCAGCCCTGCTTGCCCCAGTTGTTGAGGATCGCGGCGGTGTTGTGGATGAGCAGCGGCGTGGTGAG
Source organism: Microbacterium sp. PI-1 (assembly GCF_004337555.1). Taxonomy (NCBI): domain Bacteria; kingdom Bacillati; phylum Actinomycetota; class Actinomycetes; order Micrococcales; family Microbacteriaceae; genus Microbacterium; species Microbacterium sp. PI-1. Next base: position 52,174 of record NZ_SJYZ01000003.1, on the reverse strand, counting down.
GTACTCCCACGTGGTCATGGCACTCCTGTCGATCGGGGCGCGACGCCGTGATTCCGCGTCGGGCTCGTCAAAGGCGGTATTCAGGGAACTCCCCTACGATCAAGCGTATGCCCCAAAAGAATCGCACGGTGAGAGGCGTGCTCGGCGGACTCGTCGGGCTCGTCGGGCTGAGTGCCGTCGCCGGACTCCTGGTCGCAGCGAGCGTCACGCCCGTCCTCACGATGACCGGCCTCGCCGGCACCCAGGCCCTCACGCTCTTCGACCAGCTCCCCGAGAACCTCAACCCGGGCACGCCGATGGAGCAGTCCACGATCTACGCCACGACGCCCGACGGCAAGAACGTCGCCCTCGCGTCGTTCTACGAGCAGAATCGTGTGCCCGTGACCTACGAGCAGGTCTCCCCGGTGCTCTACGACGCGATCCTGTCCAGTGAGGACAAGAGCTTCTACAGCCACGGCGGCGTCAACGTCGGCGCGACGGTGAAGGCGCTGATCGACAACGTCCGCGGCACCTCCAGCCGCGGTGCATCGACCATCAGCCAGCAGTACGTGAAGAACGTGCTGATCCAGGAGTGCGAGCAGAAGGTCGACACGACCTCGGAGACGCACAACGAGGATCTGCAGCAGTGCTGGAAGGACGCGACGAACGCGACGGGCGCCGACGGCATCGAGCGCAAGCTCCAGGAGATGCGCTACGCGATCCAGATCGAGAAGGAGTTCTCGAAGAACGATATCCTCCTCGGCTACCTGAACATCGCGAACTTCGGCGGAACGGTCTACGGCATCGAGGCCGCGGCCAACTACTACTTCAACACGACCTCGGCGAAGCTCACGGTCGCGCAGGCGGCGACGCTGGCGGGCATCGTGCAGAACCCCAACACGTACCGCATCGACAAGCCCGAGGGCACCATCACGAATTCGAAGGGTGAGGCGCTCAACACCGCCGAGAGCGGCTACGCCCTCACGAAGGATCGGCGTCACTACGTGCTCGGCCGCATGCTCGCGGACGGCAAGATCACCCAAGCGCAGTACGACGAGGCCGACGCCTCCGAGATCACTCCCTCGCTCAACCCGCCCACGCAGGGTTGTGCCTCCGCGGGCGCCAACGCCTACTTCTGCCAGTACGTGAAGTCGATCGTGCTGAACGACGAGGCATTCGGCAAGGAGCCGCAGGACCGGGCGGACCTGCTCCGTCGCGGGGGCCTCAAGATCTACACCTCGCTGGACTACCGCATCCAGGACCCCGCCGCGCAGGCGATGAAGGACATCGTGCCGGCCAACTACGACAACGACTACTTCGGTGCTGCCGGAGTATCGATCGAGGTGGGCACCGGACGCATCCTGTCGATCACGCAGAACACGCAGTTCGATGAGACCACGACGGACGACCTGGCGAAGAGCTCGCTGGTCTTCGCCGGAGACACGACGCACGGCAACTCGGGCGGGTTCCAGGTCGGATCGGTCTACAAGCTCTTCACCCTGATCGACTGGCTCGAGAAGGGCCACTCCGTCAACGAGGTCCTCAACGGCCGGGTGCAGACGAACCTGAAGATCCCCGTGTGCGAGAGCCCACAGACCACCAACACCAAGGAGATCGGCAACTTCGGCGGCGGCGGCGGCTACACCGCGAGCGTCATGGACTTCACCCGACAGTCCCTGAACAGCGGCTACTTCGCGATGGCCTCGAAGCTGGACATCTGCGAGATCAACCAGGTCGCCGACCGCATGGGCGTCACCCTCGCGAGCGGCAAGAAGGTCACGGACGAGAACGTGCCGTACGACGTGCTCGGCCCGAAGAACATCTCCCCGATCGCCATGGCCAACGCCTACGCCACGGTCGCCAGCGGCGGCAAGTACTGCACACCGCGTGCGATCGACCGCGTGGTCGGCCCCGACGGCAAGGACCGCGAGCTCCCGAAGTCGTCCTGCACCGACGGCGTCATCTCGAAGGAGGTCGCGGCGACCGCCGCCTACGCGCTTCAGGGTGTGATGTCCGGCGGCGGCACCGGTGCCCGCGCCAACCCGTTCGACGGAACCCCGCTCATCGGCAAGACCGGAACCCACGACCGTTGGTCGACCATGATGATCGAGTCCAGCACCAAGGTCACGACCGCGGTGTGGGCCGGGCGCTGGAAGGGCCAGTCCGACATCTACCAGAAGCGAGCCGGTGACCACCTGCTCAACAACATGCGGTACCCGCTGGCGAAGGCAGCGCAGGCTGCGGCCAACGGCGCCTACGGCGGAGACGCTTTCCCCCGCCCCGACAACAACCTGACCCGTCGGGTGCTCACCGAGGTGCCGAACGTCGTCGGGATGACGATGGACGAAGCGCGGTCGACGCTGGAGAGCCGGGGCTTCTCGGTCGCCGACGGGCCGGCTGTCGATAGCGACCAGCCGACGAACATCGTCGTCGCCCAGGATCCCTCCGGGCAGGCTGCAGGAGGCACGACCGTGACGATCTCCCCCAGCAACGGGCAGGGGACCACGGTTCCGGGGAACCTGGCCGGGATGTCCCGTGCGGACGCGGCGGCCGCGCTGGGTGCCGCCGGCTTCACGTCGATCGACTTCGACAACTCGTGCAACCCGCCGAACGCTGTCGTGAGCTCCACGGATCCGGCACCCGGCACCGCCACGAGCAAGTCCACCGCCGTGCGAGTGACGTGCGAGTAGCCTCGCGGCGCACGGCCCACCCGGCCCTCATCGCGCTCGGCGCGGTGGGGGTCGTCGGTGCTGCTGCCGCCGTCTGGGGCATCGGCATCGAGCGCTACCTGTTCACGGTGCGCGAGGTCACCGCCCCCGCCCTCCCCGCCGGTTCAGCTCCGATCCGCATCCTGCACCTTTCGGATGCGCACATGGCGCCGTGGCAGCATCGGAAGCAGGATTGGCTGGCATCGCTCGCGGAGTTGAAGCCCGATCTGATCGTCAACACCGGCGACAACCTCGGCCACCTCGACGGCCTCGCCGGCATCCGCCGGGCGTTCGATCCGCTCGCCGGTATCCCCGGCGTCTTCGTGCACGGGTCGAACGACGTCACCGCTCCCTCCCCGCGCAACCCGCTGCGTTACTTCCTCGGTCCGTCGAAGAAGCATCATGAGCCGACGCCGCTGGACACTGCGGCGATGGACCGGTACTTCACCGACGAGCTGGGGTGGACCGACCTCAACAACTCCGCAGCGCGCCTCACGGTCGCCGGCACGGTGGTCGACGCCTTCGGCGTGAATGACGCGCACCGGGACTGGGACCGCCTCGATGTGCTCCCCGACGCGATCGGTGCCCTCGGTCCGCGCGACGCATCGACACCGTTGCTGGGCGTCACCCACGCCCCCTACCAGCGCGTGCTCAACGGATTCACCGACCTCGGCGCGGATGCGATCCTCGGCGGCCACACACACGGCGGTCAGGTCTGCCTGCCCGGATACGGTGCGCTCGTTGCGAACTGCGATATCCCGCTCAAACAGGCCAAGGGCCTCAGCACCTGGTCGCACGGCGGGCGCACGGTCCCGCTCAACGTCAGCGCGGGGTGCGGTCACTCGATCTACGCCCCGGTCCGCTTCGCGTGCCGCCCCGAGGCGACGCTGCTCACCCTCACGGCCCGGAACTGATCCCGGTCTCGATTCGGCGCACGGAGCTTTTCCCTGTAGACTCGGAGGGTTGCAAACGGGGTGTGGCGCAGCTTGGTAGCGCGCTTCGTTCGGGACGAAGAGGTCGCAGGTTCAAATCCTGTCACCCCGACCAGTGACACCGGAAGGCCGCCCTCAGGGGCGGCCTTCTCTGTATCGGCTTCGCGCACGAAGGGAACGCATGGGGTCTCTGCTCCCGCCGCCGCGCCGGTTCACCCGCGCCTGGGCTCTCGCCCTCGGCATCCCGTTCCTCCTCGTCCTCGCGGCGCTCACGCTGACGCCCTCCCGCGTCGAACACACGATGCCCAATCTGCTCGACGTGATCCTCGGCATGGCCCATCGCCTCGGCTGGGTGTCGCTCGACTTCACCCGCCTCGAGGTCCTGGCGAACATCCTCGTCTTCATCCCGGTCGGCATCCTCGCCTTCGTGCTGCTCCCCCGCCGTGTCTGGCCTCTCGCACTGCTGGTCGGACCGGCACTCTCCCTGGCGATCGAGACAGTTCAGCGCCTCGCACTCCCTCATCGTGCAGCGACCCTCACCGATGTCCTGGCGAACTCCACGGGCGCCGTGTTCGGCGTGGCCCTCGCCGTCATGTGCACACTGCTGTTCGCCCCGCGCGCCTCCCCGCGCCCATCTTCTAGGCTGGAGACACCATGACCACGCCTGTCCTCGTCGCCTTCGATCTCGACGACACGCTCGCGCCGTCCAAGGGAGTGATCGACCCGCGCATCGCCGAACAGCTGCGGGCTCTGCTGCGCACCGTGGACGTCGCGATCATCTCGGGCGGCAACGAGGCGCAGTTCCGCTCGCAGGTCGTCGCCCGCCTCGGTGACGCGGACCCTGCTGCGCTCGCACGACTCCATCTGCTGCCCACCTGCGGCACGCGGTATCTGCGCCACGACGGGGCGGACTTCGTGCCCGTCTACGCGCACGACCTCAGCGACGAGGAGAAGCAGGCGGCCCTGACCGCTCTGCGCGAAGAGGCCGAGCGTCTCGGGCTCTGGGAAGCGGACCCCTGGGGCGAGATCCTCGAGGACCGCGGATCGCAGATCACCTTCTCCGCGCTGGGCCAGCGCGCCCCGCGCGAAGCCAAGCACGACTGGGATCCGACCGGGGCGAAGCGTGCGGATCTGCGGGATGCGGTCGCCGCTCGCCTCCCCGGCCTCGAGGTGCGCTCCGGCGGATCGACCTCGATCGACATCACCCGCGCCGGCATCGACAAGGCCTTCGGGATGACGCAGCTCGCCGCTCACACCGGGATCCCGCTCACGGACATGCTGTTCTACGGCGACCGGCTCGACGAGGGCGGGAACGACTACCCGGTGCTGGCCATCGGCGTGCCGTCGGTCGCCGTCGACGGCTGGGAAGACACCGCCGACAAGCTCGACGAGCTCCTGCGCTCGCTCTGAGCCGCCGCGGTGTCGCACGGCACGACGTCACCGCGTGGCCCTAGCATGGCGACATGGACGCCTTGCTGATCGTGATCATCGTCGCCGCGGCCACCAGCGCGGCCTGCTGGATCCTGTCCCTGGCCACCCGCGACACCTCGTGGGTCGACCGTGCCTGGTCGATCGTGCCCGTGGCCTACGTGTGGATCTTCGTCGCCGGTGCCTTCGCGCAGGGCGAAGGATCGGCGCGCGTCGTGCTGATGGGGGTGCTCGTGACCGCCTGGGGAGCCCGCCTGACCTTCAACTTCGCGCGCAAGGGCGGCTACACGGGCATGGAGGACTACCGCTGGGCGATTCTTCGCGCACGCATGCGGCCCTGGCAGTTCCAGATCTTCAACCTGCTGTTCATCATCGGCTATCAGATGACACTGCTCGTCCTCATCACCTTGCCGGCCCTCGTCGCCGCGCAGAACCCCTCGGCGCTCACGGGGTGGGACGCGCTCTTCATCGCGGCGTTCCTGGCCTTCCTGGTCGGCGAGACCATCGCCGACCAGCAGCAGTGGGCCTTCCATCAGCGCAAGAAGCAGGCGGGCGGCTCCCTCTCCCCCGGCTTCGCGACCACCGGGCTGTTCCGCTACAGCCGACACCCGAACTTCTTCTTCGAGCAGGCACAGTGGTGGGCCCTCTACGCGATCGGTGCGACGGCCGCCACTGCGGCGGGCGCGGGTGTGCTCGGTGGCGTCCTGAATCCGACGATCATCGGCCCTGCCCTGCTGACGGTGCTCTTCATCGGCTCGACGGTCTTCACCGAGTCGATCACCGCGTCGAAGTATCCGGCCTACGCCGAGTATCGCCGGACGACGTCGATGCTGGTGCCGTGGCCGCCGCGCCGCAGGGCCGTCGCCCCGCAGGCCTGAGCCTGTCCGGGGGTCGCCCCGCCACTCCCGCTCAGCGCGTGCGCGTGCGCGCGTCCGCAGCCGCCCTCGCCACGGGCACCAGGCGCGTGAGCTGAGTGACGTGTCCCGGTTCGAGCTCCGCAAGTGAGGAGACCCCCAGCAGACGCATCGTGCGCTCGATCTCACTGCGCAGGATCGCGATCGTCCGGTCGACCCCCTGGCGCCCGCCGGCCATCAAGCCGTAGAGGTACGCGCGCCCGATCAGGGTGAAGTCCGCCCCGAGCGCCACGGCGGCGACGATGTCGGCACCGTTCATGATGCCGGTGTCGATCATGACCGTGAAGTCGTCGCCGACGGCCCGTCGCACCTCGGGCAGGAGATGGAACGGAATCGGCGCACGATCGAGCTGTCGTCCGCCGTGGTTCGAGAGCACGATGCCGTCGACTCCCGCATCACGCAGGCGCACCGAGTCCTCGACGTTCTGCACGCCCTTGATCACGATCTTCCCTGGCCAGATGTCACGGATCACGTCGAGATCGTCGTAGCTGATCGTCGGGTCCATCGCGGCGTCCAGCAGCTCACCGACCGTTCCGCCCGTGGTGCTCAAGGAGGCGAACTCCAGCTTCGGAGTCGTCAGGAAGTCGAACCACCACCACGGCCGCGGGATCGCGTTGATGATCGTGCCGAGCGTGAGCTGCGGCGGGATGCTGAAGCCGTTCCGCTTGTCCCGCAGACGGGCACCCGCGACCGGGGTGTCCACTGTGAACTGGAGGGTGTCGAAGCCGGACGCGGCGGCGCGGCGGGTGAGCTCGTACGAGATCTCCCGGTCGCGCATGACGTAGAGCTGGAACCAGTTGCGCCCATGCGGGTTGGCGGCCGTGACGCCCTCGATCGACGTGGTGCCGAGGGTGGACAGCGTGAACGGGATGCCCGCAGCGCCGGCGGCTCCGGCACCGGCGACCTCGCCCTCGGTCTGCATCAACCGGGTGAAGCCCGTGGGCGCGATCCCGAAGGGCAGCGCGGAGGGGCCGCCGAGGATCTCGACGCTCGTGTCGACGTCGGGAGCGGGCCGCAGGATGCCCGGGTGGAACTCCACGTCCTGGAACGCCTGCCGGGCGCGCGAGAGCGAGAGTTCGCCCTCGGCGGCGCCATCGGTGTAGTCGAAAGCCGCCTTGGGCGTGCGGCGCTTGGCGATCAGACGAAGATCGTCGATCGTGAGTGCGGCATCAAGACGGCGCTTGCGACCGTCGAGCTCCGGCTTCTTGAACTTCATGAGGTCGAGGAGTTCGACGGGATTCGGGAGCTGGCGCTGCACCATGGTGTGCCTCTCAGTTCAGGGGATGGAGGTCGCGGGTCAGCCCCGCGGACGTGTAGTAGCCGGTGATGTGCGAATGGACGAGAGTGCGAGCGGCATCGCCATCGCCCTCGTCGATCGCGGTGACCAGGGCCCGGTGTTCGGTGCGCAGCCGCTCCGCCATCGCGTCCCAGTCGGGGATCGCGGCGACGCCCGCCTGCACGTAGGACTCGATGGATGAACGCAGGCCCGCCATCATCGCGGCGATGACCGTGTTGCCACTGGCTTCGGCGAGGGAGAGATGCAATTGGGCGTCGAGGGCGAGGAACTCCGTGGGAGCGAGACCTGACGCGTCCATCGCCTCGAGCAGCTGGTGCGCGCGTGTCGTGTCGCGATCTGCGGATGCGGCGAGAGCCGTCACCACCGCGTCTTCGAGCACCAGGCGCGTGCGCACCACGTCGTCCAACGGGAAGCCCTGCGCGGCGACCTGCAGCCGGAGGAGCACGGACATCCCTCCGGTCGGGGTCGCGATGACGATGGCGCCGGACTGCGGACCCGAGCCTGTCGCGGTGCGGATGAGACCCATCACCTCGAGCACACGGAACGCCTCACGGACGCTGGAGCGCCCGACACCGAGCTCGTTCGCGAGGTCACGCTCCGAAGGGAGCCTGTCCCCCGGGCCCAGACGAGCGTCGAGGAGGTCGCGCTCGATGTGTTCGAGCACGAGCTGCCAGGCGCGCGCCGGCTGTTCACTCATCGATCCTCCTGTGGTCTGACCACAGCGTATCTTCCTGTGGTCAGACCACGCAACACAGGCAGCCTCGGGTTCGTTCAGGCGCACAACTCCGCAAAGAATTCACGGAGCACCCTGCGGAGCGGCGTCACCGCAGGATCCGGTCGAGGATCTGCGGAGTTGTGAACGCAAAGGGGCGGCGAAACCACCGCGGGAGCAGGCCCGGGGAGGGGCTCAGCCCAGGCGCCCACCGGATTCGTCGAGGTAGCACGTCCCGCACAGCGACTCGTAGGTCGTCAGCTCGGGGGAAGCCGTTCCGACCGCGCCCTCGTCGATCGCGACCTGATCGCCGTCGAAGACGAAGCGCCCGCCGACCACCCGACCGTTGAACACGGCCTTCCGCCCGCACCGGCAGATGGTCTTGAGCTCCTCGAGCGAGTGCGCGATCGCGAGCAGCCGCGCGGATCCGGGGAAAGCGTGCGTGAGGAAGTCGTTCCGGATGCCGTATGCCATCACCGGCACCCCGTCCTCCACAGCGATCCGGAAGAGATCGTCGACCTGCGTCGGAGTGAGGAACTGCGCCTCGTCGACGAGGAGGCATGCCACATCCACGGGCCCGCCGGGGAGCAGTTCTTCATCTGTGGAACGACGGAGGCGGTCACGATGCTGGGTGAACAGCTCGCGGGCGTCGTCAGCCTGCCCGACGAGGAAGTCGACCTGACGGGTGACGCCGAGCCGACTCTCGATCTCGGCCGCACCCTTGGTGTCGATCTCCGGCTTCGCGAGCAGCACGTGCTGTCCGCGCTCCTCGTAGTTGTACGCGGCTTGGAGCAGGGCGGTCGACTTGCCGGAGTTCATCGCGCCGTAGCGGAAGTAGAGCTTCGCCACGGGTCGGACTCAGGCGTTGATGCCGAGGGTGGCGGCGGTCGCCTCCGTGGATTCCTCCGCGAGTTCCGGATCCGTGTTCAGCTTCTGGCCGAACGTGGGGATCAGGGCGCGAAGCTCAGGCTCCCAACCGGGGTACTCCGACGGGAAGCAGGTCTTCAACAGACCCAGCATGATCGGGACCGCCGTGGACGCGCCGGGCGAGGCACCGAGGAGCCCGGCGATCGAGCCATCCGCAGACGAAACCACTTCCGTGCCGAACTGCAGGATGCCGCCCTTCTGCGGGTCCTTCTTCATGACCTGCGCACGCTGCCCGGCGTCGATGAGGGTCCAGTCCTCATCCTTCGCCGTCGGCATGAAGGTCCGCAGACTGTCGACCTTCTTGGCATGGTTCTTCAGCAGCTCGCCCACCAGGTAGGTGATGAGGTCGGGGTTCTTCACGGCCACCTGCAGCATCGGGAGCAGGTTGTGCGCCCGCACCTGCGACACGATGTCGAGCATCGATCCGTTCTTCAGGAACTTCGGACTGAAGGTCGCGAACGGCCCGAACATGAGCGAGGACTCCCCATCGACGACGCGGGTGTCGAGGTGCGGGACCGACATCGGCGGCGCACCGACCGAGGCCTGCGAATACACCTTCGCCTTGTGCTGCGCCACGATCTTCGGGTTCGTGGTCTTGAGGAACTGTCCGCCGATCGGGAAGACACCGTATCCCTTGATCTCGGGGATACCGGAGTTCTGCAGGAGCTTGAGGGCCCAGCCACCGGCGCCGACGAACACGAAGCGCGCCTTGACCTCGTTCGGCGTGTGGCCGATGCTGTTGCGGTACTTGACCAGCCAGGTCCCGTCCTTCTGCTTCTTCAGGCTGCGCACCTCATGGTTGGTGCGCAGCGTGACGCCCGACTCGGTGAGGTGGTCGAAGAGCTGGTGGGTGAGCGCGCCGAAGTCGACGTCGGTTCCTGCGGGAACGCGGGTCGCGGCGAACGGCTCGCCCTTGCGGCGCTGCTGCATCAGCAGAGGCGCCCAGGTGTTGATGACGCGCGAGTCCTCGCTGTACTCGATGCCCGCGAACAGCGGCTGCTCCTTGAGCACCTCGTAGCGTGCCTTGAGGTAGGCGACATCCTTCTCACCGCGGACGAACGTCATGTGCGGAGTCGCGTTGATGAACGTCGACGGCGCATCGAGCACACCACGGTCCACGAGCGACGACCAGAACTGGCGACTCTGCTGGAACTGCTCGTTGATCGACACCGCCTTGGCGGGGTCCAGCGGGGCATCCCCCTGCTGCGGCATGTAGTTCAGCTCACACAGGGCGGCGTGACCCGTGCCGGCGTTGTTCCACGGGTTCGAGCTCTCCTGGGCCACATCGGAGAGTCGCTCGAAGGCGACGATCTTCCACTCCGGCTGCAATTCGTGCAGCAGAGTACCCAGGGTGGCGCTCATGATGCCACCGCCGATCAGGACGACATCGACGTTTTCAGTCACCGAACCAGTCTAGTTCGCGGGCACGCCACCGCGGACCATGCGACGGTGTCCGCGGCGAAGAGATCAGCGCACGACGGCGAGACGCTCCGCGAGGACCTCGGCGATCTGCACCGCGTTCAGTGCGGCTCCCTTGCGGAGGTTGTCGTTGCTGAGGAACAGCACGAGGCCCTTGCCCTCAGGCGCGGACTGATCGGCCCGGATGCGACCGACGAAACTGGGGTCCTTGCCGGCAGCCTGCAGCGGCGTGGGGACCTCGTCGAGGACCACGCCGGGAGCCGCGCTCAAGACCTCGCGCGCGCGCTCGGGCGAGATGGCACGGGCGAACTCGACGTTGATCGAGAGGGAGTGACCGGTGAAGACCGGGACACGCACGCAGGTGCCCGCGACCCGGAGATCGGGGAGTTCGAGGATCTTGCGGCTCTCGTTGCGGAGCTTCTTCTCCTCGTCCGTCTCGTTGTCCCCGTCTTCGACCAGATTGCCGGCGAACGGGATCACGTCGAAGGCGATCGGAGCGATGTACTTCTCGGGCTCCGGGAAATCGACGGACGAACCGTCGTGCACGAGGCGGAGGGTGTCGCCCTGCGCGAGCACTCCCTCGACCTGGCCGAGGAGCTCCTGGGCGCCGGCGAGTCCGGAGCCGGAGACCGCCTGGTAGGTCGACACGATGAGCCGCTCGAGGCCGGCCTCGGCGTCGAGGGCCTTCAGCACCGGCATGGCCGCCATGGTGGTGCAGTTCGGGTTCGCGATGATGCCCTTGGGGCGATCGTCGATCGCGTGCGGGTTGACCTCGCTGACCACGAGGGGAACCTCGGGGTCCATCCGCCAGGCGCTGGAGTTGTCGACGACCACAGCGCCGGCGGCGGCGAAACGCGGCGCATAGGCACGGCTCGCGGTGGCTCCTGCCGAGAACAGGGCGATGTCGATGCCCGAGGCATCCGCCGTCTCGACGTCTTCGACGATGACGGTCGCGCCGCCGAACTCGATGGCCGTGCCCGCGGAGCGTGCGGATGAGAACAGCCGCAGGTCGCGGATCGGGAACGACCGCTCGGCGAGAATCTCGCGCATCACGGTGCCCACCTGGCCGGTGGCGCCGACGATGGCGACGGAGAGTCCTGATTCGGAGATGCGGGTCATGATGTTCCTTGGCGTCGTGCGGTACTGCGTACGAGGCTTCGGGCGCGGCGTCGGGATGTGGATGCTGCGCCTGGCGCCGGTGTCAGGGTTTCGGTGAGTCTACCGTGCCGCGACGGACCGTCGGCTCTGCGCTCCGCGACCACTCACCTGTGTCAGGAAAACGGCGACGATCGGCAGAGATCAGCGGCCGGTGCCGGCGTGGACCGTGGCTTCGGCGTCGCCGTCGAGTCCATAGGCGGTGTGCACCGTCCGCGCTGCCTCGGTCAGGTCGGTGTCGCGCAGCACCACCGAGATGCGGATCTCCGAGGTGGAGATCATCTCGATGTTGATGCCGCCGGCCGACAGCGCCTCGAAGAGGGTCGCCGAGACCCCCGAGTGCGTGCGCATTCCCGCGCCGACGACCGAGAGCTTGCCGATCTGATCGTCGTGGATCAGGTTCTGGAACCCGACTTCGGTCTGATCGCCGGCGAGCGCCTTGAGCGCAGCCGCCGCATCCGCCTTGGGAACCGTGAAGGAGATGTCGGTGCGTCCGGTCGCAGAGACGTTCTGCACGATCATGTCGACGTTCGCGCCCGACTTCGCGACGATCTTGAAGATCTCCGCGGCCTTGCCCGGCACGTCGGGCACGCCCGCGACCGTGATCTTGGCCTGGCTGAAGTCGGTGGCGACACCGGCGACGATCGGTTCTTCCATGACTGCTCCCTCGGCTTCGCGCGGGTTCTTCATGCCCTCGCCCAGAACGTATGTGCCCTCGGCCGACGAGAAGGTCGACCGAGCATGAATGAGGACGCCGTGACGGCGTGCGTACTCGACGGCGCGGATGTACAGCACCTTGGCGCCGTTGGCGGCCAGCTCGAGCATCTCCTCGCTGGAGACGTGATCGAGCTTCTGCGCCTTCGGGATGACGCGCGGGTCCGCGGTGAAGATGCCGTCCACGTCACTGTAGATCTCGCACACGTCGGCGTCGAGCGCGGCGGCGAGAGCGACGGCCGTGGTGTCGGAGCCTCCACGGCCGAGCGTCGTGATGTCCCTGGTGTCGCGGTTGAAGCCCTGGAACCCGGCGACGATCACGATCGCCCCCTCATCGAGGGCTTCGCGCAGACGAATCGGCGTCACGTCGACGATGCGTGCGGCACCGTGCTGGGAGTCCGTGATCATGCCCGCCTGACTTCCGGTGAACGACCGCGCCTCGAATCCCATCGAGTGGATCGCCATGGCCAACAGTGCCATCGAGATGCGTTCTCCGCTGGAGAGCAGCATGTCGAGCTCACGCGGTGCGGGGATCGGGGCGACCTCGTCCGCGAGCTCCAACAGCTCATCGGTCGTGTCGCCCATGGCGCTGACCGCCACGACCACGTCATGCCCGGCACGACGCGTATCGACGATGCGCTTGGCGACGCGCTTGATGCTCTCTGCGTCGGCGACGGACGAGCCGCCGTACTTCTGCACGATGAGGGCCACGATCACTCCCTGGGATGTCGGGCGGATCCGCCCACGCTCATTCTATGATCGGCGCGTATGCCCTGCTGCGCATGTGTCATCGCTTCCGACGGCGAGGAACGGTGCCTCGGCGATCAGAGCGTCGGTGGGAGCGCCTGCGCAGACACCGGGCGCAGGCGACCGCCCGTGGCGGCGAACCAGCACCCGATGATGATCAGCGGGAAGCCGAGGAGCAGACCCGGCGTCAACGGTTCGGCGAGGACGATCGCCCCGAGGACGATCGCGACCACCGGGTTGACGTACGTGAACAGCGGAGCACGTACCGGCCCCACCTCGCGGATGAGCGCGAAGAACGCGAGGAACGCCACCGCCGTGCAGATCACGGCCAGCGCGAGCAGCGCCCCGATCGACGGCAGCGTGGGCACCTGATGCTGCGTGAGCAGGCCGATCGGGAGGTAGAAGATCCCGATCATGAGCAGCGACAGCGTGATGGTGCCCAGAGACGGGACGGCGTTGAGCTTGCGAGCGACGATGAAGGGAGCCGTCGCGTACAGCACGGCCACCAGGAGCACCTCCCCCGCAGCGAGAAGGCTCACTTCGCCCCCGAAGAGTCCCGGGCCTGCGACCACGACGGCGACACCGAGGAATCCGACGAGCAGGCCGATTGCGCGGGCGGGCCGGAGCACCCCGCGGTCGCCCCCGCCGAGGGCGATCAGAGCGGCGAACAACGGCACCGTTGCCACCAGCAGCCCGGTCATCCCGGAGGTCAGCGTCATCTCGGCATGGCCCAGCAGGAGGAAGGGACCGGCCATCTCGACCGCGCCGAAGGCGAGGACCCAGGGCCAGTGCTTCAGAGCGGCCCGCAGCGCGCCGCTCCGGATCGCGAACGGCAGCAGCAGCACCGCGGCGATCAGCGTGCGTCCGGCCACGATCGCCGGCGGGGAGATCGACTCGACCGCGACACTGATGAACAGGTACGGCACGCCCCACAGCAGGGCCATGGCCCCGAAGAGCAGCCAGCCGCGACGCGAGAAACCCGCGCTGGGCGTCACAGGACGCGCCGGCCCTCGAACGCGCGCCCGAGCGTGACCTCGTCGGCGTACTCCAGGTCGCCGCCGACGGGCAGACCGGAGGCGAGACGGGACACGGTGATCTGCATGGTGGTCAGCAGTCGGCTCAGGTAGCTCGCCGTCGCCTCCCCCTCGAGGTTCGGGTTGGTGGCGAGGATCACCTCCTGCACCGTGCCATCGGCGAGACGCGTCATGAGCTGCGCGATACGGAGGTCGTCGGGACCGATGCCGGCGATGGGGCTGATGGCCCCGCCGAGGACGTGATAGAGCCCGCGGAACTCCCTGGTGCGCTCGATCGCGGCGACATCCTTCGCGTCTTCGACCACGCAGATCAGCGCCTGGCTGCGACGCGGATCACGGCAGATCCCGCATCGCTCCTGCTCGGCCACGTTGCCGCAGATCTCACAGAACCGCACGCGGAGTCGGATCTCGCTCAACAGCTCGGCGAGACGCGCGACGTCGAACGTCGGCGTCTGGAGGATGTGGAACGCGATCCGCTGTGCGGACTTCGGGCCGATGCCGGGGAGCCGACCGAACTCGTCGATCAGCTCCTGAACGATGCCGTCATACATCAGGAGAACCTCGTCGGGGGCTCGTAGGGCTCTTCACGCAGGAACGTCGCGCCGAGCACCTGGCGGATCACGGCCTCACCGTAGCGCTGCACTCCCCCGGCAGTGGGAGCGCGCTCGATGACGACCGGAGGGGCTGTCGCCGTGCGCTGCGCCGGTGCCGACCGTTCGGGCGGAGCCTGACGCGCCACCGGCGGTTCGTACGACGGGTCGTAGGGCGGCTCATCGTCATATGCCGGGGCCTCGTCATCACCGGGAAGCGGCGGTGCGTCGCGATCGACAGCACCATCGGACGGCGGCAGGGGTGCGGCTGCCGCCGCTTCGACCTCTTCGGGCTCGTCGTCGACCGGAAGCGGAGCGGCGGCTGCGGGCGGCACGCTCGGCTGCTCCACGGCGGACGGGATCGGCGCGACGGCCCACTCCGTCACGGTGGAGGCCGACGCGCTGCGGACCTGCGGACGGGAGGAACCCGCTGACGCAGGCTCCGATGCGGGAGCAGGATCGGCGGGTGCCGACGGGCCGGACGCCGCGGACTGCCGCGGAGCTCCACCGGTGGGCATCGGTGCGGGCAGGTACTTGACCCGCACGCCCAGCTCGCTCTCGATCGCCGACCGCAGATGGTCCGAGGGTCCGGAGCCCGGAGTGGTGCCCTTGAACTTCGCGACATCATGCTGGCTCGTGAAGCCGAGCGTCAGGACCTCGGTGTCGGTGGCGTAGGCGAGCGGTTGCACCGCGGTCGCCAGCAACCATGACGTGCGGCTGATGCTCTCGAGCCGGGTCAGCACGGCGGGCCACGAGGCGGTGATGCGTTCGAGGGTGACGGGACCCTGCGCGACGGCGGGCTCCGGTGCGGGTGCCGCCTCGGGTGCGGGTGCGGGTGCCGCCTCGGGTACCGGTGCGGGGCTCGGCGCTTCGTTCTCGGTGCGCGCGGCGGGCTCCTCGGCGGGGGCGGTCTGCGCAGCAGCGGGGGCAGCGGAGGCAGCGGCCGGCGTCGCCACCGGGGCAGCAGCCGGGGAGCCCGTGGCGGGTGCCGGGGGCGAGACGGCGGCAGGAGTCGCGACAGCTGCAGGAGTCGAGACAGCCGCAGGAGTCGAGACAGCCGGTGCGGCCGCACGCTCGGGCGCGGCCGCGGGTGTCGGTTCCGAGGTCGACGCGTCCGATGCAGCGGCGAGTACGCGAGCCACCATGAGTTCGAGGTGAAGGCGCGGAGAGGTCGCACCCGACATGTCGTCGAGGGCGGCGCTGACCACATCGGCCGTGCGCGAGAGCCGCGCCGACCCGAAGGTGGCCGCCTGGGCACGCATGCGCTCCAGGTCGTCTTCGGCGATGCCGCGGAGGACCGCCGAGGCACCGGCTCCGACCGCCGCGATGACGATGAGGTCTCGCAGGCGTTCGAGCAGGTCGTCGACGAAGCGGCGCGGATCCTGACCCGTCTGCACCACACGGTCGATCGCCGGGAAGGCGGCGGCCGCGTCTCCTGCGGCGAGCGCGTCGACGATCTCGTCGAGGAGGGCGGCATGTGTATAGCCGAGCAGCGACACGGCACGCGCGTATCCCACCGTCACCGTCTCGGAGTCGGCCGGGGCGTCGGATCCGGCGATCAGCTGGTCGAGCAGCGACAGCGTGTCTCGAGGCGAGCCACCACCGGCGCGGACCACGAGCGGGAGGACGCCCTGTTCGACGATCACGCCCTCTTCGGCGCACAGCTTGGCCACGTATTCGAGCATGGCGGCGGGCGGTACGAGCCGGAAAGGGTAGTGGTGCGTGCGGGAGCGGATCGTGCCGAGGACCTTCTCGGGCTCGGTGGTCGCGAAGATGAACTTGACGTGCTCCGGCGGTTCTTCGACGAGCTTGAGCAGCGCGTTGAAGCCCTGCGGCGTCACCATGTGCGCCTCGTCGAGGATGAAGATCTTGTACCGGTCGCGGCTGGGGGCGAACGTCGCCCGTTCACGCAGGTCTCGTGCGTCGTCGACACCGTTGTGGCTCGCCGCGTCGATCTCGACGACGTCGAGGGATCCTCCGCCGGCACGCGACAGCTCGACGCAGCTCGGGCACACGCCGCAGGGAACGTCGGTCGGCCCCTCAGCGCAGTTCAGGCAGCGCGCGAGGATGCGGGCGGAGGTCGTCTTGCCACAGCCGCGAGGACCGGAGAACAGGTACGCATGGCCGACTCGATCGCCGCGCAGAGCCGTCATCAGCGGATCGGTCACCTGGGACTGCCCGATCATCTCGCCGAAGGTCTCGGGTCGGTAGCGGCGGTAGAGGGCTGTGGTCACCTCAACAGCCTACGGCGTGCCACCGACCTTCGCTTCGGGAGACCGGCATCCTGGCCCGATCCGTCCACACACGCCGCCGAGACCCCCGCTGGTCGTCCGCGCCCCCTCGCTTCGGCGTACGCCAGCGGGGGCGCCGACGACCAGCGGGGGTCTCGGCACAAAAGAGAAAAGAGAGGAGGAGGGAGGGTCAGTCGATCGGTTCGATCACCGGGACCGCGGTCGTGATCACCGGAACGGATGCCGACATGCGCGTGCCGTCCTCGCGTCGTGCATCGGCGAACTGTCTCAGGGTCGGACGCCCCGGGAGCATCGGCCCCTGATCAGCGAGGGGCACGACGGCCGCATCCTCCGCGGTGGCGAAGTAGGCGGTGTCGCGCACGCTGAACGGTACCGGCGGACCACTGCGCACCTCCACGCGGAGCTCGTCCCTGGTCACGGTCACCTGCATCGTGGACCCCTGCCACTGCAGCGGGAACGAGAGGGAGGGCCAGTCCACCGGAAGCCGCGGATCGAAGCTGAGGTCGCCCGCGTAGTCGCGCATGCCGCCGAAGCCGCACACCAGCGCGGTCCACACCCCACCGGCGGAGGCCACGTGCACACCATCCGCGGCGTTGTGGTGCAGGTCGTGCAGGTCGACGAACAGCGACTGCTCGAAGTACTTCCTGGCGAGGTCCTGGTAGCCCACCTCGGCGGCCATGATCGACTGCACGACCGCCGACAGGGTGGAGTCGCCCGTGGTCAGCGGGTCGTAGTAGTCGAAGTCGGCCTTCTTCTCCTCGGGCGTGAAGTGGTTGCCCTGCAGGAACAGCGCGAGCACGACGTCCGCCTGCTTGAGCACCTGGAACCGGTAGATCACCAGGGGGTGGAAGTGCAACAGCAGCGGCCGCTGCTCGGAGGGGGTGTTGGCGAGATCCCAGACCTCGCGCTCGAGGAAGAGCGAGTCCTGCGGATGGATGCCGAGACCCTCGCTGTACGGGATGAACATCGCCGACGCCGCCCGCTCCCACGCCTCGGCCTCACCGGGACCGAGCCCCGTGCGATCGACGAGCTTGACGTAGTCCTCCGGGTGGCTCTCCTTGATCTCGCGCACCACCTTGGCCGCATAGCGGAGGTTGTAGCGCGCCATCACGTTCGTGTACAGGTTGTCGTTGACGACCGTCGTGTATTCGTCCGGGCCTGTGACGCCGTGGATGTGGAAGGTCTCGATGCCGTCCCCGGTGTCCACCTCGTCCACCAGACGCGAGGCGCGCCAGAACCCGAGGGTCGCCCACAGCCGTGCGGTCTCGATCGCGATGTCGGCGCCCTCACGCCGCAGGAACTCCTCGTCCCCCGTGGCCCGCACGTACTTGCCCAGCGCGAAGCTGATGTCGGCGTTGATGTGGTACTGCGCGGTGCCTGCGGCGTAGTAGGCGGAGGCTTCCTCGCCGTTGATGGTGCGCCAGGGGAAGAGCGCTCCCGCCTCGTTGAGCTGTGCCGCACGACGACGCGCAGCGGGGAGCATGCCCGCGCGGGCGCGGAGCGCGTTGTACGCCCACCGCGGCGTCGTGTAGGTCAGGAACGGGAGCACGTAGATCTCCGTGTCCCAGAAGTAGTGGCCGCTGTACCCCGACCCGGAGACGCCCTTGGCGGGGACCCCGGCGCCGTCGGCGCGCGCCGATGCCTGCGCGAGTTGGAACAGGCACCAGCGAGTGGCCTGCTGCAGGTCGTCGCGCCCGCCGATCTGCACGTCGCTGCGCTCCCAGAACGCGTCGAGCCACTCCCGCTGACGCCGGAACACCGTCTCGACGCCCTCATCCGCCGCACGGTCGAGCGAACGACGGCAGCGGTCGACGAGTTCACGCGGCGGCACCCCGCGTGAGGTGTGGTAGCTGACGAGCTTCGTGACCGTGATCGGGACGCCGGCCTTGGCCTGCACGCGGAACACGTTCTTCGCGATGTCGGGCTCCACGAGCGTGCGTGCGTTGTACTCGTTCTCGGTCTCGACGATGTGGTCGGCGACCACGGCGACGGTCATCCCGGAGTCTGCGACCCGGTACGACAGCGCCGAGCGCAGTCCGTCCTGCCAGTGCTCGGCCGGCTCCAGCACGCGGTCGGCGATCTTCTCGGCCTTGCGCGGGTCGAAAGCGGCCGCCTTCGTGCCGATCGGCGTCCCGGCGTACACACCGGCTCCGTCCTGGCGGTTCAGCAGCTGGCAGCTGATCGTGACCGGGGCATCGGCGTTCTCGACGACGACCTCGAGCCGGAGGACGGCGAGGTGGCGCTCCTCGAAACTCACGATGCGCTCGTCACGCATGCGCACGCGCTTGCCCGACGGGGTCTCCCACACCACCAGGCGCTCCAGGACACCGGTGCGCATGTCGAGGGTGCGCCGGTACTCGCGCACGTCGGCGTCGTCGAGCGAGATCGGCTCGTCGTCGACGTACACACGCATGACCTTCGCGTCGGGGGCGTTGACGATCGTCTGCCCGACCTCCGCGAATCCATAGGCCTGCTCGGCGTGCCGGATCGTCCAGGTCTCGTGCAGTCCGTTGATGAAGGTCCCGTGCTCCTGGGCACCCCGACCTTCGATGTGGTTGCCGCGAAGGCCGAGGTAGCCGTTGCCCACGGAGAACAGCGTCTCGCTGACGCCTTCCTCCGAGTAGTGCGTGTCGATCAGACGCCACGCGTCGACGGGGAAGCGGTCGCGGTCGATCATGCGGTCTCCGGGATGTCGGTGCGGGTGGCGGGGACGAAGACGGCGAGGTCGTCGACGACGATCGTGGCGCCGGCGGCTCGCAGGGCGTCGGCACCGGCCCCGCGATCGACGCCGATCACGGTGCGGTAGCCGGCTGCGGAGGCGGAGGCGGCACCGGAGGTGGCATCCTCGACGGCGACGGAGCGGCTCGGGTCGACCCCGAGGGCCGCGGCGCCGGCGGCGAACATGTCGGCGGCCGGCTTGGACGCGAGACCATCGCGCTCCGCCACGACGCCGTCGACCACGACCCGGAAGAGGGAGCGGATGCCGGCGGCGGCCAGCACCTCCTCGGCGTTCTTCGAGCTCGACACGACGCCGAGCGGGATTCCGGCGGCACGCAGGCTCTCGACGAGCGCGAGCGACCCCGGGTACGCAACGATGCCCTGCGCGCGCAGAGACGCTGCGAAGGCGGCGTTCTTGCGGTTGCCGATGCCGCAGATCGTCTCGGCGGACGGGTCGTCATCGACGTGTCCCCAGGGGACTTCGATGTTGCGGCTGCGCAGCAGACTCGCGACGCCGTCGTAGCGCTTCTTGCCGTCGACGTAGTCGTAGTAATCGGCATCCGTGTACGGCGGGGTGATGCTCCACCGGGCGAACACATCGTCGAACACGGCCTGCCAGGCGCGCATGTGGACCTCGGCGGTCGGGGTGAGGACGCCGTCGAGGTCGAAGAGCACGCCGTCGGCGTGGAACAGGTCGGGCAGTGCGTCTGGCACAGAGCCTCCAGGAGAAGGGCGATCAGGGGGCCGGCACCTCTCCGTGCCACCGCTCAAGCGTAATGCGGCATCGCGTCACGGGGTAACCCCCGCGAGCGGATCAGAGGAGCTCGGCCGTCTGCCTGGCGATCTGCAGTTCCTCATCGGTCGGCACGACGAGCACCGTCACCGCGGAGGCGTCCGTGGAGATCCGGCGGATGCCGCGCTCACGAGCGTCGTTCCTCGCCGGATCGATCTCGACGCCCGCGAAACCGAGCGTCGCCAGCGCAGCGGCCCGCACTGGCGCGGCGTTCTCGCCCACACCGGCCGTGAACGAGATGACGTCCACTCCGCCGAGCTGTGCGATGTACGCCCCAGCGTAAGCCCGCAGGCGGTGCACGTATACGTCGAAGGCGAGCACGGCGGACTCGTCTCCGGCATCCACACCGGCGAGGATGTCGCGCATGTCGCTGCGGCCGGCGAGTCCGGCGAGACCGCTGCGGGTGTTGAGCAGCGAGTCGAGGTCGTCGATCGAGTACCCGGCACGGCGGGAGAGGTGGACGAGGGCCGCCGGATCGATGTCTCCCGACCGCGTGCCCATCACCAGGCCCTCGAGCGGGGTGAGCCCCATCGACGTCTCCACCGAGCGCCCGCCCTCGATCGCGGTCACGGAGGCGCCGTTGCCGAGGTGGAAGACGAGCTGCCGGAGCTCGGCGAGGTCGCGCCCGAGGAATGCCGCCGCCGCCTCGCTCACGTACTGATGGCTCGTGCCGTGGAAGCCGTATCGCCGCACCCGATGCTCGGCGGCGAGCGCTGCGTCGATCGCATAGGTGTACGCGGCGGGCGGAAGCGTCTGATGGAACGCGGTGTCGAACACGGCCACGTGCGGAACCTGATCGAACACGGCGCGTGCGGCCTGGATCCCGGCGAGGTTCGCGGGGTTGTGCAGGGGGGCGAGCACCGCGAGCTCGTCGATCTGACGCTCCACGTCGGCGTCGATCAGGGTCGGGGCGTAGAAGCGCGCACCGCCGTGGACCACGCGGTGTCCGACCGCGACAGGGCGACGCTCGTCGAGCGAGGGCCCGTGCGCGGCGAACTGCTCCCGCATCACCTCGAAGGCGGCGGCGTGGTCGGCGATCGGCTGCTCGCTGCGGTACGTCGCGTCGAGCATCGTCGGCACGGCGGCGGCGTCCACGGCGGGGCGGACGGTGTGCGCCACGGGACTGGACTCCTGCCCGATGCGCTCGATCAGTCCGCTCGCGAGCAGGTCCTCCTGTTCGATGTCGATCAGGCTGTACTTCAGCGACGACGACCCGCTGTTGATCACCAGGATCGCGCTCATGCCTCATCTCCCTGCGCCTGGATCGCCGTGATCGCGACCGTGTTGACGATGTCATCGACGAGCGCGCCGCGGGACAGGTCGTTGATGGGCTTGTTGAGCCCCTGGAGCACCGGTCCGATGGCGACGGCTCCTGCTGAGCGCTGCACGGCCTTGTACGTGTTGTTACCGGTGTTGAGGTCGGGGAACACGAACACGGTCGCCCGGCCGGCGACCGCCGAGTCCGGGAGCTTGGCCTTGGCCACCGCCGCATCCGCCGCCGCGTCGTACTGGATCGGCCCTTCGACCGGGAGCTCGGGGGCACGCTCGCGGACGAGCGCGGTCGCGGCGCGCACCTTGTCGACGTCGGCCCCGGAGCCGGACTCCCCGGTCGAGTACGACAGCATGGCCACGCGCGGATCGATGCCGAACTGGCGGGCGGTCTCGGCGGAGGAGATCGCGATGTCGGCGAGCTGCGCGCTCGTCGGATCGGGGATCACCGCGCAGTCTCCGTAGACGAGCACACGATCGGCGAGCGCCATGAGGAAGACGCTGGAGACCACGTTCACGCCCGGCTTGGTCTTGATGATCTCGAACGACGGACGGATCGTGTGCGCCGTGGTGTGCGCCGCGCCGGAGACCATGCCGTCGGCCAGACCGAGATGCACCATCATCGTGCCGAAGTACGACACGTCGGTCACCGTGTCCGCCGCTTGGGCGAGGGTGATGCCCTTGTGCGCCCGCAGCCGTGCGTACTCGGCGGCGAACCTCTCGACCAGTTCAGGGTCGGTGGGGCTCAGCACCTGGGCCGCCGCGATGTCGATGCCCAGCTCGACGGCGCGGGCCCGGACGGCCGCCTCGTCGCCGAGGATCGTCAGATCCGCGACCTCCCTCGCGAGAAGCGTCGCCGCGGCCCGCAGGATGCGGTCGTCGTCGCCCTCGGGGAGGACGATGCGACGCCGATGTGCGCGTGCACGCTCGATGAGGCCGTACTGGAACATCAGCGGGGTCACCACGTGTGCCTCGGCGAGCCCGAGCTGCTCGGTCAGCTCCACGATGTCGATGTGCGCCTGGAACAGGCCGAGCGCGCGGTCGTAGCGGCTGCGCGAATCCACGGAGAGGCGCCCGCGGGTGCTCATCACACGCACGGCGGTGTCGTAGGTGCCCAGATCAGTCGTGATGATCGGCACCGACGACGCGAAGCCGTCGAGCAGGCGCACGATCTGCTCGGGAAGAGGGAACGGGCCGTTCAGGATGATGCCGGCGATGCGGGGGAAGGTGCCGGACGCATCGGCGAGCAGGGCGGCCAGCAGCACCTCGGTGCGGTCGGCCGGGATCACCACGACCGCCTCCTCGGTGAGCCGGGGCAGCACGTTGACCATCGACATGCCGGCGACGACGATCGTCAGCGCCTCCCTGGTCAACCGGTCCTCGTCGCCCGTGAACAGCGTGCCGTCGACGGCGGTGAGGATGTCACGGATCGACGGGGCCACGAGCGCACGGTCCTCGGGGATCGCCCACACCGGCGTGCGGTCCTCGGGGAGCACGGCGTGGACCGCGTCGATGACGGCATCCAGCGCATCGGGGTCGGCACGGTTCACCGCGACGGCGAACAACTCCGCACGCTCCTCGGAGAGCTCGGACAGCGCGAGTGCGGCGATCTGTCCGATCGCCGCGGCCTCACGGGCGGTCGTGGTGCCGAGCTGTTCGGCCTGGCGCTGCTGATCGCGACCGCTGAGCACGAGCAGCACGGGGACACCGAGGTTGGCGGCGATCCGCGCGTTGAACCCGAGCTCGGCGGGGCTCGCGACATCCGTGTAATCGCTGCCGATGACGACGACGGAATCGCACTGCGCCTCGACGGACTTGAACCGCGCGACGATCGTCGACAGCGCGCTCTCCGGGTCGGAGCGCACATCGTCGTACGTCACGCCGATGCAGTCCTCGTAATCGAGGTGTACGCCGTCGTGGGCGAGCAACAGTTCGAGGATCTCGTCGCGCTCGGTCGTGGATCGCGCGATCGGGCGGAACACCCCCACCCGCGGCGAGACGCGCATCAGGGCGTCGAGCGCCCCGAGGGCGATCGTCGACTTGCCGGTATGACCTTCGGCCGAGGTGATGTAGATGCTCCGCGCCACGAGCCCAGCTTAGGCGCGGCGTTCGGGAAGCCGCCGGGGAAACCACCGGGAGAAACGCAGGGTCTCACTCGCACGGACCGGATAGTGCGTCGACGACGGCGGCGGCATCTTCCTGGAAGCGCGCGTAGTAGTCGCGATCGGTGTTGATCTGCACCCGGTGGATCGCGTGCGAGGGCTCCAGCTCCTGCCATCCGGGCAGGCGGCCCAGCCGGTCGTAGAACAGCGTCGCGGCGGTCTGCGGATCCATGCGCTGCTCGACGCTCCCCCACCACTCCTGCTGCTGGAAGAGTCCGATGCTGGTCGTGCGCGATCCGTCGGGGTTGGTGAACCCGCTCGTCTCCCAGTCGCCGTAGTCGATGTTGCGCAGGCTGCTCTCGCCCATCGCCGTCATCACCCCGAGGATCTGCCCGTCGCGGCGGAACCCGAGGTCGCCCGCCGTCCGGATGATCGTCGCGGCATTGTCGAGCTGTTCCCCGCTCCAGCCGCGGATGCCCGCCTCCGGGAACGTCCGGGGTTCGTCGAGGCAGAACGGGGCGGGATCGCGGGCGAGTCCCAGCGGGATCAGCGCGAGCAGTCCCCCGAGGACGACGACCGCCGCCGCGGAGAGCAGCACCCGTTGCAGGATCTTCCTCCGGCGCGCCCGGATCGCGGCACGTCTGCGCGCGCCGGTCTTGCGTCGCCGCGTCGCGCTTCTGCGGCTCTTCGCGGTCTTCTTCGTCGCCGCTCGACCTTTCGGCCGGGAGGCCGTGCGCCCCGGGGTCATGTCGCCACGCTGCCGCGCGCCGTGCGGGGGCGACCGGCGAACGCAGCCACACCCCCGCCGATCGCGCCGAACAGGTGCCCCTGCCAGGAGATGCCCTCTGCGGCACCGAACACTCCTGCCACCATCGAGCCGCCGTACAGCGCGATCACGACCAGAGCGATCACGGCGTAGAGGATGCGGTGGGCGACGCGTCCGGGGGCGAACACCCGCATCACGACGTATCCGAAGTAGCCGAACACGAGCCCGGAGGCGCCGACCGTCAGCGTCCCCGGAGCGTTCACGACCCAGGTCCCGATGCCGCCCACGATCGCGACGATGGCTGTGACGGCCCAGAACCTACGGGCACCTTCGACGGCGACCAGGCATCCGAGCACCAGGAAGGGTACGGAGTTCGCGATGAGGTGCTGCCAGTTCGCATGCAGGAGCGGACCGAGCACGATGCCGCCCAGACCCGAGACATCCCAGGACCTCAGGCCGAAACCGGTGAACGACCCCGGAAGGACCGCATCGGCGAACTGCACGATCCACATCGCGACGAGGAGGAGCACCGGCGAGGCGAATCGGCCGAGCGGATGCTGCGCCTTCGGAGGCGGGGAGACGGTCACCGGACGATTGTCTCAGGTGCCGCTGACGTTCGAGTGGGCGTCACGACGGGGCACCCGCACATGAAAAAGACTCTCCGCGCACCCAGCAGAGCCCGGTTACCCTTGCTGCGTTTCCGCCCTGGGGGAATTGGCCTGGATGCTGTCACGCGGAGAGCCGTCAACCATCCTAACCCGAGCACGCGGGGTGCGACGACACCGCTCGAGCGCTCGACGGACCGGGTGGGTACGGACGCCGCCGACCGCCCTCTCAGGGGAAGCTTCCAGAGCGGGGACCGCGCCGCCGGGTTACGATCGAGTAACGCGCACCGCAGCGCCGATGTGAGAGGGAACGCATGCCAGAGAACGCCCCCCTGATCCCGGTGATGATCGATGCCGAACGGTTCGCCGCGCAGACCTCTGCGATCCTCGGCTCCATCGGACGGGTCATCGACGGGAAGCCGGACGCCGTGCGCAGCGCCCTCGTCTGCCTCCTCGCCGAAGGGCACCTGCTCATCGAAGACGTCCCCGGTGTGGGCAAGACGATGCTCGCCCGTGCCCTCGCCGCGAGCGTGGACGCGACCGTGCGCCGCATCCAGTTCACGCCCGACCTGCTGCCCGGCGACGTCACGGGTGTCTCGGTCTACAACCCGGTCGACCAGGAGTTCGAGTTCAAGCGCGGCGCGGTCTTCGCGCACATCGTGATCGCTGATGAGATCAACCGCTCCTCCCCCAAGACGCAGTCGGCCCTGCTCGAAGCGATGGAGGAGGGGCAGGTCACCGTCGACGGGTCGACCCACATGCTGCCGACACCGTTCCTGGTGGTGGCGACCCAGAACCCGCTCGAGATGGAGGGGACGTACGCGCTCCCCGAGGCGCAGCGCGACCGCTTCATGATGCGCATCTCGATGGGGTACCCGGACGCGGAGGCCGAGACGCTCATGCTCCGTCAGCGCGATGTGGTGAACCCGCTCGCCGCGGTGTCACCCGTCGCCGACGCGACCGCCATCTCCCAGCTCATCGCCTGGGCGCGCTCGGTGCACGTCGCCCCCGCGCTGGAGGAGTACACGGTCGCCCTCGCACAGGCGACCCGCTCCGACCCGAACCTGCACCTCGGCGCCAGTCCGCGGGCGACCCTGCAGCTGATCCGCGCCGCGAAGGTGTGGGCGGCATTGGACGGCCGCGACTATGTCATCCCCGACGACATCACGGCCCTGCTCATCCCGGTCCTCGCCCACCGGCTGCTGCCGGCGCGTGGTGCCCACCGTGCGGGCGCACAGCCCGTCGAGGCCGCACTCACCCAGATCGTCGAGCGGGTGCGCGTCCCCGTCGCGACGCGTTCCTGATCGGGTCGGTCATGCGAAGACGCCGACCTCTCACCGGCCGTGGAGCCGGCGCGCTCGTCGCCGCCCTGTGCTGCGTGATCGCCGCCAACGTCTTCGGCACCCGCATCCTGCTCTACATCGGGCTGCTCCTGGCCGCCCTCACGCTCTTCTCGCTCCTCGCCGTCCGCCTGCCCCGCCGCTCGGGGACGGTCACGCGTCAGATCTCCACCGATCTGCTCACCGTGTCGGAGACGTCGCGCGTGACGGTGCGGATCTCACTCCGCGCACTGCGGGTGCCGCACGGGCTCTGGCACGACATCCTCCCCGCGGCGGTCGCCGGCGATTCCGGCGGTGAGTATCCCCCCGAGTCCGGTCAGCTGACGTACCCGATCACCGGTGTGCGACGGGGTGTCTGGCCGCTCGGCCCGCTGATGCTGCGCACCGTCGATCCGTTCGGCCTCGCACAGCGCGAGCAAGCGTTCGGCGAGACCCGCAGCATCACCGTCGTCCCCGAGGTCTTCGCCCTCGCCCCGCTGGCCGTGCGCGTCGGAGCCGCCGGCGGAACCGCCCACACCTCATCGACGCGCCTCGGGCAGGGCAGCGACAACCTCTCGCCGCGGGGGTACATCCCCGGAGACTCGATGCGCCGCATCCACTGGCGTGCGACCGCCCACCGCGGACAGCTCATGGTGCGCCAGGAGGAGGAGGAATCCAGCCCCGACGCGGTCGTCGTCCTCGATCGCAGTGCGGGCCGCTGGGATGCGCCCGGCGCCGATGCCGACCCGGCCTTCGAAACCGCCGTGTCGCTCTGCGCCTCCGCGGCCGTGCACCTCGCCTCCGAGGGGTACAGCGTCGACGTGATCGACAGCGCCGGCACGCTGCTCGGTGCGCTCCGCGGGCACGAGGACGATCGCGACGGACTGCTGGTGGCGCTCGCGATGGTCGCCCCCCGGGGTGAGGGCCGTGATCTGGCGGCACTCATCGGCGGCACCCCGCCCGGGCCTCTGGTCTTCATCACCGGTCGGCTCGATGAGGAGGATGCCGCCCGGCTGCGTCCGGCCGGAGCCGCCGCGCCGATGCTGTTCAGCACGGAGCTTCTCCCCGGCGCCGCGGAGGCGGCCACTCCACACGGCTGGACGGTGGCGACGCTCGGGCCCGTCATCGCGGACGCGTGGGAGGACGCCGTCTCGGCGCGGATCGGAGTCGGCGATGTTCCGCGCTGAGCAGCGCCCGAAGGCGACCGCGCCCCCCGCGCACACGGCGCCGACGTGGCACCGCGACGAGGAGGAGCCGACCGGTGTCGTCGGTCCCGGTGTGCTGGCCGCGACGGCGACGATCGTGGCGATGTGGCCGTACACCTCGGTGATCTCCCCTGGAGCGTGGTCGTCTTCGGTCCTCATCGTGATCCTCGCCGTAGCGGGTGGGGGCATGCTCCTGCGGCGACTGCTGCGCCGACGGACAGCCTGGCTCCGGGACGCCGGGACGTTCCTCGGTCAGATCATCGTCGCGGTCGCGATGGTCACGCTGCTGGTGGCCGGCGATACCGCGCTCTTCGGCGTGTTTCCGACACCGACGACCGTCGCCGTGTTCGGCACCCTCGGCGCTGCGGCCCTCGAAGCGATCGTGTTCGGCTCCGCGCCGTTGGATGCCTCGCCGGCTCTCACCGCCGCCATGGCCTCCGGCTTCGCGGGCGTCGCGCTCCTGGTCGATCACCTGGTGGCGCATCGCTCCGCGGTGCTGGCGACCCTGCTGACAGGGATCGTCGGCGCCGTGCCGATGATCATCACCCTCGGCGACACGAACGTCGTGTGGTTCGTGCTGTTCGCCCTCGTCGCACTCTTCCTCTTCCGGTACACCGCGAGGCGGCATCCGGAATCCCCCCGCAGGTCCTCGCTCTCGGTCGCCGTCGGTGTCGGAGCCGCCGCTCTGGTGACGACCCTGGTGATCGCTCCCGCACTACCGGTCGCGACGAGCATGGCGGGCACCGGCGTCGGGGTCACGGTCGATGCCTCGTTGCGTCTGGGCGATGATCTGCGTCAGCCCAATCCGGTCGAAGTGCTGACCATCGCGGCGAAGACCGACGTGGCCCCCTATCTGCGGCTGACGACACTCTCGCGATTCGACGGCCGGGTGTGGCAGCCGGACCGGGGCGATCTGCAGTCGCAGGACGACGGGTTCGGCACTCCGGAGTGGGGACCGGAGATCGCGACGGAGGAGGAGAACACGTCCATCCGCGTGCTCCGCATGTCGAGTTCGTGGCTGCCGGTCCCGTACCCGGCGACCGACGTGCAGGGGCTCAGCGGCTCGTGGCGGGTGTCCCCGCTCAACCGCACCCTCTTCTCGCGCAGCGCCGACGCGGTGGGGAACGACTACACCGTCACCTCCTCCCGCCTCGTTCCGACGCTCGAGCAGATCCGTGCGATCGATGCGGCATCGCCCGTGGTCGATCCCGACGCCGAGCCGGTGGAGCTGCCCGAGATCATCGCGGAGCGTGCCGCCGAGGTGACGGCCGCCGCGAGCACCGACTACGACCGGCTGATCGCCCTGCAGAACTGGTTCCGCTCGCAGTTCGCGTACTCGCTGGAGACGCCGGTGGAGGAAGGCTTCGACGGCACCGGCGCCGAAGCCGTGGCGCAGTTCCTCGACGTGCGATCGGGGTACTGCGTGCACTTCGCAGGGGCGTTCGCGCTCATGGCGGAGAGCCTGGGGATGCAGGTGCGCATCGTCGTCGGCTATCTTCCCGGCTCGCTCACCGACGAGAAGCGCGGCAGCGAATCGGTCTTCTCCGTGACCAGCGATCAGCTGCATTCCTGGCCGGAGGTGCTCTTCCCCGGTATCGGCTGGGTGCCGTTCGAGCCGACCGCATCCTTGGGCGTGCCCACCGCGTTCCGTGCGGGAGTGACGCAGGGCGGCGAGTCCGGATCACCCGCCACCCCCGCACCGACCACGGCCCCGCAGAGCGAGGAGACCTCGGGACCGGAGATCGACCGTGCGGACGCCGGGGGCGACTCGGCCGACGGCGCCGCGCAGCGTCGTCTCGATCCGACGCCGGTCGTGCTCATCGCTTTCGGCGCCGTGGCACTGCTCCTGGTACCGGCACTGATCCGCATCATCGAGCGTCGCAGACGATTCACGCAGGCGAGGCGCGGCGATCCCGCGGCAGCCTGGGCCGAGCTCCGCGACACCCTGATCGACCTGCAGCTGCCGGTCTCCGACGCCGACACCCCGCGGGTCCGTGCTGCCGGCCTGGTGCGCGACCGTCATGTGGACGCGGAGACGATGCGACGGCTGACGGATGCGGTCGAGCAGACGAACTACGCGCGATCGGCCGAGCTGCAGACGGATCTCACCGAACCGCTCAGCGAGGTGCTGCAGGCATTGCGCCGGAGTGTGGATGGGCCGACGCGTGTGCGGGCGACGCTGCTGCCCCGGTCACTGTACGCTCCCCGCGCCGCGGAACCCGAGGTCGCCGTCTGAGCATGCCCGCACGCGGGCGCGTCTCCTGCGCGGTCACGCGGCGTGGGCCGTGCAGGGCACGGCCACGCAGGTCTCGCACACCACGAACTGCGAGCGGCACGACAGGTCGGGGCAGTTCGCGGTGCGCTTGGTCGGCACCCCGCACCCGACGCACTCCCCGATGACGCGCGCATGGTCCGAGAAGTCGACCGAACCACGGCCGTCGAACACGTAGAGCGATCCGTCCCACAGCCCGTCGTCGCCGTACTTCTCGCCGTAGCGGACGATGCCACCCTCGAGCTGGTACACCTCGCCGAAGCCGCGCGCCGTCATCAGGCTCGACAGCACTTCACAGCGTATGCCGCCGGTGCAGTAGGTGACGACGGGTTTGCCCTTGAGATCGTCGTAGGCGCCGGAGTCGAGCAGTCTCACGAAGTCCCTGGTGGTCTCGGTGTCGGGCACGACCGCGCCGCGGAACCTCCCGATCTGCGCCTCGAGGGCGTTCCGGCCGTCGAAGAAGACCACCTCGTCTCCGCGCTCGTCGATCAGCCCGTGCAGCTCTTCGGGCGTCAGTCGCGTGCCTCCGCCGACGACCCCGTGCTCATCGACGCGCAGTTCACCGGGCGCACCGAATGAGACGATCTCGTCGCGCACCTTCACGCTGAGCTTGGGGAAATCGAGGCTGCGCCCGTCCGCATCCAGCCCCGTCCCCTCACTCCACTTGATGTCCGCATCGGCGAACGGGCCGTACGAGCGGAACGATCGCAGCCACTTCTTCAACACGCCGATATCGCCGCCGAGGGTGCCGTTGATCCCGTCCTTCGAGATGAGCAG
Organism: Microbacterium sp. PI-1; assembly: GCF_004337555.1. Taxonomy (NCBI): domain Bacteria; kingdom Bacillati; phylum Actinomycetota; class Actinomycetes; order Micrococcales; family Microbacteriaceae; genus Microbacterium; species Microbacterium sp. PI-1. The sequence continues at coordinate 21,540 of NZ_SJYZ01000003.1, read as the reverse complement.
GCGCCCACGCAGGCCGAGTGCCTCGCCGAGGTCGCGTTGCCAGACACGGACGGCCTCGGGATCGGCGAGGGGCGTGAACGCGTAGAAGAGGACGATCTTGGGGGTTGCCACCTAGGGATCCTACGTCGTCACCCCGAGCGGTTCCGAACCCCGGTGCGGCTCGAGACCGCTACGTCACATCGCGTTTCACGAAGGTGACTCCCCCCGCGACGAGAGCCGCCAGCATCCATCCGACGGCGACCGGCACAGAGCCACCGGATCCGTCGGCTGGCGACACCCCCACAGCCGTGACGTCGAACCCGAAAGCGTCGAGCAGCGCGATCAGCGGGAAGCCGTGGGCAGCGGCGCTCCAGAACATCGCGACGAGGACGGCGCTGCCCAGAGACATGGACGCGACGAAGAGTGCCACGAGATGGTTCTGGACGACGATGCCCACCCCCAGCCCCCAGAGGCCGGCGCCTGCGCCGACGGCCAGTGCGGATCCCACCGATGCCCAGCCCACCGGGACACCGCCCATCGCGACGGCCAGCGCGATGTGGCCACCGGCGAGTCCCGCGAGAGCGACGACGGCGCCGCCGAGAGCAGACCCGAGTGTCCGGCTGAGCAGCGTCAGCCACCGGGGTTGCAGCATCAGCCGCTGCGCGATGACGCCATCCCGCCGGTCGACGGTGTAGCGGAAGGAACCGTAGACCGCCGCGAGCACCGCACCATAGGTCGCGAGCACCGCGCTGAACGGCGCACTGAGTGCGGCGCGAACCCCGGCCGGTGCCTCGGCGAGCTCCGCAGGAACGCTCGTCGCCATCGAAGTCGACAACACGACGGCGGCCGCGACCACCCAGAGGAGGACGATGTCGCCGGTCACACCGCGCGCGTGGGCTCGGAGCGCGCGGACGATCATCCCGCCCTCCTGCGACCACCGGTCCACGCCACCGCGACCAGCCCCGCGGTCCACGCGAGTGCGACGACGAGCGCCGGGCCGAACTCGAGCAGGCGGCCCTGATACCCGGGCACACCCAAGGCCGCGAGCGCCAACCCGGGCGAGAACTTCGCCACCTCCGGCACCGTGCGCAGCAGTGCGAGTTCCCCCACCATCGGCAGGACGAGGACGAGGAAGGCCGTCGCGTAATAGTTGCGGGTGATCCAGCCGATGGAGCCCCCGATGAGCGCACCGAGCACGCCGCCGACCAGAGCTCCCGCGCAGAGGCGCCACCCGTCCGGCGTCAGAGCGAGCGAGAGACCGCTCCGGCCCAAGAAGACGGCGACACCCGCGGTCCACACGACGAAGAGGCCGACGGACAGGGCGAGCGCGACGAGGACGCCCGCGACGAGCTTTCCGGCGAACGCACGCCGGAATCCGACGCTGGTGAGGGTCCGGTCCATCGAGCCGTAGTAGTACTCACGAGTGACGCCGTACGCGCCGACGAACGCCGCGGAGACCGCCGACCAGGCGAGAGGCTCCAGGAGACGAGTGGTCGCCGCGGCGGGATCGAGGCCGGCCACGTCGAGGCGCGATCCGTCGGAGAACAGCACGAAGGCGGGCAGGAGGAACGCGACGAGGTAGACGGCGAGGAGGGAGAGCCCGCTCACGGAGCGCAGGGCCTCGCTCTGGATCGCGCCCCTCATACCGGCACTTCCTCGACCAGTTCGAAGTACTTGCTCTCCAGGGAGTCGCCGTTGCTCGTGACCAGGTCGCCGAGTCGTCCGGCGAAGAGTGCTCGCCGTTTGATGACCACGACCTCATCCACGATGTGTTCGAGCTCTGACAGCTGATGACTGGCGACCAGCACGGTGCCGCCGCGTTCGGCGAAGCGGCGGAGGAACCTGCGCAGCCAGCGGATCCCGTCGGGGTCCAGGCCGTTCGCCGGTTCGTCGAGGATGAGCGTGGGCGGCGCCCCGATGAGGGCGGCGGCCAGGCCGAGCCGCTGAGCCATCCCCGTCGAGAACGTCTTCACGCGACGACGCGCGTCGGCGGTGAGCCCGACCTCCTCGAGGACCTCGTCGGTCCGGCCGCGCGGCGCACCGGCCGCGAGCCGACAGATCTCCAGGTGCCGCCGTGCAGTGATGCCCGCCTCGAAACCGAAGCCGTCCATGTGCACACCGACGTGCGATGCGGGGTTGTCGAGCGCCGAGAACGGAACACCGTCGATGAGGCTCTCGCCGCTCGTCGGCCGGAGCAAGCCGACGATCGTGCGCAGCGTCGTCGATTTGCCCGCGCCGTTCGGCCCCAGGAGCCCGACGATCGTCCCGCGCGGCACGACGAAGGACAGGTCTTCCACGGCGGTCCGGCGGCCGTACCTCTTCGTGAGGCCTCGGACCTCGATCGCGTGTTCAGTCATCTTCCTGCCTCTCGTGCTTCTGGTCCAGAAGGGCGGACAGCGGCGACACCACGCCGGTCGCCCAGAGCGTCTGCCACAGACTCCTCGTGCCGAGCGCGACCTGCGCCCGTCCGGTCGGCGGCGTGCTCCCGCCGCCGTCGTCCACGTCCACGCCGGCGATGACCGTTGCGGGGACGTCCACGCCGTCCGCCGCGACGGGGACGAGCACCGCCCAGGGGACCTCCGTCGGCATCGGCGGCTCCGGCCTGATGGTCCCCCCGCCGACCCGCGCGCTCGCGAGGAGCCCGGCGCTCATCAGCTCGACCGGGGCGCCGTCCGGCACCTCCGCCTCGGCGGCGGTGCCCGGCTGCACGAGGAGCACACGGTCACCGCGGGTGACGAAACCGTACGTCGCCGTCACCGGCAGCGGGATCACGGCGCCCACGACCACGATGCTCGCGATCAGCGTCGCACCGACGGCGACGAAGCGGAGCCGGGAGACGCCTGACCGAAGGACGCGGCGCAGCGCCGTCGAGAGGATCACGATGCCGACGAGCACCACGGCAGCTTCCAGGACGACGACGAGGACCCCCAGCACCGGTCCGCCTCCGGCGAGCGCTCGCACCACGCGGGAGACCGCGAACAGCACGAGCGCGATCGGGGCGACGAGACAGGCGAGACCGAACGGCACGCTCCACCACCGATCGAGGCTCCGTGCGGTCCGCGGACCGCCGAACAGGATCCGGGTCAGGAAGTCCACTCCGTCGTGAATCGTCCGGTCCCGGAGGTTCGGTTCGTCGAGCGCACTCATGAACGCGATGTAGCCGTCGAATCGCACGAACGGAATCAGGTTGACCAGCACGATCGCGACGCAGGACACGGCGAGGAGCAACAGCGCCTGGTGGATCAGAGGGTCCGGAAGGGCGAGCGCGGCGAGGAGGGCGACCGCGGCGGCGACGGCGTGCACGGCCGGCCCGGCGAGCGCGACCGCGACACGTTGCCACCGGTCGGAGAGGCGCCAGCCGTCGGTCACATCGACGAAGAAGGCGGGGGTGAGGTAGTAGAGCATGAAACCCGCGCGGCGCGGTTCGCCGCCGAAGCGTGTGAGCGCGAGCCCATGAGCGCTCTCGTGGAGCAGCGTCATGACGGACAACGCGATGACGACGCCCACGAGTCCGGGCAACGACACCGGCATGGTCAGGACGTCCCACACCTCACCTGTCTGCAGGGCCGCAGCGCCGAGGCCGAGGCAGAGCACCACCAGAAGGGATGCCAGAACCCCTCGGCGTGAGAGCGGGACGATCAGGCGATTCCCGCGGTCGAAGAACGCGGGTGCACGCAGCGTCGCGAACTGCAGCGTGAACGGGGGCCGGTAGGTCACTCTGCCGGGCGGGGGCTTCGTGTCACCGGCCAGGAGCCCGCTGGCGCGGAAGCGCTGGATGAGCAGGAGGAAGTCGTCCCGCGGCTCGGATGCGGCGAAGCGCGTGTGCAGGTCGCGGAGCGTGGTCTCGCCGTCCATCGCCGTCAGCAGATCGACGACGGCCCGCGAGACCCTCGACGAGGGCACCCCCTGCAGCAGCGCGATCCACACCCCGGCCTCCCCCACTTCCTCGAACACGACACCGGGGGCGAGAAGCGGACGATCCTCGGCCGTGAGCGGCACCGGGGCGCGAGAGTCTCGCCGCCGAGCGAAACTAGGCGGTGTCATCGTCACGCGCCCGGTCCCGGGTTCCGACCCACGTCGTCGTGAGGAGAAGGATGTCCGCTCCGGGGTGCGTCCGCACGGGCGAGACGGCAGGTTCAGCGAAACCGGCGTCCACGAGCTCGCTGGAGAGGAGCTCGTGGCTGAGCACACGCAGCCGACTCGTGAGCACGCGCACGTCGCCGCCCGCCACGATGTCGGCGAGGCGCACCCAGTTGACCAGGCGAGCCGCGCCGTCCTCCTCCACCTGCTGCGAGAACAGATAGGTCTCCTCGCCGCCGGGTCCGGGACCGGGCCCGGGGACACGGATCTCCTGCTCGCTCGGCACCGTCAGGCTCTCCGCTGCGGCGCCTCCCGCGACGGAGAAGGCGAAGACCCCTCCCGGCGCGAGGTGGCGTCGCACACTCGCGTACAGGCGCGCCCTCCCCTCCCTGTCCAACAAGGTGATGGAGGTCGCACCGAGGACCACGAGGTCGTACGGACGCGGCAGGCTGAAGTCGCGCATATCGGCGATCACACAGTCGAGCCTCGGATGGTCGGGCAGGGCACGACGAAGGTGCGAGAGCATGTCGTCGGAGAGATCGAGCGCGGTCACCGATCGGCCGGAGCGCACCAGCGGGATGGTCAGCCTTCCGCTGCCGGCGGCCACATCGAGGACCGGACCCGCGGCTTCTCTCGCGAGCGCCAGCACCTCTCGGATCTCCGCGGCATCGGCGCCGACCAGTCGCTCGTAGAAGTCGGTCCCCTCGCCCGTGTACAGGTCCTGTTCCCGAGGGACCGCACCCGCCCGGTCGAGTCGCGCCGCGATGGCTTCGGTTATCGTTCCTGACATTCACCACACCTCTCCGCGGGAGTGAGGGGGTGCGGGCGCGCGGAACCGCCCGCACCCCGACCGGTCACGTCGCGATCGCCGCGGCACCGCCGACGATGGCGATGATGTAGCTGACGTGCTCCCACCACTCGAGTGGCGCGTCGATTCGTTCGAGTTCCTGGAACTCCAGCAGATCAGTCTGCATTTCGTACCTCCTTCATCACGTGGCGATGCGCTTCCTAGGTCAGCGCGAGAATTCCGATGATGACGCCGACGGCGAAGCCCCGCACGAAATCATCGGTGTTGTTCAGAGCGTCCATCGCCTCGAGCTCAGTGAATTCGAGCCTCTGCACTTCGGTGTTCATACCTCTCTCCTTCCTCGTCTCGATCTCCGTCGGGCGACGGGATCACGTCGCAGCGGCAGCGCCGATCCCGATGAGGATCAGCGCACTGATGGCGCCCTGATAGAAGCTCTCCCAGCTGGGAGCCTCCATGTCGTCCAGCTCCTGGAACCGGAGTCGCTCTTCCACGTCCTTGATCATCTCTTCACCTCCTCTGCACGGCAGTCGGGGGCCGGCGTTGATCGCCGGCACACGGATCGCTCCACCGGGAACCGCGGAGGACCTCACGGATGTCGTCGGCGACGAGGCCGGTGAGCATCGGGCGGCGATCTCCCCACGACGCCTCGGTGGACATCGAGATGCGGCCGACCTCCCGCGTGGTCGGTCGCGACGGAAGCGGGATATCCCAGCGCTCGAGGAGGGCGGCGATACCCGCGGCCGGTTCGAGAGGCAATGCCACCCCGCTCGCGACCCGCGACCAGAAGTCCTCAAGACTCTGCCGATCTCCCCAGCGGGTGTCACCCGCGCAGATACGACGCCAGACCGCGGCGATCACCGCTGCCGTGGCGACCATCTTGCGAGTCCTGAGCACGAAGGCCACTTCGTTCGCGACATACCAATGGCGAGCGCTGTAGGGATCCTGTCCGCGCAGAGCCGCACCGCGTTGGGTGGCTGCGCTCAACCGTGCGAGGCGCAACCGCCCCGCAGGCGAGCCGGCGTCCTGGGTGGCGGTCTCGAGGAGGGCTCTCCCGAGGATGACGGCCTCGCTGTTCCCCCGGGCGCTTCGCCGCGAACTCGTCGACGTACCGGCAAGACGCAGGAACGCCTCCAGCGCTCCCTCACGGACGGCGCCGTACGTGAGGGACGCCAGGTTGCGTGGATCGATGACGGCATGACGGGGTCTGAGCGAGCGTCCGACGATGAGTCGATAGCCGCTCCCGTTCTTGAGGATGCCGACGCTGTTCGTCTCCGACGAAGTGCCCAGAGTCGTCGGCACGGCGATGATCTCCACGGGCGGCGGCGCATCCGGCAGCACGGTCAGCGCGGACTTCTCCGCATGACCGATGGCATAGTCGAAGACCTTCCCCGGAGCGAGCGCGAGCGCGGCGATCTTGCTGGCGTCGAGCACGCTGCCCCCACCGACGGCCACGATGACCTCGGGCGACCGACGAACGATGTGCCGCGCGATCCTGGAGACCGACGTGACATCCACCGACGGCGCGTCCACCGTGATGGTCCTCACCGCAGACCCGGCCGGGAAGGGAACCGTGACCGCCGAGTCCGCGATCACGAGGACCTCTCGTCCCGCGGTGAGGTGCGCCATCACGTGATGCGCGACGCCGGGGCCGTGCCACAGGGTCGGGACGCGTCCGGTGAAGTGCGCGGTCATGCTGCCGCTTCCTGCACTCGCGCGAGACCCGAGCGCACGGCCGCATCCACCGTGCGGAGCTCCTCCGAGGTGAATCCGTAGGCCGGGATCAGCTCGATGGAGCTGGGGCCGGGCTGCACCAGGACGCCGTGGTCGGCGATGGCGGAGACCACACGGAGAACCTCGGAGGAGGACAGCCGGCGCTCATCGTGGTGGCGGAGCCCCATCCCCACGAAGCAGCCCCGCCCCGTGACCTCCGTGATCAATCCGTCGGACTTCAGCGCCGTCGCCAGACGGAACAGCTCGGCCCCGAGTGCCTTCGTCGTCGTCTCCACGTCGATCCGACGCAGCTCTTCCATCACTGCGGTGATGGCCGCCGCGCACACCGGCGTTCCCGCCTGCGTCTCCCCGTGGACGAAGGTCCACCCGCCTCGCGCGAACTCGGAGGCGACACGGGGACCCACGAGGATCGCGGCTGCACCCGTCGCGCCGTTCGTCAGTGCTTTCGAGAGGAGGAGGACGTCGGGAGCGGCCGGCCACTCGTCGGTGGCGAGCATCGCGCCGGTGCGCCCGAATCCCGTCGCGACCTCGTCGGCCACGAGCAGGAACCCGTATTCCTCACGCAGCAGCACGAGGCGATCGATGAACGCCTCGGTCAGCGCATATGCGCCACTGCCCAGGACGGGCTCCACGACGACCGAGGCGACTCGGGACCCTTCCCGCTTCAACAGGGTGGCGAGCTCTTCACCCTCATCGCTGGACGAAACGTGGCGCACCGACCTGCGATCGACGGAGTAGACGGACTGCAGGAGGTCGTCTCCGCTGAGCGCGTGGCTGCCGTACATCGTGCCGTGGTAGCTGCCTTTCAGCCCGACGATGAGGGATCGGGATCCTGCGCCCTTCTGCGCCCAGTACTGTCGTGCGAGCTTCATGGCGGCATCGTTCGCAGCGCCGCCCGAGGTGGAGAAGATGACGCGGCTGTACCTGGTCGGGTCCGCGAGGTCGAGAAGACCTTCCGCGGCGGCTTCGGCATACCGATGCGACGCGCGGAACAGGGTCAGGTACGACGCATCGTGTGTGGCTCTGGCCACGGCCTCGCCGACGACCGGATTCCCGTACCCGAGCGGAACGTTCCAGAGCCCGCTCGTCGCGCACAGGCGTGTGGATCCGTCGGCGAACTCGATGCGATGTCCCGCGGCGCGGACGGCGACGCGATCAGGAGGGAAGGTCGCATCCGCGGGGAGCATCGAGCTCCACACGGCGTTCGGCACGCTCAACGCCGGATACCGTTCGCCGGGCGAGCGAGGCCCGCTCGGGTACCGAAGCGGATGTTGAGGATGGTGACGGCCTCGAGGCACAGGGCTCGCGCGTCGGCCACGGAGCCGCCCAGCCGCCGAGCCACGCGCTCCGCCGCGACCTCCGGCGTCGTGGACGTCTGCGTGACGGCGACCACCTGCGCGGCCACCGGGGACAGCAGCTGTCGACGCAACGTCCGCGTGTCTGCCAGGACGAAGCCGTCCGCGGTCTCGATCAGGAACGGATCCGCGGCCCAGGGGTCGGCATCCGCGAGGCCGTCGTCGACGAGCGCCCACCCGAACCCCGAGATGCGGGCGTCGCCGTTGGCCAGGCGGAGCATCTTCACGAGGTCCGTCGCGCAGAGGTATCGCGTCGTCCCCTCGCGCAGCGTCCGATCGGTGACGAACGCCTCTCGAGGCACCGACCCTCCCAAGGCCACGGCCCGGGGTCGCGGCACGGCGAGCACGGCGGGCAGCTCGTCGACGGTTCCGAGGGGATCGCCCTGGACCCCGACGCTGACGGCGCCGTCCGCCCGCACTCTGATCGCGCTCGGGGTCGCGAGCTCGCCCGGTTCCGTGAGTGCGCCGCGGTCCGCCAGGAGGACTCGCGGATCGATCAGCGCCGAGGGAAACACGCCCGTCCGTCGCGCGAGCTCGGCATCGTCGAGGAGAGCCTGCCAGCTGACCGCGTCGAAGAGGCTGAGAGCGGTCGGCCCGGTGAACTGCAGGAATGCCGCAGCGACGTAGTCCTGGAGTTCGACGCCGCGCTCACCGAAGAACAACTCATCCCCGATGTCCTGCAGCGCGCCGGTGTACGGGACGACGCGGGCCGGTCCGGCACAGGGCCCGCTCCCCTCGGGCAGAAGAATCACGTCGTCTCGCCCTGCTGCGCCTGCGACACGATCCGCCTGCGCGCCGCTTTCGACCAGGAACACCCGCGCGTACCGGTCCGGCACCCCGGTGATCCACTCCCGGAGCGCCCGGGCTCCGACCAGGTCCGCCCCGGGCCCGCGGTGTGCGTCGCGCATCAGACGCGGTCCCGTCGACTCGCCGTCACGAGCGACACGTACAACTCGATCCACGGCCGATCGTCGAGATCCGCCTCGAGGACCCGGGGGTCCACGATGCGCGCGAATGCTCGACCACGACCGGCGTTCTCGGTGGCCACGGCCTCGATGTCTGCGCGCCCGTCGCCCACCCGTCCGAGCAGGAGTCCGTCAGGGCCGTCCCGGTACTCGCCGTCCGCGGTCACATGCACGCGCACCAGAGAATCCGGTACCGGATACGCGCGGGTGAACGACGCGGCGGAATCCAGCAGCAGAGCACCGTCGAGGAGCCGTTCGGCGAAGATGCCGGTCGACCGGGCCGTGTCGGCATCACGGAGGAATGCAGCGAGTCCTTCCGCCGACCCCTGTCGGACGACCGTGAGCCCGTCGCGGAAGCGGAAGCGGCCGGCGAGGTAGTCCTGCAGCTGGAACGCGTGGCGCCCGCCGAAGCTCATCTCGTCGCCGGGCGCGTGAAGCGCCCCGGCGAACGGGACGACCCGAGGATCCACTTTCGGGAGGGACCCCGCGGGGACGAAGGTCACATCGTCGCGTTCGGCGAGCGCCCGCACCTCGTCGAGCTGCACCGCGGACTCGAGGAAGAACACCGCGCACCCCGGAATCGCGCGCTCCGCGGTCACGTACTGCTCGAAGGCCGCCACCGTGCGGTGACTGTCCGGTCGTGCCGTGGTCGAGCTGGCGCGCATGGTCTCCCCCAGTAGCGTCGGATGCGGTACGGCGTTGATCCGTCCTCATCTGAGGCTATTGAGCACTCACCCAACTAGCAATATATTCCATACGCGTCATATTGGTCATGACAGGATCGCATGCTGGGCTTCGCCACAGCGCCCTGTCACGTCGCGCTCCGCCGATCGGATAGGATGGACAGGTTGTTCCTTGGTGACGTGTCCGAGCGGCCGAAGGAGCACGCTTGGAAAGCGTGTGTTGTGCAAGCAACCGCGGGTTCGAATCCCGCCGTCACCGCCAAACACGAAAGAGCCTCCGCGCCAGCGGGGGCTCTTTCGTGTTTAACCGGCACCGGGGATTCGGGGAGGAGCGAGCGCAGTGAGCACCGGTGTCCCGCCGTCACCGCGGGATGCGGTGTTCAGGCGTCGAAGCGCACGCCGTAGGTCTGTCCGCCCGGTTCCGCCGGGAGTCGCGTCATTCCGAGGCGTTCGTAGAACGCGGCGGCCCCCGCGTTGTTCGGGTCGATGCCCAGATGCAAGCCCCGGATGCCCCGACGCGTCAGCTCGGCGAACAGGGTCTCGATGAGGGCACGGCCGAGCCCTTGTCCCTGCGTCTCCGGAAGAAGGTCGATGTGCAGGTGGGCCGGGTGGTCTGCGGCATTCGGCTCGATGCCGGGCGCGCGACTGTAGCCGTAGTCGACCATCCGATCCTCGCGGGTGACCACCTCGGCCGGCCGGGGGTACCGCTCCTGACGCGTCGGCCACCACTCCTCGCGGAACCAGGTGTAGAAGGCGTCGGTGTCGTCGGTCGCCACGATGTAGCCGATCGTGCGCCCGTCGTCGCTCTCGACCACCCAGGAGAGGTCCGGATGCCGCTCGGCGTAGGGGACCGCGAACAGGTCTCCCCAGAGCGCATCGTCGGAGAGCACCCCGGTCGCATCGACGCCGGCGTCAGCCGTCTTCACGCAGATCTCGTACAGCGCGGCGCGGTCGGTGGGGCGGTAGGGACGGATGCGCGACACGAAGGACTCCTCTGGACGACGGGCCCGTTCAGCCTATCGGCGCCGCGACCTCGGAGCTCGGTTGCCGCACCCACGGGAGCAGCCACGCGGCCAGGACCAGGACCACCCCGGCGCCGACGAGCGCGCCGCCGAGCGTGTCGCTGGCCCAGTGCACCGACAGGAAGGTGCGCGAGAGTGCCATCGCGAGCACCCACAGCACGCCGAGAATCGCCGTCCAGACCCGCGGGAACAGCACCCAGACCACGAGCGCGATCGTCGCGGCGTTCGCCGTGTGGCCCGAGGGGAAGGAGCCGTAGTCGCTCACCACCAGCATGTCGTCGGGGCGGGCCCGCCCGAAGAGCAGCTTGAGCAGTTGCACCGCACCGGCACTCGCGGCGAAGCAGAGGGCGGCGAACGCCGCAGCCCGCCATCGGCGAGCGAGCACGAGAGCGATGATGGTCAGCAGCGGCACCGCGAAGATCGCCACCCAGCCGCCGCCGATCCAGTTCAGGACGAGGGCGAAGTCGACCATGCCGTCGGCACGGGCTGCGGCGATCATCACGTTCCACCACCGGTCGAACCCCGGCGTCTCCGGATACGCGAACACGACCAGCGCACCGAGCGCCGTTGCGAGCGCGAGGAGGCCCACTCCCCACCACAGCAGCATCCGCCTGTCCATCGTCCTATTCTGTCGGACGATACCTGGGCACTCAGGGAGTGAGCATCCCCACGGTGCGCGGACGCACGACGAACCACAGCGACAGCACGCCGATCGCGGCACAACCGACCATCACGGAGGCCATGGTCGTCGCCGTGATCCCGGCGTCGTGCGAGAGCCAGCCCGCGAGCGGCGAGATGAGCCCCGCCACGCCGAAGTTCGTCGCCCCGATGATGGATGCCGCCGTCCCCGCAGCCTTGCCGTGCCGATCGAGCGCCAGCACCTGCACATTGGGGAACGTGAAGCCGCACGCCGTCATGAAGACGAACAACGGGATCACCGTGCCCCACAGTCCGAGTCCGAGCTGGTCGGTGACGATGATCGCGACACCCGCCAGGAGCAGCACAGCGGTCGAGTAGGCCATGACCCACTGCGGTCCGAAGCGGGCGGCGAGCCGTGAGGCCGTCTGCACCCCGGCGACGACACCGAGCGAGTTCACGGCGAACAGCAGACCGTACTGCTGGGCATCCAGCCCGTGGGTCACCTGGAAGAGGAACGGCGACGCGGAGAGGTACGAGAACAATCCGGAGAAGGTCATGCCGCCGATCACGAGCACGCCGAGGAAGACGCGATCAGAGAGCACCGAGCGGTAGCGCTGCGCCATCGTGGCGCCGCCGCCCTGCCGACGCGCGACCGGAAGCGTCTCCGGGATGAACAGGAGCGTGGACAGCAGCATCACGACGCCGTAGGCCGCGAGCACGCCGAAGATCCCCCGCCAGGGCATCAGGGTCAGCAACCAGGAGCCGATCAACGGTGCGATGACCGGTGCGACGCCCGACACCAGCGCGAGACGCGAGAGCATGATGACCAGTCGCCGCCCGCCGAACAGGTCGCGCACGATCGCCATGGCCACCACTCCACCGGCGGCCGCTCCCACCCCCATCAGCACCCGAGCCGCGCTGAGCAGGCCGAGGTCCGGCGCGAGGGCCGCCCCCACGCTCGCGAGGACGTGCAGGGCGGTGACCACGATCAGCGGCACCCGGCGCCCGACCTTGTCACTGAGGGGCCCGACGACGAGCTGACCCAGGGCGAAGCCGATCATCGTTCCGGTCAGGGTCAGCTGGATCGCGGCAGCCGTGGTCTGGAAGTCTTCCTCCAGCACCGGGAAGGCCGGGAGATAGAGGTCGATCGTGAACGGACCGAGCGCGGTCAGAGCTCCGAGCAGGACGATGTAGAGCGTCCGCCTGCCGAGGGAGATCGCATCTCCCGGGTGCAGCATGATCGGTGCCGTCGCGGGATTCGCGCCGAGGGTGCGGATCGCCCCGGTCGCCGTGGAGGTGCGGATGCTCCCGGTCGCGGTGCGCGCGGGCTGCGGAGTCTCTTCGGTCTGCTGCTCCGACGGTGCGACGGGGATGGAGTCAGTGCGGGGCGCGTCGGACACGACGTCCTTCCAGCGTTCGAGGGGGTGGTCTTGTCGAATCGTTTCGCCAAGGGGGAAGCCCCCATGCTAGCGCGTCCGTCTCCCCCGTCGCGGGATCAAATACGTCCCTCGCGACCACCCCGCAGGCACGTTATTGCTCCCGCACGCGCCTCACGCGCGCCAGCGCCTCGTCCAGATCGGCGATCAGATCTCCGAGGTCTTCGATGCCGACGGAGAGCCGCACGACGTTCTCCGGGACGGCGAGCTCCGTTCCGCGCACCGACGCATGCGTCATGTCCGATGGATAGCCGATGAGCGACTCCACGCCGCCGAGCGACTCGGCGAGCTGGAACACCGAGGTGCTCTCGGCGAAGGCACGGGCAGCGTCGGCGCCGGCTGCGAGGCCGAGCGACAGCATGCCGCCAAAACCGCTCATCTGCGCGGCGGCGATCTCATGCCCGGGGTGCGAGGCGAGTCCCGGGAAGTACACCTGCGAGAACTCCGGCCTCGCCACCGCCCACTCGGCGATCGCCTGCGCGTTCTCGGAATGCTGCCGCATGCGCAGCGCGAGTGTCTTGATGCCGCGGGTCGTCAGCCACGCATCCATCGGAGCGGACACCGCACCGACGGCGAACTGCTGGAACTTGACCTGCTCGACGTAGCGGTCATCGCCGAACACGACCGCACCGCCGAGCACGTCGGAGTGCCCGCCCAGGTACTTCGTCGTGGAGTGCACGACCAGATCGGCACCGAGCGCGAGGGGCTGCTGCAGCGCAGGAGAGGCGAAGGTGTTGTCCACGACCACGATCGCACCGGCCGCATGCGCGAGCTCGGTGATCACGGCGATGTCGACGATCTTCAGCAGAGGGTTGCTCGGCGTCTCCAGCCACACGACCTTCGTCTCCGGACGGATCGCGGCACGGAGCAGGTCCACGTCCGAGAGCTCGACCGTCGTCGTCTCCACACCCCAGGGAGCCAGCACCCGGCTGAGCAGCCGGTAGGTGCCGCCGTACACGTCGTTCCCGAGCAGGACGTGGTCCCCCGGCTTCAGGATTCCCCGCAGCAGCGCGTCCTCCGCCGCGAGCCCCGAGGCGAAGGAGAGCGCGCGCACTCCGCCTTCGAGAGCCGCGAGCTGGGTCTCCAGGGAGGAACGCGTGGGGTTGCCCGCACGGTTGTACTCGTAACCCTCGCGGAAGCCGCCGATACCGTCCTGCACGTGCGTGGAGGACTGGTAGATCGGCGGGATGATCGCCCCCGTCGTGGGGTCGGCAGCTTGTCCTGCGTGGATGGCGCGGGTGGCGAAGGCGTGGTCGGACATGACCTCAGCCTACGTCCGCGCCCGGCGCCGCGGACGTCCCGTTACGCCACGGGTCGCCGCTCCGCGGAAGACGTCAACGGGACAGGTACGCGAGCAGGTCCTGGCGGGTCAGCACCGTGTGCGGCTTGCCGTCCTCCGTCACCAGCAGCGCGTCGGCCTCGGCGAGCGCGGCCCGCGCCTGTGCGACCGAGGCGTGGATGCCGACGAGCGGAAGCCGCTCCCCCACGTGTGCCCCCACGGCGTCGGTCGCGTTCGCCTCGCCGCGGAACAGCAGGTCGAGCAGCCCCTTCTCGTCGACCGTGCCGAGCACCTCGCCCATCATGACGGGCGGTTCGGCGCTGAGCACGACCAACTGCGAGACGTCGTACTCGGTCATCATGCCGATCGCCTCGAGCACGGTGTCGGTCGGGTGGGCGTGCACGAGGTCCGGGATCCCCGCTCCCCGTCTGTGCGGACGTGCCGCGAGCACGTCGGCGACGGTTTCCCCGTCCTCCACATCGCTGAACCCGTAGGAGCGCATCCATCCATCGTTGAAGATCTTGCCCAGGTAGCCGCGGCCTCCGTCGGGAAGCAGCACGACCATGACGGCATCCGCCGGGAGGTCCCGTGCGACGCGCAGCGCACCGACCACCGCCATCCCGCTGGATCCGCCGACGAGGATGCCCTCCTCGCGGGCGAGGCGCCGCGTCATCGCGAAGGCGTCGGCGTCGCCCACCGCGACGATCTCGTGCGGCACGGTGGGGTCGTAGGCGCCCGGCCAGATGTCCTCCCCCACGCCCTCGACGAGGTACGGCCGTCCGGTACCCCCGCTGTACACGCTGCCCTCCGGGTCGACACCGACGATCCGCACCCGGCCCTCCGAGATCTCCCGCAGGTAGCGACCGGTGCCCGTGATCGTGCCGCCCGTGCCGACCCCGGCGACGAAGTGCGTGACCCCGCCGTCGGTGTCGCGCCAGATCTCCGGACCCGTGGTCTCGTAGTGGCTGCGCGGGCCGTTCGGGTTCTCGTACTGGTTCGGTTTGAACGCGCCGGGGATCTCCCGCGCCAGCCGATCGCTCACGCTGTAATACGACTCCGGGCTGTCGGGCGCGACCGAGGTCGGCGTCACCACGACCTCCGCCCCGTACGCGCGCAGCACGTCGATCTTGTCCTCGCCCACCTTGTCGGGCAGCACGAACACGCACTTATAGCCGCGCTGCTGGGCCACGAGCGCCAGACCCACACCGGTGTTGCCGCTGGTCGGTTCGACGATCGTCCCGCCCGGCTTCAGGTCGCCGGCGGCTTCGGCGGCGTCGATGATCCGCGCGGCGATCCGATCCTTCGACGAGCCACCCGGGTTCAGGTACTCGAGCTTCACGAGGACCGTGCACGCGACGCCCTCGGTGACGTGACGGAGCTTCACGAGGGGCGTGTCGCCGACGAGGTCGACGATGGAGTCTGCGTACTTCATGCCTTCAGGGTAGACGCGCGGATGCCGCGGGCGGGGTTGTGTTTCTCCCGACCGCGGCATCCGTTCTCACGAAAGGCCCCTCTGTCTTCCGAAGTGTGTCAGCCCTTCGTCGATCCGGCCAGCAGGCCGCGGACGAAGTAGCGCTGGAGGGCGAAGAACACGATCAGCGGCACGATGATCGAGACGAAGGCGCCTGCCGTGAGCAGGTACCAGTCGTTTCCTCGCGTGCCCGTGATCTCGGCCAACAGCTTCGTGATCGGCGCCGCGGCTCCGTCGGCGAACACCAGCGCCACGAGCAGGTCGTTCCAGACCCAGAGGAACTGGAAGATCGCGACCGAGGCGATCGCCGGCATCGTCAGCGGAAGCACCACACGGAAGAAGATCTGCCCGCGGGATGCACCGTCGACGCGTGCGGCCTCGATGATCTCGCCGGGGATCTCCGACATGAAGTTGTGCAGCAGGTAGATCGCCAGCGGAAGCGCGAACATCGAGTGCGCGATCCACACCTGCGCGTAGCCCTGGGACGCATCGAGCGGCAGTGTGACCTGCAGCCCGAAGAGGTTGAGCCCGCGGGAGAACGAACTCAGCAACGGCACCAGGGCCATCTGGATCGGCACGATCTGCAGCGCGAACACGAAGATGAACAGCGCGTTGCGGCCCTTGAAGTCGATCCAGGCGAACGCGTAGGCCGCCATGGAAGCGATCATCAGCGGCACGATGGTCGCCGGGATCGTGATCGCGATCGAGTTGACGAACGACTCCAGGATGGTGAGCTGCGTCGTGCCGGACTGCAGCACGTCGACGTAGTTCTCGATCGTCACCTGCGGATCGGCGAAGAACGTCCACCATCCCGTGGTCTGGATCTGATCCCGCGGCCGGAACGACGAGATGAACAGTCCGAGCGTCGGGATCGTCCACATGAACGCGATGACGATGGACGCCACCGATGCCCACGGCCGGGACAGCTTCTTGCGAGTGCGGCCTGCGGCGCCCTCGAACCCGCCGCCGGTGGTGATCGCGCGCGTGCTGAGGGCGGCGTCTGACTTCACGGTGTCGGTCATCGGATCTCCCGCTGCTTCTTGATCTGGCGTGCGTTGTAGATCACGATCGGCAGCACCAGGATGAACAGGATGACGGAGAGCGCGGCACTGCGCCCCGCCTCGAACTTCGAGAACTGCGTGTACATCTCGTTCGCGAGAGTCGAGGTGCCGTAGTTACCGGCGGTCATCGTCCGCACGATGTCGAACACCTTCAGCGATGCGATCGAGATGGTCGTGAGGACCACGATGAGCGCGGGGCGGATCGCGGGGACGGTCACCGACACGAACCGCTGCCAGGCGTTCGCGCCGTCCAGCTCCGCCGCCTCCAGCAGTTCCGCCGGCACTCCCTTGATCGATGCCGACAGCACGACCATCGCGAAACCGGTCTGCACCCAGATGAGCACGACGATCAGGAACAGGTTGTTCCACGGCTCATTGAGCAGCCATTGCTGCGGCGTGCCCCCGAGCCACACGAGGATCTGGTTGAGGAGACCGATCTGCTCGTACTGCGGCCCGCGGTACTCGTAGATGAATCGCCAGATGATGCTCGCCCCGACGAAGGAGATCGCCATCGGCATGAAGACCAGGACCTTGTAGATCTTCTCGCCGCGGGTGCGGTCGATGAACACCGCGTAGGCGAGGCCGACGATCGTGGAGACCGTCGGCACCAGGAGCACCCAGACGATCGTGTTGATCACGGCCGTGATGCCGTCGGACTGCGTGAAGATCCACAGGTAGTTGTTCAGACCGACGAACTCGTTGCCCGAGGAGTTCATGAACGACGAGAACATCGTCTGGATCGACGGCAGGACGAGGCCGACGAGCAGCAGCAGCAGCGCCGGAGCCATGAAGGCCACGAGCTGGATCAGATACCCCGCGCCATCGCGGGAGCGATAGTCGAGCCAGAAGAACAGAGCGCCGACGGCGACGGCCACTCCCATCGCCCAGTAATAGGAGTTGAAGAAGAACATCACCACGAGGGGGATGAGCAGGCACATCGCCAATCGGACGAAGGTGTAGAGCTTTCCCCTGCGCGGAGCGATGTCCACCAGGAGCAGGATGATCGCCACGACCACCGCGAAAGCGATGACCACGGCGACGGCCTGCAGGACCGGCGGGAGCGAGCCGATCCAACGGAAGAAATTAGTCGCGTTCACGGATTCCCCTTCATCACGCGGACCGGATCACCGGCGCGCACGTCGGTGTGCGCGCCGCGGGGGCTGAGGGGCCGCCCCGTGCGGGACGACCCCTCCCCCGGATCAGCTGCTCGGCCAGCCGGTCTCGATCTGCGTGAGCACCTCATCGGTCGAGGTGCCGTTGACCCACGCGACCATACCCTTCCAGAAGGTCCCGGCGCCGACGGCACCAGGCATCAGGTCGGACGCGTCGAAGCGGAAGGTCGTGTCCGGGTCCTGCAGGATCTTGATGGTCTCCTGGAGGATCGGGTCCTTCGCGTTCGCAGGGTCGAGTCCGTTGTTGGCGGACGTGACGCCACCGAGGCTGACGCGGCTGTTCGCCCACTCGGGGCTGGACAGGTACGCGAGCACCTTCTGGGTCGCCTCGGAGTCGCTGAACCCGCCGACGATCTCACCGGCACCGGTCACGGCCGTGTCACCCTCGGACTCACCCGGGAGCATGAACGCCCAGATGTCGCCGTCCTCAGCGATCTCCGTGCCCTCCGGGAAGAAGCCGGAGAGGAAGGACGCCTGGTGGGTCAGTGCGCACGTGCCCTCGGCGAGGGCAGGAGCGACGTCACCGAATGCGGTCGAGTTGATCGAGCGCACGTCACCGAAACCGGCGTTCACGTTCGCCGGGTTCAGCAGGATCTCGCCGACCGAGTCGAACGCCGACTTGATCTGCGGGTCGGTGAACTTGACGTCGTTGGTGACCCACTGGTCGTAGACGTCCGGGCCGGACTGACGCAGCACGTAGTCCTCGACCCAGTCCGTTCCCGGCCAGCCGGTCGCCGTTCCGGACTCGAAACCGGCGCACCACGCGGGAGTGCCGGTCGCCGTCTGGATCGTCTCGGTCAGCGCGGACATCTCGTCGAGCGTCTTCGGAACCTCGACGCCCCACTCCGCGAACTTCGCCGGCGAGTACCAGATCCAGCCCTTGACGTTGGCCATCAGCGGCGCCCCGTAGAAGGTGCCGTCGACGGTCCCGTAGTTCACCCAGTCCTCGGTCCAGTACTCGTTGGCGTTCTTCTCGACCTCTTCGGGAGCAGGCTTGAGGAAGTCGCGCTTGGCGAAGTCGGCGAACAGACCGGGCTGCGGGAAGATCGCGATGTCCGGCGGGTTCCCGCCCTGTGCGCGGGTACCGAGCTGCGTCTCGAAGTCCTGGCTGCCCTCGTACTTGATGGTGATGCCGTTCTCGTCGGCCCAGTCCTTCCAGGACTCCTGGAGGAGCTCCGCCTCCGAGTCGACGATCGTGCCGTAGATCGTGACAGTGGCGTCGCCACCATCACCACCGTCTGTGCCCGGCGCACCGCCGGGAGCCCCGCAGCCTGCGAGCGCGATGCCCGCGACCCCCAGCAGGGCGATCGGCGCGTAACGCCGGGAACGCTGTGACAGAGCCATGTGAATTCTCCTCTTCGAGTACAGGTTCCCTCCTGGTGCGACGCCACCCCGCGGCATCGTTAGGGAACCGATTCCAGGCCAACCTACTGTCCCTGTGCGCCCCCGCACAACACGCAAGGGTCACAAGCTCGCAACCATTCGGCGCGCGGAACCTCCGGGCTTGGGAGCGCTCCCTCACTCCGAGCCTGGAACCGGTTCCTTTTTCCCCGTCCGCGGGCTACGCTGACACCCGGCGCGCGCTACGCCGCCGCCCACGAAACCGCGTGATCAGGTCGAGGAGGACCGATGAGCACGATCGCGGATGTCGCGTCGCGTGCCGGGGTGTCGAAGGCCACGGCGAGCCGCGCCCTGAGCGGACGGGGCTATGTCTCGGACGAGACGCGGACGCGCGTCGAGGTCGCCGCCCGCGAACTCGCCTACGTCGCCCACTCCTCCGCGACGAGTCTCGCGACGGGGCGGACGCAGACGGTCGGGATCGTCATGCCGCCCGTCGACCGCTGGTTCTTCGCCGAACTCCTCGCCGGGATCCAGGAGTCGCTGTTCGCCCTCGACTACGACCTCTCCCTCTACGGGGTGCCTGAGGGGTCGCAGACCAGGGAACGGCTGTTCGAGAGCGTGCTGCCCGGCCGTCGTTTCGACGGGATCATCGCCGTCGGCATCCAGCCGAGCGCGCATGAGCTCGAGCGCCTGCAGCGCACGGGAAGGCCGCTGGTGAGCGTCGGGCCCTACGGCGAGGGCTCGAGCGCGGTCTCGATCGATGATGCGGCGGCCGCACGCATCGCGACCGAGCATCTGATCGAGCTCGGCCACACCGAGATCGCCTTCGTCGGCGGCCCGACAGACGCGATGGGACGGAGCTTCGGTGACACGCGGCGGCTCGACGGCTACCGCGACGCGCTGAGCGCCGCGGGACTCGCTTCGCACGCCCGGGTCGCGGGCACGGCCCCGACCATGCCCGGGGGCTACACCGCGGCGGCGGGGCTGCTCGGCGATCGGCGAAACCGACCGACCGCGATCGTGGGCGTGTGCGACGAGGCCGCCATCGGGGCGATCATCGCCGCCCGCCGTCTGGGCATCGCCGTACCCACCGAGCTCAGCGTCGTGGGTATCGATGACCACGAGCACGCGGACATGTTCGCCCTCACCACGATCGGGCAGTCCCCGAGAGAACAGGGTCACGAAGCCGTTCGCCTGCTGATGCAGCGGATCGACCGGCCGGACGCTCCGCAGGAGCATGTGGCTGCCGCCTCCGCCCTCGTGGTGCGCAACTCGACCGCTCCCCCGCGCTGACGGCGGCCACGCGCACGGCCCGGAACGCACGAAGGCCCCGGGCGAACCCGGGGCCTTCGCAGAAAACGCTGAAGCGTGATTACTTGAGGGTAACCGTCGCGCCGGCCTCTTCGAGAGCAGCCTTGGCCTTCTCGGCGGTCTCCTTGTTGGCGCCCTCGAGGACGGCCTTCGGGGCACCGTCGACGACGGCCTTGGCCTCGCCGAGACCCAGCGAGGTGAGCTCGCGGACGGTCTTGATGACCTGGATCTTCTTGTCGCCAGCGGCCTCGAGGATGACGTCGAAGGAGTCCTTCTCTTCCTCAGCCTCTGCAGCGCCTGCGCCACCCGCAGCGCCGGCAACGGCGACGGGAGCAGCAGCGGTGACCTCGAACTTCTCCTCGAACGCCTTCACGAACTCGTTGAGCTCGATGAGGGTCAGGCCGGCGAACTGCTCGAGCAGTTCCTCGGTGGAAAGCTTCGCCATGATGTATCTCCTAGATAGATGGGGTTTGTAGACGAGATCGCAGGTCGCTTACGCGGCCTCTGCGGTCTCCAGCTTTTCGCGAAGAGCGTCGATGGTGGCGGCAGCCTTGCCCATCGTCGCCTTCATCATGCCCGCAGCCTTCGCCAGCAGAACCTCACGGCTCTCGAGCGCGGCGTACTTGTTGACCTCGTCCGCGGTGAGGGCGTTGCCCTCGAAGATGCCGGACTTGATCACGAGAAGCGGGTTGGCCTTGGCGAAGTCACGCAGAGCCTTGGCGGTGGCGACGAAGTCACCGTGCACGAACGCGACAGCCGACGGACCCTTGAGGTCGTCGTCCAGCGCGGAGATGCCAGCCTTGTTGGCGGCGATCTTGGTCAGCGTGTTCTTCACCACGGCGTACTCAGCGTCCTGACGGATGCTGTTGCGCAGCTCCTTGAGCTGGGCAACCGTCAGACCGCGGTACTCGGTCAGCAGAACGGCAGTCGAGTTCTCGAATGACTTCGTGAGCTCGGCGACCGATGCATCCTTCTGCGCCATGGTCACTCCTTGGTGTGTACGAGGCGCCGCACGGTGGTGGGGCGCCGACCTGGACCACCTGCATAGAAAAAGCTCCGGCGCAAGCGCACGGAGCTTTGGAAAGTTCGTGTCCTGCGCGGGCCCCTGCTGTGCAGAGCTTCGATCGTTGTGCGCATGTGCTCACGACGATGACCAGCGGTCTTCGGTTACGACAACTGTACCCGACGCATCCCCCTCCCCCAAATC
>NZ_SJYZ01000039.1:0-19127 GCF_004337555.1 Microbacterium sp. PI-1 | reverse complement strand
CCGTCCCCGTCCCCCGCCGGTTGCGGGATCAAAAGTGCGCCGGAGACGGGGCTGTCAGGCGCGTTTCTGCACTCGCACGCGACAAGATGGAACGCGCGACAAGATGGAACACGCGACAAGGGAGCACCATGAGCCGCAGCGCGACCGCCGCCACGCAGAGCATCCGCGAGATGCGGGACTTCCTCTTCACCCACGCGACGGACTACGCGGCCGCGCGAGCAGGGTTCGCCTGGCCCGAGGTCGACGAGTTCAACTTCGCCCTCGAGTGGTTCGACGTGGTCGCCGCCGAGAAGCCGGATCGTCCCGCGGTGCAGATCGTCGAGGCCGACCTGAGCCTGCGCACCTGGACATACGGCGAGCTCTCGACGCGATCCGACCAGGTCGCCGCCTGGCTCACCGGCCTCGGCCTCCGCCGGGGCGACCACGTGATCGTGATGCTGAACAACACGATCGAGCTGTGGGAGGTGATGCTGGCGATCACGAAGATCGGTGCGGTGTCGATCCCCACGTCCACGCTCCTGTCGGCATCGGACCTCGAGTACCGCGTCGATCACGGCCGCGCCCGAGCCGTAATCACCCTCGGAACCCTCGGCGACCGCGTCCTGACCATCGACCCCGGCATCATGCGCATCGGTGTGGGCGACGGCATCCCCGCGGGGTGGGAGCGCTTCGACGACTCGGCCGACGCCCCCGCCACCTTCGAGCCGGTCGGACCCACCCCCGCGTCCGACACCGCTCTGCTCTACTTCACCTCGGGCACCACGAACCGCCCGAAACTCGTGCAGCACACCCACGTCTCGTACCCGGTCGGACACCTGTCGACCATGTGGTGGCTCGGGGTGCGCCCCGACGACGTACACCTCAACATCTCATCGCCCGGTTGGGCGAAGCACGCCTGGTCGAGCTTCTACTCGCCGTTCCTCGCCGAGGCGACCGTGTTCGTTTACAACTACGCCCGCTTCGACGCGAACACCCTCATGCAGGTCATGGAGACTCACCACGTCTCGACGTTCTGTGCACCGCCCACCGTCTGGCGGATGCTGATCCAGGCCGACCTCTCGCGTCTCACCCACCCTCCGCGCGAGCTGGTCGGTGCGGGCGAACCGTTGAATCCCGAGGTCATCGACCGGGTGCGCGATGCGTGGGGCGGCACGATCCGCGACGGGTTCGGGCAGACCGAGATGACGGCGTGCATCGGGAATTCTCCGGGTCAGACCGTGAAGGTCGGATCCATGGGGCGTCCCCTCCCCGGCTACCCCGTCGTCCTGCTCGACCCGGTCACCGGGGCCGTCGTCGAGCACGAAGGGGAGATCGCACTCGATCTGACGAACCCGCCGCTCGGGTTGATGGCGGGCTACTTCGACGACCCGGAGAAGACGGCACAGTCCCGCGCCGGCGGCTACCACCACACCGGTGACATCGCGGTGCGCGATGTCACCGGATACCTCACCTACGTCGGGCGCTCCGACGACGTGTTCAAGGCCTCGGACTACAAGATCTCGCCGTTCGAGCTCGAGTCGGTGCTGCTCGAACACGACCTCGTGGTCGAGGCGGCGGTGATCCCGAGCCCGGATCCGACGCGGTTGGCCGTGCCGAAGGCGTATGTCTGCCTGACCCCCGGAGCCACGGTCGCCGACACGGACGCCGCCCGAGCGATCTTCACCTACGCCCACGAGCGCCTGTCGTCGCACCTGTGGGTGCGGATCATCGAGTTCGTGCCCGAGCTGCCGAAGACCATCTCCGGCAAGATCCGTCGTGTCGAGCTGCGTGGGCGCGAGGCCGCGCGCGTGGAATCCGGCGACGAAACCGGACAGCACCGCGACCGCGACTATCGCTGAGCGCTCAGGGGACCACCGCGATCGACGCGGTCGTCGGCGACGTCGCCACGCGCGCCGTTTTGGACCCGACCGCGGGCCTCGACACCGGCACGGCTGCGGGCAGTGCCGCATCCGTCTCACGCGCCGGCCGTCCGGCACCGGCCGCGGTCATGATGGCCCGCACGACACCCCCGATCACCAGCATCCCGACCAGCGCCGCCCCCGAAAGGATCAACGGCGTCCATTCCTGGGCGAACGACGCCGTGACGCTCAGCAGCGCACCGACGATCCACACCCCCACGGCTCCCCCGGCGAGCCCTCCGGACCCGCGGATCACCGCGACCGCCGCCACGATCGCACAGGCGGCGGCGATCGCCGCGCCCACATAACCGATCGGCACCATCACCGCAGCCAGATCGCTGGCCACTCTCATTGTCGTCATGACGACCCCCCGTCAGCGGAAATCCCGCTACCTCGACACTAGAAGTGTGTCTCGGAAAGGCCATCCGTCTCAAGTCCGATCCACATCATCCTGCAGACGGATATCTCGTCGGCACGACGGCGGCGTCGCGGACCCTCAGCGCCGACTCGGCCACCGCAGCCGGCGGGCGCGCACCACGCGCACGGGCTGGGTGACGACGGCGTCCACGACCATCGAGCCGTCGGTCGGTCCGACGATCGCGATCGCCGAGGTCTCGGTCGCCTCGGCAGGCGCGACCGGGAGATGCGCGAGCGCCCGGTGCGCGCGGATGTAGGCGGGCACCAGCAGCACGATCGCTCCCACCCAGGCGAGCGGATTGCTCAGGGCGACGCCGTCGAAACCGATCCAGGCTCCGAGGACGATGGCTGCCCCGACGCGCATCACCAACTCGATCACGCCGGTCACGGTGGGCACGAGCGTGTGGCCGAGGCCCTGGAGTGCGCCGCGCAGCACGAACAGCATGCCGAGCGCCCAATAGCCGCAGCCGTTGATGATCAGCATCCGATGCGCCATGTCGACGACGTCGTCGGATCCCTCTCCGATGAACAGGCGCACCATCGGCGCACCGAAGGCGATCAGCAGCACGCCGAGCACCACGCCGGCGCCGACCGCCATCCACGTCGCTTCGACGACACCACGACGGATGCGATCGGGCCGACGCCCGCCGTGGTTCTGCGCCACGTACATCGAGACCGCGAGGCCGAGCGAGGAGAGCAGCGCGACCGCGAGACTGTCGACCCGGGATCCCGTCGTGTACGCGGCGACGGCATCAGCTCCAAGGGTGTTCAACGCCACCTGCACGGTGAGCGTGCCGATCGCGATGATCGAGGCCTGGAAGCCCATCGGCAGGCCGAGGCGCAGGTGCTCGGCGATGTCGTCCCGCCCGATGCGCCAGTCGGCACGGCGGAGGTGCAGCATGGGCAGGCGGCGGCGCACGAACTCGAGACACAGCGCCACCGAGACCGCCTGCGCCACGACGGTCGCGAGGGCGGCTCCGCCCACACCCCATCCGAGCGGGCCGACCATCAGGACGACGAGTCCGACGTTCAATGCACAGGCGATGGTGAGGAAGACCAGGGGCGTCTTGGAGTCGCCGATGGCGCGGATGATCGCCGAGAGGTAGTTGAAGAACATGGTCGCGCTGGCGCCCAGGAAGCTGATCTGCGTGAAGGTCGTGGCTTCGGGCATGAGCTCGGCCGGTGTCTGCAGCAGCGCCAGGATGGGACCGGCGAGCAGCGGCGCCGCGACCGTGAGGATCACGCTGGTGATGGCGCTGAGGAACACACCCGTCGCGACCGAGCGGCGTACGGCGGCATCGTCACGCGCGCCGAACGCCTGCGCGATCGGGATCGCGAATCCGCTCGTCAGGCCCCAGGCGAACCCGAGGAGCAGGAACAGCAGGCTGCCGGTCGCGCCCACGGCGGCGAGCGAGGTGACGCCGAGGTGCCTGCCGACGACGATCGCGTCGGCGAACTGGTAGAGCTGCTGGACCACATTGCCGAGCAGGAGGGGGATGGAGAAGGCAAGGATGACGCGCCACGGACGGCCCGTGGTGAGGGAGGTGGCCATGAAGGAGCGGCTCGCAGAGCTGGGGGATGGATCGGGGTGCACACCAGCATATCGAATCGATTCGAAGGCGGGGTCAGGCGGACTTCGCCGGGAGCAGCCGCTTGCGCAAGGCCAGGAAGAGCTGGAGATGCCGGAAGGCTCAGAGCAGACCGGTGTCGCGGGCGATGGCGATGGCGCGGGCACGACTGTCGGCGCCGAGCTTCTCGAACACGTGCACGAGGTGCGTCTTCACGGTGGCCTCCGTCACGAACAGGGTCTTCGCGATCTCGCGGTTCGAGGCGCCCGTGTCGAGCAGCCGGAGCACCGCCAGCTCGCGTTCGGTCAGCCGCACCCGCGGTGCGCGCATGACCTGCACGACCCGTTCGCTGAGTTCCGGGGTGAGCACGAGTCCTCCGGCGGCCGCCTGACGGATCGCGCGGACGATGTCTTCGGGGGCCACATCCTTCAGCAGGTACCCGGAGGCGCCGGCTTCGATCGCCCCGAGGATCTCGGCGTCACGGTCGAACGTGGTCAGGATGAGGACGGCGGGCGCCGGATCCAGCCCGCGGAGCGCGGCCGTCGTCTGCACACCGTCCATGCCGTCGCCGAGCCGCAGATCGCAGAGCACGACGTCCGGATGCAGGTGTCGCGCGAGAGCCACGGCCTCCTCGCCGGAGGCGGACTCCCCGACCACCTCGACGTCGTCACGATGGTCGAACAGCGAGCGCACTCCGGCCCGGACGATGGGATGGTCGTCGACGAGCAGCACGCGTACGGCGGTCATGCCGTGCCTTCCGTCCGCTGCGCCGGCGCTGTTCCACCGAGCGGCACATGGGCCGACAGCGCGGTGCCGTCGCCCGCGGCGCTCTCCACGTCGAGCCCTCCGCCGAGCTCCCGCAGCCGCGCGCGCATCGAGCGCAGCCCGTAGCCCCCGCCCGTGCTGCCGATTCCGCCCTGCGTATCCCAGCGCCGGGCATCGAAGCCGACTCCGTCGTCGACGATGTCGAGCCGCACCGCGTCACCGGCGTCGGCCAGGGTGACCACGACGCGAGAGGCCTCGGCATGGGACCGGACGTTCGCGAGAGCGGACTGCGCCGTCCGCAACAGGGCGACCTCCGCGTCGATGCCGAGCGCCGGGAGGTCGTCGTCGGCGTTCAGCGTCCCCTCGATCCCGGTCTCTTCGGCCAGTCGTGCGAGCATGCGGGCGAGCGCGTCGCCGAGCGCGGTGGACTCGAGTTCGGCAGGCATCAGCGCGTTCACGATGCGCCGCGCGTCCGCCATCCCCTCCGTGGCGAGCGCACCGATCTGTTCGAGCGCGCGGGTGCGCTGTGCCGGATCATCCGCCTCCAGCGCCGACCGTGCCAGCATCCCGATCGAGGACACGCTCTGCGCGACCGTGTCGTGGATGTCGCGAGAGACCCGGGTGCGTTCCGCGCTCGCCCCCGACTCGCGCTGGGTACGGGCGAGCTCGTCCTGCAGAGCCGCCATCTCCTCCTGCGTCGCGACGAGAGACGCGATCAGTCGACGCCTCTCCCGGCCGTCACGCACGAGCTCGAGGTACCCGCGGGAGATCCCCAGCGCGAAGACACCGCCGACGAGAGGACCGATCACGTTCGCGTAGGTCGTGGTGCCGGTGTGCAGCAGCGGAGCGGTGACCACGACGGCGAGCACCACCACGCTCAGCAGCAGCGCCCACCGCAGGCGCATCACGAAGCCGGCGAGCAGCCACAGCGGGAACGCGAGCCACACGAATTCCGGAGAGACCACGACCGCGCCGAGCCAGATGAGCGTCAGCCCGAGCAGCCACCCGGTCGCCAGACGACGGTCGGAGGTCCGCTCGCCCAGCAGCAGGCCGCCGCCGTACCAGCCGAGGAAGACGAGCGAGAGGGCGAGCACCCACGGCAGCGGGACGCCGTCGGCGGCCGCACGCCAGGCGCCGATCGCGACCAGCACGACCGTGATGACGGCCTGGCCGATCCGGATCGACCCGACCAGGCTCGCCCACGTGCGCGGCGCGCGGATCCCTGCCGCGGGGTCGACGCGGCCGGGACGCTCAGCCCGCGTCTGCGGGGACGGCGACTGCGGCATCCTCGTATTCTCCCCCGCGCGGGTGGTCTCCGTGTCGATCGGCGCGGGATCCGGCACCCCCGACCTTCCGCGGCCACCACATCCGTTCGCCGACGAGGGCGAACAACGCAGGGACCACCAGGGTGCGCACGACGAAGGTGTCGACGAGCACCCCGATCCCGACGATGAGCCCGATCTGTCCGAGCGTGACCAGGGGCAGCAACCCGAGCGCCGCGAAAACCGCCGCGAGCACGACTCCGGCGCTGGTGATCACCCCACCCGTCGCGGTGACCGCTCGCACCATCCCCTGCCGCGTCCCGACCGTCAGCGCCTCGATCCTGGCGCGATGGACGAGGAAGATCGTGTAGTCGATCCCGAGCGCCACGAGGAACAGGAACGACAGCAGCGGCACCTGCAGGTCGAGCGACTCCCATCCGAACACGACCCGGCTCAGCCACGTGCCCGCACCGATCGCCGCGACCGCGCTGAGGATGTTCACCGCGAGCAGCAGCACCGGTGCCACCAGGGAGCGCAGCAGCACGATGAGCACGAGCAGGCTGACCGCGAGCACGAGCGGGACGATGAGCAGCAGATCGCGCTGATTGCCGTCGCGCGCGTCGAGATCTGCGGCAACGGGCCCCCCGACCGCGGCATCCGCCTCCGGCACCGACGCCGCGGCCTCTCGCACGGCACGGACCAGATCGAGACTCTCGGTCGTGCCCGGTGCCGGCTCTCCGACGACGAGCAGACGGGTGAGCGCGCCGTCGCTGCTGTCGCCCGTGGCCGACACCCGCAGCACACCCGGCACGTCGTCGATCGCCGCGGCCAGCGCCTCGGCCTCCGCCGTCCCCCCGATCACGACTATCGGCTGCGCCTCGCCTGCGGGGAAGTGATCCCCGAGCGTCGTCAGCCCCGCGGCGGACTCCGACGCGACCCGGAACTTCTCGACCTGGGTGAGCCCGACGGATGCCCCGGCCAGACCGCCGGCGAGGACACCGAGGAGCGCGAGGCCGCCGACCAGCGGCACCCACGGGCGACGGGAGACGCGCTGTGCCACCACGCCCCACACGCGCCCCGTGACGGCGGTGTCGCCCACGCGCGGCGCGAACGGCCAGAAGAGCCGACGACCGCACACGGCGAGCGCCGGCGGGAGCACCAGCAGCACGGCGGCGAGCGCGATCAGGAGTCCGACGGCCGAGGCGATACCGAGCCCCCGCGTGCCCGGGATCACAGCGAGGGCCAGCGTCGACAGCGCAAGGACCACGGTGACGTTCGAGGCGACGATCGCCGGAGCGGTGGCCCGCCACGCGGCGACCAGGGCGCGGCGGTGATCGGCCTCACGGGCGAGCTCTTCGCGATAGCGCGAGATGAGCAGGAGGGCGTAGTTCGTCCCGGCCCCGAACACGAGCACGCTGACGATGCCGGAATCGAACTGCAGACCGAGCCCGGCGCCGATCGCGGCGGTCGCCTTGTTCGCCAGCTGATCGGCCAGCGCGACGACGACGAGCGGGATCATCCAGAGCACGGGTGAGCGGTAGGTGACGATGAGCAGCAGTGCGACGATCCCGAGGGTCACGATCAGCAAGGTGAAGTCGGCGCCGTCGAACGCGGAGGCGACGTCCACACCGAACGCGGGACCACCGGTGACCTGCACACCGACCCCGTCGATCGGATGCGCCGCCACCGTGTCGCGCAGAGCGTGCACGGCCTCCGCGGCGGCATCATCACCGCCGTCGAGCGTCAGCGTCGCCTGGATCGCTGCGGCCTCGCCGTCGTCGCTGATGATCGGACCACGCGGTTCGTGTCCGGTCTCCTCCTCGACGTCGGCCGCGAGGGCACCGAGGGCGGTGAGGTCGGCGTCGCGGAGCTCCCCGCCGTCGTCACGGGCGGCGACCAGCAGCACCGTGTGCTCGTCCGCGTCGGGGAACTGTTCGGCGAGCATCGCCGCCTGTGCGGATTCCGAGTCGGGCGGGGCGACGTCGGTGCCGGCGGGAAGCGACGCCCGTCCGAGCGCACCGAGGAGGGCGGTGAAGGCGACCACCGCGATCAGCAGGGAGACCCACGCGCCGCGACGGGAGGTGAGCCACAGGGGGAGGGAACGGAGGGTGCGGAGCATGGATCCAGTCCAGCCGCCGCGACTCCCCGGCGGATCGCGCGCGGGGCGGAGACGGGTCTCCACCCTTCGATGGATCCGCTCCGGGCGGGATGCGGCCTGGGTATCGTGAGGCGGGTGACCTCCGTCCGCAGCTATCCCGCCACCATCGCCGCCGCGATCGAGCACGAGACGGTCATCCGCAAGTCGCGCTTCCTCACGCACGTCGAGCCCGTGACCTCGGTCGAGCAGGCGGAGGCGGTGATCGCAGGGATCCGCAAGAGGGCCTGGGACGCGAACCACAACTGCACCGCGATGGTCACCGGCCTGCTCGGCGATCAGGCCCGGTCGTCGGATGACGGGGAGCCCTCGGGCACGGCCGGGATCCCGATGCTGGAAGTGCTGCGTCGGCGTGACCTGACCGACGTGGTCGCCGTGGTGACGCGGTACTTCGGCGGGGTGAAGCTCGGGGCGGGAGGGCTCGTGCGCGCTTACTCCTCCGCGGTGTCGGAGACCCTCGACCAGGCGGCCCTCGTGCGCAGGGCAGCGCTGCGGCAGGTGACGCTCGAGGTGCCGCACGCCGACGCGGGTCGCTACGACAACCTGCTGCGCGAGTGGGCGGCTCATCACGGCGCGACGCTCGGTGAACCGACCTATGCCGCGACGGCCACGCTCGAGCTGTGGGCCCCGCAGACGGAGCTCCCTCGACTCACCGACGATCTGGCCGCCGCGTCCGCGGGAGCTGTCGTCCCGGTGCTCGGCGTCGAGCGCATCGTCGACGTGCCCGCCTGACCCCCTTCGAATCGCGAAGGAAGCCAGTCGGGTGGATATCCTGGATGCCGCGGTCGCGGAGGGAGAGCGATGTTCGACAGTCCGCTCTCGGCGTCGGCCTATGAGGTCCTCGGCGTCGACCCCTCGATCGATGAGGACGGGTTGCGCCGCGCCTACCGCCTGCGTCTTCGGCAGACCCATCCGGACACGGGCGGCGACGCCGCTGTCTTCATCCAGGTGCAGCGCGCGTGGGAGCTGGTCGGCACCGTCGAGAGCCGCGCCGCCTACGACCGCCGAACCGGCGTGACCCACGATGCCGGTGCCGAGTGGAGCGGATGGCGACCGCCGGCCGCTCGCACCGACACACGTCCGCGCGCCCGTGCCTACGGCCACCCCGGAGGCTGGCGCCGGGAGCGCTACCTGGCGCTCATCCGCGAATGGGCGGGCCGCGGCGTCGACGTGCCCGACCCCTACGACCCCGCCCTGGTGCGCTCGGCACCGCGTGACGTGCGCCGCCTCCTCGCCGATGCCCTCGCGGAAGAGGCGACGGCGCGCACGGTCTCCGACCTCGGGATGGGCTACACCGTCTGGCACGACGTCGTGGCCGGAGCAGACGCCGACGACAAACTCGACCACGTGATCCTCGGTCCCTCGGGTCTGTACGGCGTGATGTCGGAGGACTTCGGCGGGGTCGTCGGCTTCCGTCGCGGCGAGATCACCGGACCGAGCCTCGGCACGCGGGCGCCCGTCACCGCGGCCCTCCGCCGGATGCGAACGATCGCCAAGGCCGCACGCGTCCGATTCAGCGGCGCCATCGTGGTGCTGCCCGATGACGACCTCGCCCAGGCCGTCACACCGCTGGGCACCAGTCGCGGAGTCCCGGTCGTGGTGGTGCGCCGCAGTGCGCTCGCCATGGTGCTGCGTCAGGGTGTGCCGCACGCGCGCGCGATCGGCGGCAACGAGCTGTTCGACGTCCGGACGCGCCTGCAGCAGACCGTCCGCTTCGTCTGACCCCACCGCCCGTCCGCTTTCGGATCGCGCGAACGGTCGTATCCAGCGTCTTCGTCGCGCCATTCGGGTGATTCGAAGGCCGACAGGACCGTTGACTTCCGGAATCAAACCGGTTTACACTCATCAAACCGGTTCACGCTGTACATCTCTGTGCCGGGTCCACGAGGAGGTGGCATGAGCCGCACGACGATCGCCGATGTCGCCCGGGAAGCCGGCGTCACGAAGGCCACGGTCTCGCATGCCCTGAGCGGCAACCGCCCCATCTCCGAGGAGACGCGGGCGAAGGTGCTCGCCGCGGCCGAGAAGCTGGAGTGGGCCCCGAGCCAGAGCGCACGGGCACTCGCCACCCGCCGGGCCAACGCCATCGCAGTCGTCCTCGCCCGCGACCCGGAGGTCATCGCGAACGACTCCTTCTTCCCGGCCTTCATCGCCGGGGTCGAGTCGGTGCTCGCCGAGACCGAGACCGCGCTCCTGCTCCAGGTCGTCCCCGACCGCCACGCCGAGGAACGGGCGTACCGCACGCTCACCCACGGCAGGGCGGACGGGGCGCTCCTGCTCGACCTGCGCACCGACGACTGGCGCGTGCCGTTCCTCGACGACCTCGGCCTCCCGACCGTCCTGGTGGGCGCCTACGACCAGCCGACCGGGTTCTCGTGCGTGCGCACCGACGATGCCGCACCGATCCGCGAGCTCGTCGCACACCTCCGCGCCGCCGGACACGGACGCATCGCCCACGTCTCCGGCCCCCTCGACTACGTGCACTCGAAGGCACGCGCCGAGGCGTACGTCGAGGCGGTCGGCGACGACGAGCTGCTCCGCGAGGGCGACTTCACGGCCGCGAGCGGGCGCGCCCGCACCGCCGAGCTCCTCGCCCTGCCCGACCGGCCGACCGCGATCCTCTATTCGAACGACACCATGGCGATCGCCGGCCTCTCCTATGCACGCGCACAGGGACTCTCGATTCCCCAGGACCTCGCGATCTCCGGATTCGACGACGATCACCTCTCCGCCCACCTGTCGCCGGCGCTGACCAGCGTCTCCTCTGATCCCGCCGCCCGGGGCCGCGCCGCCGCCCGGCTCCTGCGGGCGGAGATCATCGGAGCGCCGCCGCGCACCGATGTCGTCGACTGCAACGTCGTGCACTTCCGGGAGAGCACCGGGTCGGCAGCACGCGCCTGACCGCACCACCACCTACCGCACCACCCCACGGCCATGCAGCCGTACCCCGCAGTGTCAAGGAGGACATCATGAAGAAGTTCCGCGCAATCGCCCTGATCGGCGCCACGGCTCTCGTCGCCACCGGATGCTCGGCCGGAGGTGGTGGCGGGGAGGGATCCGCCGACGGCACCGGCCCCATCAGCATCTGGCTCTCCAACAACGAGCAGGAGGTCGCCTGGGGAACCGCCGTCGTCGAGGCCTGGAACGCCGAGCATCCCGACGAGCAGGTGAAGGCACAGGAGATTCCCGCCGGATCGTCGTCGGAAGAGGCCATCACCGCCGCGATCACCGCCGGCACCGCGCCCTGCCTCGTCTACAACGTGGCCCCTGCCGCGGTCTCGGGCTGGGTCAAGCAGGGAGGTCTCGTCGACCTCAGCGCGATCGACGGGGGCGCCGACTACATCACCGAGCGCGGCGGCGATGTCGACGCCTATGCCAGTGACGGCAGCTTCTACCAGCTGCCCTGGAAGTCGAACCCGGTGATGGTCATGTACAACAAGGCGCTCTTCGAAGCCGCCGGCATCGACCCCGAAGACCCGCAGATGAACACCTACGACTCGTTCCTCGAAGGCTCGCGCGCGATCGTCGACTCCGGTGTGCAGAGCGCCATCTGGCCCGCTCCGACCAGCGAGTTCTACCAGCCGTGGTTCGACTTCTATCCGCTGTACCTGGCCGAGACGGACGGCACGATGCTGGTGGAAGACGGCAAGGCCACGTTCTACTCGGACGCCGGGCGCACGGTCTCCGAGTTCTGGAAGACCTTCTACGACGAGAAGCTGTCGCCGAACGAGGCCTCGACCGACGACGCGATGTCGGCCGGCACCACCGCCATGCAGCTCGCCGGCCCCTGGGCCATCCCGTCGTACGCCGACACCGTCGACGTCGGCTTCATGCCCGTGCCGACCAGCGACGGCCGGGACAACCCCACGACCTTCGCCGACTCCAAGAGCGTGTCGATGTTCACGGCCTGCGAGAACCAGGGCACGGCGTGGGAGTTCCTGAAGTTCTCGACCAGTGAGGAGAGCGACGGACAGCTGCTCGAGGCGACCGGTCAGATGCCGATGCGCACCGGCCTCACCGACGCCTACGGCGACTACTTCGCCGCGAACCCGAACTACGTGGCGTTCGCCGAGCAGGCCGAGAAGACCGCCGACGTCCCCAGCATCCCGAACTCCGTCGAGGCATGGCAGGCGTTCCGCGACGAGTACTCCTCCGCCGTGATCTTCGACAAGGAGTCGATCGACGACTTCCTCGGGAATGCGGCGACGAAGATCGACGAGCTCGTCGCCGAGTGACATCGTGACCGACAAGAAGCGGTTGCGCACCCGATGGCTGGGTGCGCAACCGGTCGGCGGGCTGTTCGCGCTGCCGTACTTCGTGTTCGTGATCGCGATCTTCGCGTATCCGCTCGCGTTCGCCGTCTACATCGCCTTCCACGACTACTTCTTCACGGCACCCGGCACCGAGGTCGACCGCCCGTTCGTCGGCTTCGACAACTTCGTCACGGTGCTCACCGACCCGCGGGTCCTCGGATCCTTCCGCAACACCCTGATCTTCCTCGTCATCAACGTGCCGCTCACGGCGGTGCTCGCCCTGGTCCTCGCCGCGGCGCTCAACACCGGCATCCGCTGGGTCGCCGCCTACCGGGTCGCGTTCTACGTCCCCTACCTGACGGCGAGCGTCTCCCTCGTGGGCGTGTGGATGCTGCTGTTCTCGGGCAACGGGCTGATCAACACCATCCTCGGCCCGCTCGCCCCGGACCCGTCGTGGCTCGTGAACAGCGGACTCGCGATGCCGATGATCGCGTTCTACGTCACTTGGAAGCAGCTCGGGTTCTACATCCTGCTCTACCTGGCGGCCCTGCAGAACGTGCCGAGGGAGCTCTACGAGTCGGCGGAGACCGACGGCGCCGGGGTGTTCTCGCGTTTCCGGCACGTCACGATCCCCGGGGTGCGCAGCGCCACGACCCTCGTGCTGATCCTCTCGATCATCACCGGAGCCAACCTCTTCACCGAGCCGTACCTGCTCACCAACGGCGGCGGCCCGGACGGCGCCTCGACCACCCCCGTCCTGCTGATCTACCAGCTGGGCATCCAACAGCAGAACCCCGACACGGCAGCGGCGATCGGCATGATCCTCGTGATCTTCGTCGGGATGCTGTCGCTGGCGGCCAATCGCGTGACGAGGGAGCGATGATGCGAAAGAAGCGTTCACTGCCCCGCATCCTGAGCATCATCCTGCTCACGATCGCGGCCGTCGGCTTCGCCTTCCCGTTCTACTTCATGATCGTGGGGGCGTTCCAGGAGAACCCGACGAACTCCCCCAGCGAGCTGTTCCCCACGAGCGGGTGGACGGTCGACAACTTCGTCGCGATCGACTCGCGCATCGACCTGGTCGGTTCGCTGCTCAACTCGCTGATCTTCACGGCGGGCGTCCTCCTGGGAACGGTCGTGTTCGGGCTGCTCGCCGGCTATGCCATCGCCCGGCTGGACTTCCGGGGGCGTGGCGTGATCTGGGTGCTGATGCTGCTCGTGCAGATGGTGCCGTTCCAGTTGCTGATGATCCCGCTCTACGTGCAGATCACCCGCAGCTATGGACTCGGCGACTCGTATCTGGGCATGATCCTGCCGTTCCTGATCAACACCACGGCGGTGTTCATCTTCGTGCAGTTCTTCAAGGCGCTGCCGGTAGAGATCTTCGAGGCCGCACGGATCGACGGTGCCGGCGAGATCCGCCTGCTCACATCGGTCGCGATCCCGCTCATCCGCCCCGTGCTCGTGACGGTCGTGCTGGTCACGTTCATCGGCCCCTGGAACGAGTTCCTCTGGCCGTTCCTCATCACGAAGGATGCGAGCCTGCAGCCGCTGGCCGTGTCCCTCGCCAACTACATCTCCAACGTGGCGCAGTCGACGGCCAACCCGAACGGCGCGATCCTCGCCGGCGCCACGGCGCTCGCGTTCCCCGTCGTCATCCTCTTCATCGTCTTCCAGCGCTTCTTCAAAGCCACCGACCTCGGCGCGGCCGTCAAAGGCTAGCCCCCATCCCCGACAGAAAGTGCCCCATGTTCACCGGAGCCTCCTTCCCCCTCGGTCCGTTCACGCCCTACGAAAGCAACCCGATCCTGCGCCCTCGGGGTGACAGCTGGGAATCGGCCAACCTCTACAACCCGGCGGCCCTCGTCGATGGCGACGAGGTCGTGCTGCTCTACCGAGCGCACGCCGACGACATCGTCTCCCACATCGGCATCGCCCGGTCGAAGGACGGGGTGACGTTCACCCGCGAGGACGCGCCGATCCTGTCCCCGTCCGAAGACTACGAACGCTACGGCTGCGAAGATCCGCGTATCGCGCTGATCGACGGCACGTACTACCTGACCTACACGGGGTGGGATCGCCGCAGTGCACAACTGTGCCTGGCCACCTCGACCGACCTGCGCACCTGGACCAAGCACGGTCCGTTGTTCGACGACTTCGACACGTTCAAGACCATGGACCCGCGCGGATTCAACTGGTCGAAGGCCGGGGTCATCGTGCCGCAGCGCATGCACGGCACGTGGTGGATGTACTTCGGCGAGGGCGCGATCTACTGGGCGACCAGCGACGATCTGATCCACTGGACCCCCGGAACGCCCGACACCGAGCCGATGTACTCGCCGACGCCCGGCACCTGGGACGAGGCGCTCGTCGAGATCGGCGCCTCTCCCGTGGTGACCGACAACGGGCTGCTGCTCTTCCTCACCAACGGCGCCACACGCACCGTGCACGAGGACGGCACGGTGGAGGTGGACTACCGCTGCGGGCAGATCGCGATCGACCCCGACGAGCCGACGCGTGTCATCGCGCGACTGCAGGAGCCCTGGCTGCGCCCGCAGACGTTCGAGGACACGCACGGACTCGTCTCCAACGTGACCTTCGTGGAGGGGCTGGTGAAGTTCCACGGCAAGTGGTTCGCGTACTACGGCCAGTCCGACACGACTCTCGCTGTGGCGATCCACGACCCCGCACAGCCCTGGGGACGGGCGCTGCACACCGATGCCCCCTCGCACACCGATGCCCCCTCGCGTACGGAAGCCGGAGAGTGACGCCGTGGAGACCTCACGACGCACGTTCCTGACCCTTGCGGCGACGGCGTCCGCCCTCGCTCTCGTCCCCGCGGGGTCGGCCGTCGCCGCGTCCGTGACGCCCGACTCGGCTGTCCGGCTCGGGGGCCCGCACCGGCGGAGACTGACGAACCTCGCCCACCTGCGATTCCTCCTCGCCGAGGTCCCAGTCAGGGCGAGCGCGACGCACACCACGTTCGGCCTCGAGGCGAAGCCGACGGTCCGCGCTCCCTGGACCTACGCGGACACCGATGGAGCGGGCGGGTACCGCCCGGTCGGCGGTGGCACCCTCGACGCGGCGACGGGGTACTGGTCGCAGGGAGCGTACAACGCGGACGACATCGCGCGCGCGGCGATCGTGTTCCTCCGCGACTGGAAGGCGACGCGCGACACGCAGAGCCGCGACGAGGCGAAGGACGTCCTCCGCTCTCTGGCGTTCCTGCAGACGACGTCGGGGCCGAACGCCGGGCGCGTGGTCCTGTGGCAGCAGGAGGACGGCACGCTGACCCCGAGCGCGATCCCGGTGGAGCTGCCCGATCCGTCCGACTCCGCCGAGTCCTACTGGCTGGCACGTAGCGTCTGGGCGTTCGGCGAGGGCTACGCGGCCTTCCGTCGCGAGGATCCCGAGTTCGCGGCCTTCCTCCGCGAGCGGCTGCACCTGTGCCTGGATGCGCTGCGCCGCGAGTCGCTCTCCCGCGCGGGGCGATGGGTGAAGAGCGACGGTCGCCGGCTGCCCGCCTGGCTGATCGCCGGTGGCGCGGATGCGACGGCCGAAGCCATGCTCGGCCTCGCCGCCGCGGCCGAGGTCGGCGACTCCCGCAGCCGCGCCGCGCTGCAGACCTACGGCGAAGGCGTGGCCGCGATGGCCACCGATCCCTCGAAGGGCTGGCCCTTCGGCGCGGTCCTGCCCTGGACCGGCTCGCTCGGGTTCTGGCACGCCTGGGGTGCCGCGGCACCCGAGGCGCTGGCCCGCGGCGGGGCGCTGCTCCGGCGGCGGGAGTGGTCCGCCGCCGCCATCGCGGATGCCGGGCGCTTCACCCCGCAGGTGCTCACGTGCGGGGGTCCGCACAACGCCTGGGCACCTCTGCCGGCCGAGGCCCAGATCGCCTACGGTGCCCACGGC
Source organism: Microbacterium sp. PI-1 (assembly GCF_004337555.1). NCBI lineage: Bacteria > Bacillati > Actinomycetota > Actinomycetes > Micrococcales > Microbacteriaceae > Microbacterium > Microbacterium sp. PI-1. The sequence goes on along the minus strand of NZ_SJYZ01000039.1, from coordinate 2,900 downwards.
CGCGTCGCGGGAGCTCTGCAAGCGGCGGCCGTCGGCGGCGACGGGCTGCGCGTGCTCGCGGGTCTCGCCGCCGGGTGGTTCTTCGGCGCGAACACGGCGGGGGTTCCGGTGTACGACCCGGCGACGGGCGTGACCTTCGACGGGGTGGAGACCGACGGGCGGGTGAATCGCAACTCCGGCGCCGAGTCGACGATCCACGGGCTGCTCACGATGCTCCTGCTCGACGCCAACCGCGATGTGGCCGACCTCGCGACCTCGATCACCGGCCTCGCCTCGTTCTCCGGGCTGCGGGTCCTGGAGGCCGAGGCAGCGCGACGGTCGCCCGGCGCCGCGATCGTGACCCCCGAGACGGGCGCGTGGATCGGCGAGGGGAACCTGTCCGGCGGATCCTTCGTGCACCTGCCGAAGGGCGAGTGGGTCGAGTTCGACGTGACGGAAGCCGACGCCGTCCTGCACGGTGTCGTCTGGCGTCAGGCCGCGCAGGCAGGCGAGGCGGTGTGGGAGGTCTTCCGCGGTCGACATCGCCTGTGGACGACACGGACACCCGCCGGAGGTACCGGCGACCGCGGGCTCACCGAGGCGGAGGGGATGCTGGTACCGCAACGGCTCGGCGGCGATCTGCCGGATGCTCCGGTGACCGTGCGGTGCACGAGTCGCGGCGACGTCCGGCTCGACGCGCTTCTGATCCAGCCGCGGGTGGCGAGCGCGGTGTACTCGACGACCGGACGCCCGGCCGTGCTCTACACCGAGGCGACCGGTCGCACGCAGCAGGTCGCTCCCCTGGCCCCGGGTTCCGGACGCTCCTACGACGCCGACGGCAGCCAGCGCGGACCGGCGAGCGGTCACGGGAAGGTGCGTGTTCACGGCGGAGGCTTCACCGTCACCCGCTGAATCGGGCGCCGACTCGCCGTTCTTTTGAATCACTCAAAAGAAGCGCTAGGCTCGGGGACATGGAGACAGAATTCGACTCGGTGCTTCACGGCGCCGGGCTACGGTCGACCGCGGGCCGCGTCGCCGTTCTCGAAGCTCTCGACTCCATGGCCCATACGGATGCGGAGCGGCTCTACCGCGCCGTGTCCGTCGTGCTCCCGACCACGTCGATCCAGTCGGTGCACAACATCCTCGCGGACCTGACGACGGCGGGCCTCATCCGTCGGATCGAACCGGCAGGTTCCGCGGCGCTCTACGAGCGGCGTATCGGCGACAACCACCACCACATCGTCTGCACCTCTTGCGGTGCGGTCGGCGATGTGGACTGCGTGGTCGGCGACGCGCCGTGTCTCACCCCGTCCTCCGCGGCGGGATTCACCGTCCAGACAGCCGAAGTCACCTTCTGGGGCGTCTGCCCCAGCTGCCAGAACGCCGCGTAGGTCCCCGGCGATCCTCCCCTCAACGGGTGGAGCATTCGCCGCGCCGGCGCGCAGAAGGAGAACACCATGACGAACCCTGCCACCCCGAAACCCGCCACCACGACGCAGACCGGCACACCGGTCGCCAGCGACGCGCACTCCCTGACGGTCGGGGCCGACGGTCCCACGGTCCTCCACGACCGCTATCTGGTCGAGAAGCTCGCCTCCTTCAACCGCGAGCGGGTGCCGGAGCGCAACCCGCACGCCAAGGGCGGCGGCGCCTTCGGCACCTTTGTCGTCACGGAAGACGTATCGGCGTACACCCGTGCAGCCGTGTTCCAGCCCGGAGCGGAGAGCGAGACGCTCCTGCGCTTCTCCTCGGTGGCCGGTGAACAGGGCTCCCCCGACACCTGGCGCGATGTGCGCGGCTTCTCGCTGCGCTTCTACTCGACCGAGGGCAACCTCGACATCGTCGGCAACAACACCCCGACGTTCTTCCTGCGCGACGCGATGAAGTTCCCCGACTTCATCCATTCGCAGAAGCGTCTGGGCGACTCCGGCCTCCGCGACGCCGACATGCAGTGGGACTTCTGGACGCTCTCGCCCGAGACCGCCCACCAGGTCACGTACCTCATGGGCGACCGGGGCCTCCCGCGCAGCTGGCGGCACATGAACGGTTACGGCTCGCATACCTACCAGTGGGTGAACGCGGCCGGAGAGCGCTTCTGGGTGCAGTACCACTTCCTCTCCACCCTGGGCTTCGAGACCATGGAGGCCGACGAGGCCGAGAAGCTCGCCGGGTCGGACGCCGACTACTACCGCCGTGACCTCTTCGACGCGATCAGCCGGGGCGACCACCCCTCGTGGGACGTGTACGTGCAGATCATGCCGTACGACGAGGCCAAGGCCTACCGGTTCAACCCGTTCGACCTCACGAAGACCTGGTCGAAGAAGGACTACCCGCGCATCAAGGTGGGCACGTTCACGCTGAACCGCAACCCGCAGAACTTCTTCGCCGAGATCGAGCAGGCCGCGTTCTCGCCCGGGAACCAGGTGCCCGGCACGGGGATCTCGCCCGACAAGATGCTGATGGCACGGGTGTTCTCGTACTCCGACGCGCAGCGCCACCGCATCGGCGCGAACTACAACCAGTTGCCGGTCAACCAGCCGCACGCGGCCGAGGTGCGCAACTACATGCACGAGGGCCAGATGCAGTACCGGTTCAACCCGGCCGAGCACCGCACCTACACGCCGAACTCCTACGGTGCGGCCGGCGGGCCCGAGGCCGATCCGGCAGCAGGCGTCGAGGCGAGCTGGGAGTCCGACGGCGAGCTGATCCGCTCCGCCGCGACGCTGCACGCCGAGGACGACGACTTCGGCCAGGCCGGCACGCTCTACCGCGAGGTGTTCGACGATGTGCAGCGGGCCCGGTTCCTGGAGACACTGACCGGCCAGGGCCGTTCGATCACGGTCGACGGCATCCGCGAGCGCTTCTTCCAGTACTGGACGAACGTCGACGCGGGGCTGGGTGAGGCGCTGCGCGCGCAGGTC
>NZ_SJYZ01000038.1:0-19950 GCF_004337555.1 Microbacterium sp. PI-1 | reverse complement strand
GGACGGGGCGTGGACATGACACGTGTCATGTCCAGGAGATGACACTGCCCTCCGGACTCGGTTGCCGTGACGGGCGAGGCTGGAGGCATGAACAACTCCTCCGTGGACGAGTCGGCGACGCGGGTCACCGCGCGACCGGCATCCGAGGTCCCGAACGATGATCCCGTGGTGCTCGAACTGCGCGCCGTGAAGCGACACTTCGGCGTGGGCGACCGCCGCGTGCAAGCGGTCGACGGCGTGGACCTGTCGATCCGACGCGGTGAGGTGGTCGCGCTGCTCGGCCCCAACGGCGCGGGCAAGACGACCACACTCGACATGCTGCTCGGACTCACCGAACCCAGCAGCGGTACCGTGCGGGTGCTCGGTGTCACGCCCGAACGCGCGACGTCGAGTGGGGCGATCGGGGCCGTGCTGCAGACCGGCGGCCTGCTCGGCGACCTGACCGTGGGCGAGACCGTGCGCCTCATCGCCTCCTTGCACGGATCCGACGCGCTGGGACGGGTTCCCGAGGTGATGGCTCGCGCCGATCTGGATCACCTCTCCCGTCGCCGCGTCGCGAAGTGCTCCGGCGGCGAGCAGCAGCGGGTGAAGTTCGCGCTCGCGATGGTCTCCGACCCCGACATCCTCGTGCTCGACGAGCCCACGGCGGGCATGGACGTCACCGCGCGTCGTCACTTCTGGGACGTGATGCGGGCGGATGCGGATGCCGGTCGCACGATCATCTTCGCCACCCACTACCTCGAAGAGGCAGAGCAGTTCGCACGCCGGACCGTGGTGATGCACCGCGGCACGGTCGTCGCGGACGCTCCCACCGCGCTGCTGCGTGCAAGCCTCGGAGAGCGCACCGTGTCGGCGACCGTCGCCGAGACCTCGACGACCCTCGTCGCCACGTTGGTGGCCACGGAGGGCATCGCGGACGTGCGCCTGGACGGTGACCGGGTGAGCCTGCGGGCCGCGGACTCCGATGCCGTCGCCCGCCTGCTCCTCGACCACGGCGCTCACGATCTCGAGATCGCCGCTCCCACCCTCGAAACCGCCTTCACGGCGCTGACGGAGAACTGACATGCTCGTCTCACCCACCATGCTGCGCATCGAAGGCGTCCGCCAGCTGCGCAATCCCTACACGCTCGCGTTCACTCTGGCCATGCCGGTCGCGATGTACCTGCTGTTCGGTGCCGGGATGGGCTACGGCTCCCTGTCGGCCGGCAACGGCAACGTCTCGTTCTACGTGATGACGTCGATGGCTGCCTACGGCACCGCCGTGGCGATGAGTTCGCTCACCTCCCTCGCCGCGACCGAGGCGAAGCAGGGGTGGGGGCGCCAGCTGGCGATGACCCCGCTCACCACCGCCGGCTACGCGGTGACCAAGCTGCTCACCGCCGTCTCCTTCGCGACTCTGGCCCTGCTGGCGGTCTTCACCGCAGGCATGATGACGGGGGCACAGGTCGAGGATGCCTGGCGCTGGGTCGCGACCGCCGGCATCATCCTCGGGATCGGCTTGATCTACGGACTGTTCGGCCTCGGTGTCGGGCTCTTCTTCAGCTCGGACTCTGCGGCGGCGCTCGCCTCCATCTCGATGACGTTCTTCGCGTTCTTCGGCAACGTCTTCATGCCGCTCGACGGTGTGATGCTCGACATCGCTCGGTTCACCCCGCTGTACGGTTTCGTCGCGCTGAGTCGCTGGCCGCTCACGGAGGGCGTGCTCACCACGGGGCAGACCGATGAACTGTGGATGCTGTTCCTCAACGTCGCCGTGTGGCTCGCGCTGTTCGTCCTGCTGGTGACGATGGGAATCAAGCGCTCGCGGGCGCGCCAGTAGCGGTGCGCACCGACAGTAGGTTGGACGGATGACGCAGCACACGAATCCGGATCGCCCGGAGTCACCGGGGCCCTCCCACGAAGCCGCGACCTTCGCGGCGGCGGGTGCGGCCCCGGCGGCCTGGTCGGCTCCCGGCGCACGCCGCGCCACCGGGAAGGACCCGTGGGCGCGGTTCGGCTGGCTGATGGCCGTGATCTGGCTCGTGTTCCTCGTGTACCCGGTGATCGCGCTGGTGCACTCCGAGGCGGCACCGGCCTGGGTCGTCGTCGGCTGGATCGCTCTGTTCGTCTTCGTCGTCCTCTACATCACCGGCTTCATCCACGGCATGCGCGGGGGCGGGGGACTGGGACGCCCACCGTCGAGGCGGCAGTGGGCCACCTTCGCCGCGCTGATCGGTTGCGCGCTGATCTCCGTCCCGGCTGAGGGTGGATCGGCCCTGAGCTTCCTGCCGTTCATCATGTCGTTCGCCTCCTATGGCCTGACCCGTGTCTGGCACTGGATCACGACGATCGGCGCCGTCGTGGTCACCGTGGCCTGCGTCTTCCTCATCCCCGGCGGCTTCACCTACCTCTCCGTGCTCGCCATCGTGGTCCTGCTCGGTGTCGTGAACACCGTGTCGACCTGGCTCATCATCCGTTCCGCGGAGGCGGAGCGACTCGGCCTCGAGCTGGCGACCAGCGAAGGACGCGAAGCCGTCGCCCGCGATGTGCACGACCTGATCGGCCATTCGCTGACGGTCGTCGGGCTCAAGGCGCAGCTGGTGCGGCGCCTGATGGACTCCGATCCGGAGCGGGCGAAGGTTGAGCTCGCCGACATCGAGCGACTCACCGCCGAGGCGATCGCGGGTGTGCGCTCGACGGTGGCGGGAGCGCGTGCGACGACGCTCGTGGAGCAACTCGCGTCGTCGCAGGATTCCTTCCGCGCGGCCGACATCGAGGTGCGAGTCGACGGTGAGCCCGGCGCGCTGTCTCCCGCCCAGGCGCTCACCGCGAGTTGGATCCTGCGCGAGGCGACCACCAACACGCTCCGCCATTCGCGGGCGCGCACGGTGCTCGTACGACTCGCGCCCGGACGCATGATCGTGGAGGACGACGGGGTAGGCATCAGCGGGAGCGAAGGGAACGGCATCCACGGAATGCGCGAGCGCGCGGCGGCCGCGGGCGCAGGATTCGTCATCGGGCCGGCGGGTGCCTCCGGAGGCTCCGGCACACGGGTGGAGGTGACGTGGTGAGCATGTCGCAGGACGGCCGCACGATCCGTCTGCTGATCGCCGACGATCAGGCGCTGGTGCGCGGGGCGCTCGGAGCCCTGCTGGATCTGGAGCCCGACCTCGACGTGATCGGCATGGCCTCCGAGGGAGCAGAGGCGGTGCGGCTCGCGACGGAGCTGCGACCGGATGTGTGCCTGATGGACATCCAGATGCCGGGGATGGACGGTGTGGAGGCGACGCGCCGCATCCGCGAGGCGAGTGCCGGGACGCGGGTGCTCGTCGTCACGACCTTCGCCCGACCGGGCTACCTGCGCTCGGCGTTGGACGCCGGGGCGAGCGGCTTCATCGTGAAGGACACCCCGGCCGAACAGCTCGCGGAGGCTGTGCGTCGGGTGCATGCAGGGCTTCGCGTGCTCGATCCCGTGCTCGCGGCGGACAGCCTGTTCGAGGGAGCCAACCCGCTGAGCGATCGGGAGCAGCAGGTGCTCCGCCTCGCGGCGGACGGACGCTCAGCGGCGGCGATCGCCGCCGAGGTGTTCCTCTCCGCGGGCACGGTGCGCAACCACCTGTCCGCGGCGATCGGGAAGACCGGGGCGGGCAACCGGGCCCAGGCGGTGCGGATCGCACTCGACAAGGGATGGATCTGACGATCCGGACCCCGCTCTGCGGCGATGTCGGTGCCCGCGCGTACCGTGGATGCCGACGGGCTAAGGCGCCCGAGAGGAGGGTGTGATGGACTGGAAGATCGAACTCATCTTCGTGCCGGTGACCGATGTGGACCGGTCGAAGGCCTTCTACGAAAAGGTCGGCTTCCACGCGGACTGGGACCAGACTCCGGTCGAAGGACTCCGCTTCGTGCAGATGACGCCGCCCGGATCGGCATGCTCGATCGCTTTCGGCACGGGGCTGGGCATCGACCTCGAGCCCGGGAAGCAGAACACGATCCAGGTCGTGATCCCGGATGCGGACGAGGCCCTTGCTCACCTGAAGGGGCTCGGTGTCGAGGCGCGAGGGGTCGACGAACTCGCGTGGGGGCGTTTCGTGTCCTTCGACGATCCCGACGGCAACTCCTGGACGCTGCAGGAGCTTCCCGACTACGGCGCCTAGCGTTCCGCGACCACCTCGATCTTGAACCCGGAGGCGTTTTCGAGCCATCCGGCGTAGTGCTGGTCTCCGCCCGCGTGAGGGTAGCGGTCTGCGTAGAGCGGGCGCCAACCCCGGTCGGCTGCCTCAGCCATGATCGCGTCCACATCGCTCCGGGCACCACCCTGGAACGCGAGGTGGTTGAGTCCCGCGCGTCGGCGGTCGTGCACCGCATCGGAGAGGTTCGGCGAGGTCGTGAGGGTGAGGTAGGCGCCACCACCGGTCCAGGTTTCCCCCTCGGTCCACGCGTCTGCCCTCGTGAAACCGAGCCTGGAGAGGATCCAGCCCCACTCTGATCGAACGGCATCGAGGTCGGCGATCCACAGCTCGACGTGATGGAGTCCCGGCATCTTCCGAGTCTGTCAGAGTGACCGCGTCACTCGATGCGGGTGGCGCCTCCGGAGACGACGATGCCGCCCCGCTCCGGGATCGTGACCAGGAGTTCGCTGGGGCGCCCGACGTGCGCGCCCTGGCGGATGCGTGTCGTGGACAGGGGGACACCTCGGTGCCTCAGATACGCTCCCGTCGCTGCGGCCGCGGAACCGGTAGCCGGATCCTCGGTGATGCGTCCGACCGGGAACAGGTTCCTCGCCTCGATCTCGGCGGGGTCGTCGGCATGGAGCACCGTCACTGTCCCGAGCCAGCCCTGATCCCGCATGAGGGCGGCGACGTCGGCCGGGGCGAAGCGGAACTGATGGAACAGCTCCCGGTCCGCCAGGAAGACGATCGGATGCCAGTTGCCCGCGAACGCCTCCTGCACCGGGAATCGCGGATCCAGGTCGGAGGGGAGGAGCCCGAGCAGCGCCAGCAGCCGGTCGCGCACGCCCACTTCGAGATCACGCACCTCCGGCTCCACGCTCGTGAACGACACGGTGACGGTTCCGTTCGCATCCGTCTCCGACTGCAGCGTCACCCTCCCCGCCGCGGTGTCGAAGACCACGGTTCCCGGCCCATCCCGTTCAGCGAGAGCAACCGCGGTCGCCACGGTCGCATGACCGCAGAAGGGCACCTCTGCAGCCGGGGACCAGTACCGCACCCGAACCCGAGGTGCGCCGTCGTGTGAGTCGGTGCCCACCAGGAACGCCGTCTCGGAGAACCCGACGTCCGCGGCGATCCGCTGCATCGTGTCGTCGTCGAGGGCGGATGCGTCGAGGACGACTCCGGCGGGGTTGCCGCCGCCGGGCGTGGCCGCGAAGGCGCTGTATCGCAGAACCTGCGTGTGATCGGGCATGGCGAGGAGCCTACTGGACCGCCGTGGTCAGGAGTTCACGCGGATGATCTCCTGCTGGTACGGGGCGATGACATCCCCGGAGATGCGCAGGTCGAGCAGCAGGAACCGACGCGACGAGGGGTCTTCGGCGGTCCATGCCTCGAGTCGATCGAGGTCGGCGAGGGTGCGCACGACGACACCTTCTGCGCCGACGGCGGCACCGAAAGCCGCGAAGTCGACCTCCGGGATGCGCATCGGGGCCTCTGCCAGCCCCTTGAGGCCGTACAGGTTCACCTCGGCACCGTACGCCGCATCGTTCCACACGACGGCCATCCCCCGGCCGCCGGCTGCGCGGACCGCGGATTCCAGGTCGGCGATCGCCATCAGTCCGCCGCCGTCCCCGGAGGTGAGGACGATGGTCGACTCGCGCCGTGCCAGGGCGGCACCGACGACGCTCGGCCAGCCTTGACCGATCGACTGGAATGCGGTGCCGACCATCATCATGCGATCGGGCGCGGCGACCGGCCAGTACATGTTCGCCCATCCGATGAAGTGCCCGCCGTCGGAGACCACGATCCGATCTTCGGGGAGCATCTCGGCGATGCGCCGCGCCGCGGAGCGCGGGTCGAGGCGCCCGTCGGGGGCGAGGTCGTCCCCGTCGTCGTAGGCGCGGGCGGAGGCGACATCGACGCTCTCCCGCCAGGGGGCGGCGATCGTGGTCGTGCCGATGCGGTCCACGAGTGCTTCGGCAGCGAGTCGCGCGTCCGCGCGGACGAAGCCGCCGACGTGTGCGTGCGTCGCCGCGGGTGCGATGTCGATCTGGAACACCGTCGTGCCCGGCGCGAACAGCTCTCCGAATCGCATCGTGAACTGGTTCAGTGACGCGCCGAACACGACGGCGACGTCGGCAGTGTGAATCAGTTCCATCGCGCCGTCCGCACCGAAGCCGCCGGTCACACCCAGGTCGTACTTCGTCTCGGGGAACACTCCACGACCGAGGGCGGACGACGCGGTCAGCGCGCCGGTGGCCTTGGCGAGCTCGCCCAGGGCCGTGCTCGCGCTGGAGAGCCAGGCGCCGCGGCCGGCGAGCAGGAACGGGCGTTCGGCGCCGGCCAGGGCGGCGGTGATCTGGTCGAGCATCCCCTCGGCGAACTCCCCGCGCGGGGCGAGCGGCGCTGGAACGCGCGGCGACGGAGCAGCGGGCACCTCCCCGGCTTCGAGAGAGGCCACGTCATAGGGGATCGCCAGCACGACGGGAACCCGATACGTGAGGGCGTGCTCGATCGCGATGACGGTGGTGGCCGCGGCGTCCGCACGACCGACGGTATACGTGCGCGCACCGACGGCCGAGGCGAGCGCGATCTGATCGACGTCCCACGGACGGGGACCCGAGGTGGGTTCATCGCCGACCACGAGCACGAGCGGCACGTGCGCCTGCACGGACTCGGCGAGGGCGGTGAGCGTGTTGGTGAAGCCGGCGCCATACGTCGAGGTGCCCGCGGCGATCCGCCCGGATGCGCGGAAGTGGGCATCGGCGGCGACCACGGCGCCCTGCTCGTGGCGGACGGCGGTGAACGTGGCCTCCGTCTGCTTCTCGAGCGCATCGAGGAAGTAGGCGTTGCCGTTTCCCATCACCCCGAAGACGGCGTCGATGTGCTGGGCGAGGGTGAGGGCGACGTGCGCGGACACGGTGGGCATGCGAAAGCCTTTCGAGACAGGGACGGAGGAACTGCGGGATCCGTATGTGTCTCGCCTCCGCGTCGTCGTGGAGTGCTTCGTGCCTCTTTTTCAGGCACCGGCGTGGCCGGACCCGCCCATTCTACCGGCGGAGGGTGCCGGCCGATGCGGGAGAATGCTCAGATGACAGATGCATCGATCGAGCGCGAGACGCTCACCTGGGATGGCTTCGGAGCGGCGACGCGTGATCTGGCACGGGACATCCTCGCCAGCGGCTTCGAGCCGGAGGTGGTCGTGGCCATCGCGCGGGGCGGTCTGCTTCCGGCCGGTGCCATCGCCTACGGTCTCGGTGCGAAGAACTGTGGTGCGATCAACGTCGAGTTCTACACCGGGATCGGCACGGTGCTCGATGCGCCCGAGGTGCTTCCGCCGGAGCTCGACATGGCGTACCTCGACGGACGCCGGGTGCTGCTCGTGGACGACGTCGCCGACTCCGGGCGTACGCTCGCGCTCGCCGTGCAACTGCTGAAGGACAAGGGTGCCGACGTGCGGTCCGTCACGATCTACACCAAGCCGTCGACCATCATCCAGCCCGACTTCGCCTGGAAGGACACCGACCTCTGGATCAACTTCCCGTGGTCTTTCCGCGGCACCGTGCGCGAAGAGGATCTCGGGCTGGCGCCCTCGGCCTGATCGCGCGTCACCCGCGCAGCAGCGCCCGAAGCGCCTGGATCGTGTCGGCCTCACCCGGCGACTTGTCGTCCCGGTACCCCTTGACCCGCGCGAAGCGCAGGGCGAGACCCCCCGGATAGCGCGGGGAGCGCTGCACGCCGTCGATCGCGATCTCCACGACGATCTCCGGGCGCAGGAACACGGTCGAGGCCGTGCGGTGCGACTCGTGCTCGGGGAAGTGCTCGGTCTGCCACTTCAGCAGCTCATCGGTGAGGCCCTTGAACGTCTTGCCGACCATGACGAACCCGCCGGGGTCGCCGAACTCGCCTTCCGGGTCGCGGGCGCCCAGGTGCAGGTTCGACAGCCAACCGCGACGGCGGCCGGAACCCCACTCCGCGCCGAGGACCACCAGATCGAAGGTCAGCACGGGTTTGACCTTGACCCACGACTTGCCTCGGCGACCGGCCGCGTAGGGGGCGTCGATCGCCTTGACCACGACTCCCTCATGGCCCGCGGCGAGGGCGTCGCGCGAGAGACGCTCGGCGGCCTCCGGATCGGCGGTGACGAGCCCGGGCATCCGCCACTCGCCGGCCACGCGTTCCAGCTCTGCCAGCCGCACGGAGAGTGGCTCGTCGAGCAGGTCGCGCCCATCCACGTGCAGCACGTCGAAGAACCACGGCCGTAGCACGAGGTCTCTCGACACCTCGGCCCCGAACCGCGACATCGTCTCCTGGAACGGGCGCGGCCCTCCGTCTTCATCGAGCGAGAGCGTCTCGCCGTCGAGGATGACATCGTTCACCGGAAGCGCACGCACGATCTCGACGAGCTCCGGCACACGGTGCGTGATGTCGGCCAGACTCCGGGTGTAGACGCCGACGTCGTCTCCCTGACGGTGCACTTGGATGCGGGCGCCGTCGAGCTTGTACTCGACCGACGCCTCACCCGTGATCTCGAGCGCCGCAGTCGTCGTCGCCGCCGTCGCCGCGAGCATCGGGAGCACGGGGCGCCCGACCTGCAGTCCGACGGATTCGAGGTCTTCTGCGGTTCCGGTGAGGGCGATGCGGGCGGTCTCGCCGAGGTCGCCCGACAACATCGCCGCGCGGCGCACGACGGCGGCCGGACGGTCGGAGGCCCGCGCGATCGCATCGAGGAGCACTCCCGACAGGGCCCCGGTGCGCAGCTCGCCGAGCATCGCGCGAACCAGGAAGTCCCACTCCGAGGCCGTGGCGCGCGCAGCCAGATCGACGAGGATCCCGGTGCGGGCGGCGGCCGAACCGGAACCGGAGGTCGCGGCCAGCACGTCGAGCGCGGCATCGACGTCGCCGACGCTCAGCAAGGGATCGTCGGCATGCGTGATGTCGAGAGCCGTGAGTCCGCGCCATCCGACGCCGAGCCGGCCCTGCCGCGGCGAGGCGAGCAGCAGTCCCATCAGCGCGGGCAGCTCGGATGGATCCGCGCGCGCGAGCAGCTCGGCCAGGGCGTCGGTCTTGGCGAGCCGGGACGACGTGGCCCCGACGCGATCGGCTGTGGTGACCAGCTCTGCGAGCATCATCTGGGCATTCTCGCACCGGCGTCCGACATCGGTGCCGGTCGGTCACGACGTTCCGAGTCCGCGCTGACCGGCGCGCTCAGTACCCGCGGAACTCCGGCTTCCGCTTCTCCTGGAAGGCGGCGAACCCTTCGCGATAGTCGGAGGTGTCGCAGAGGGCGGCCTGCGCGGCGTTCTCGATGCCCACCGCATCCCACAGCGTGAGCCGCTCGTCTCGGATGCGGGCGACCAGCTCCTTGCTCGCGAGGAAGGCTGCGGTGGCTCCGCGCGCGGCGGCGGCAGCGGCATCGGTCGTCGCCTGCACGACCTCGTCGTCGGGGAAGGCGCGCGAGAAGAGGCCGGACGCCACGGCCTCGGCCCCGCTCATCAGGCGCCCCGTGTAGATCAGGTCGAGCGTCTTGTGCGCACCGAGTCGGTCGAGGAAGAGCGCGTGGCCGCCGGAGTCCAGCGTCGCACCGAGCGCCGCGAACGGGGAGCCGACCTTCGCTGACTCGGCCACGTACACGACATCGGTCGCGATCAGGAGACCGAGCCCCACGCCGAGGCAGGCGCCGTGGGCGACCGCGAACGTCGGGGCGGGGAACCGGGACATCCGTTGCAGCAGCGGCGTCACGAGGCCGCCGAGGTAGCCGAGCACGTCGTCGTCCCGGGGGTCGACCCCGGAGATGTCACGGCCGGCGCAGAAGGCGCGCCCCTCTCCGCGGAGCACGAGCGCCCGCACACCTGCGCCTTCCGCCTCGATGTATGCGGATTCCAGTTCGGCGAGGGCCCGCTCGTCGAGCGCATTCAGCTTCGACGGCGCGTTCAGCACGATCGTCGCGACGTCGTCGGCGATGGTGAGGTCGATCATGGAGGCCTCCGGGTCAGACGTCGTAGTCCACGACCACGCGGTCGCTGGTCGGATGGGACTGGCAGGTGAGCACGAATCCGCGCTCGAGTTCGTCGGGCTCCAGGGCGTAGTTCTCGGTCATGGTGACGCTGCCCTCGAGCACCCGGGCGCGGCAGGTCCCGCAGACGCCGCCTGCGCAGGCGAACGGGGCATCGGGGCGCACGCGCAACGCCGCGTTGAGCACCGACTCATGCGCATCCACCGGACTCTCCACGGTCGAGGAGACACCGTCGAGGGTGACTTCGATGCGTACGGTCTTCTCACCGGCACGCACCTGCACCGGCCGGGCCGCACGTGCCGGTTCGTCACCGGTCGTGAACAGTTCGAACCGGATGTGGGAGCGATCGACTCCGACGTCGGCGAGCACCTCGCGACAGAGATCGACCAGGGCGAGCGGCCCGCACAGGAACCACTCGTCGACGGTCGACGGCGGGATGAGCGTGCCGAGGATCGTGCGGAGCTTCTCTTCGTCGATCCGCCCGGAGAGCACCGGGGCCGCGCGCTGCTCACGGGACAGCACGTGGTGCAGCACGAGCCGGGTCGGGTAGCGGTCCTTGAGGTCGGCGAGGTCTTCCAGGAACATCACGTCGAGCGTCGCCCGGTTCGTGTACAGCAGGGTGAACCGTGACGAGTCGGACCGGTTCAGCACCGTGTGCGCGAGCGCCATCAGCGGCGTGATGCCGGAACCGGCGGCGATCCCCACCACGTGACGGTCATCGAGGTCGTCGAGCGCCGAGGTGAAGGTGCCCTGGGGGCTCATCACGTCGATCTCGAATCCGGCGTGCAGGCCGGTCTGGGCCCAGGTGGAGAAGAGCCCGCCCTCGTCACGCTTCACGGCGACGCTCAGCCGGGTGTCCTGTCCGTCGTCACGGTGCTCCGGGGCGCGGCACAGCGAGTAGGAGCGCCGCACCTCGGTGCCGTCGAGCGTCGTGCGCAGCGCCACGTACTGACCGGGAAGGTGGTCGTACTCGTCTGCGAGGGCCGCCGGCACGGTGAAGGTCACCTCGACCGAGTCGTCGGTGAGCGGACGCACGTCTTCGACGACGAGCGTGTGGAACCGGGCGCGCGTGCGGGGTGCGGCGGCGCGGGGCTCAGCTGCGCGCGGAACGGGCGGCGGAGCGGAGGTGAAGAGCGACATGTCAGTGCACCTTGAAATGGTCGAAGGGCTCGAGGCAGGCACGGCACTCGAACAGCGCCTTGCACGAGGTGGAGCCGAAATGCGAGACCTCACGGGTATCGAGCGAGCCGCACCGGGGGCAGCGCACGCTCAGCGAGACGCGGATGGGGCCGGTCGACACGGCGGCGCGGCCGGAGGGCGGCGCGATGCCGTATTCCGCGAGCTTGGTCTTGCCGGCATCCGTCATCCAGTCCGTCGTCCAGGCGGGGGAGAGGACCAGGCGCACCTCGACCTCGTCGAAGCCGGCCGCGGTGAGGGCGAGCACCACGTCGTCGCGGATCGTGTCCATCGCGGGGCACCCGCTGTAGGTCGGGGTGATGTCGACGTGGACCCGCGTGCCGTCGACCTCGACCGCACGGAGCACGCCGAGGTCCTCGATCGTGAGGACGGGCACCTCGGGGTCGGGGACGGCGGCGGCGATGCGCCAGGCAGCCTGCGTCGGAGTGAGCGTCACCATGTCGCCCCCGGATGCCGTCGCGCGAGCACCTGCATCTCGGCGAGGATGTGACCGAGCGGGGTGGTGTGGGCGCCGTGCCTCCCGCCGGCCGAGGACGGCATGACGGCAGGGATCGACAGTTCCGCCTCGGCGAAGACGGTGTCGACCACGCCGTCGAAACCGGCACGGAGACTCGACGGACGCACGGCCGCAGCGCCGAGCCGGTCGATCAGGTCGTCGTCGCGGAACAGCTCGTCGACATACGGCCAGACATCCCCGAGTGCCCGGATGATCCTGGCGCGCGACTCCTCGGTGCCGCCGGCGAGGCGCAGGACCCACTGGACGGCGTGATCGCGATGGTAGTCGACCTCTTTGAGGGACTTCTCGGCGATCGCCGCGAAGGTCTCGTCGCTGCTGGCGCGCAGTGCGGAGTAGAGCTCGAACATGAAGGTGGCGACGACGAACTGCCGGGCGATCGTCTGGGCGAAGTCACCGTTGGGCTGCTGCACGATCCACGCACAGCGGAACTCGGGCTCATCGCGGAAGAAAGCGAGCTCGTCTTCGCTGCGGCCGTCGTACGACCCCGCGTAGTGGAGGAAAGACCGCGCGTGGCCGAGGAGGTCGAGGGCGATGTTGCCCAGCGCGACATCCTCCTCCAGCTCCGGTGCCCGGGAGATCCAGGCGCCGAGCTGCTGCGACAGGATGAGCGCGTCGTCGCCGAGGCGGAGCGCGTACTCGGCGATGTCGGCGGAGGCGGCGATCGCCCCGGTGCCCGAGAGCTCCTGCGAGAGGCGGAGCTCGTCGACCGAGACGTCGCCGTGGACGTCGATGTCCTCGTGCGCGGTTTCCGGGTGCGGGGCGCTCACAGGTGCGGCACTCCCTCTGAAGCCGTGTAGTACACGGCGTGCCGGTAGTTCTTGCCGGCCGGGCTCTCGAAGTAGGCGCCCTTGGCGTCGGGGTCGCTCGTGGTGATCGCCTCCGCCGGTGCGACCCAGATCGAGACGCCCTCACCTCGGCGCGTGTACAGGTCGCGCGCGTTGCGGATCGCCATCTCGGCATCCGGCGCATGGAGCGATCCGACGTGCACGTGGCTCAGCCCGCGGTTCGCGCGGACGAACACCTCCCACAGCGGCCACGGCTCCCGCTCGTCCGCTCCCGGCGTCGCCATCACGCCACCGCCTTGGTCTTCAGGGACTGCTTGCGTGCGTACTCCGCCGCGGCCTCACGGACCCATGCGCCCTCTTCGTGTGCCGTGCGTCGGCGTTCGAGGCGCTCGGCATTGCACGGGCCGTTGCCGCGCACGACCTCGAAGAACTCGTCCCAGTCGATCTCGCCGATCACGTACTGGCCGCTCTCCTCGTCGAAGCGCAGGTCAGGATCGGGCAGGGTCACTCCGAGGATCTCGGCCTGAGGCACGAGCATTCCGACGAAGCGCTGGCGCAGCTCGTCGTTCGAGAACCGCTTGATCTTCCACTTCATCGACTGGGCCGAGTTGGGGGACTGGTCGTCGGGCGGTCCGAACATCGCGAGACTCGGCCAGTACCACCGGTTCACGGCGTCCTGGGCCATCTCGCGCTGCTCCTCGGACCCCTGCATCAGGGTGAGCAGGATCTCGAAGCCCTGCCGCTGGTGGAAGGACTCCTCCTTGCACACGCGCACCATCGCACGGCCGTAGGGGCCGTAGGATGCGCGGCACAGCGGCACCTGGTTGCAGATCGCGGCACCGTCGACCAGCCAGCCGATCGCGCCCATGTCGGCCCAGGTCGGAGTGGGGTAGTTGAAGATCGAGGAGTACTTGGCCTTGCCGCTGATGAGCTGATCCATCATCTCGTCGCGGGTGGTACCCAGGGTCTGGGCGGCGGAGTACAGGTAGAGACCGTGGCCGGCTTCGTCCTGGACCTTCGCCATCAGGATCGCCTTGCGCTTCAGACTCGGGGCGCGGGTGATCCAGTTGCCCTCGGGCTGCATGCCGATGATCTCGGAGTGCGCGTGCTGCGAGATCTGACGGACGAGGGTCTTGCGGTAAGCGTCCGGCATCCAGTCGCGCGGTTCGATGCGCTGTTCGTTCGCGATGAGGTCGTCGAAGAGACGCTCCTCATCGGAGAGGTCGCCCACCAGGGACAGGTCTGCGGGACTGGTCATCGTCGACTCCTCAACATCCGGTCATCTTTACTGACCGATCGTTAGGTAATTCTGACACAGAGGAGCATCGGATTCAAGACGGTGCTCAGTGCGAGCGCGAGATCAACGCGAGTAGTGCGCGCCCGTACGCCTCGGCCGGATCCGGATGCTCGAACGAGAGCGCGGCGTCGGCGATCTCGATGTCGACGCGGAAAGCGTCGTCGAGGCGCACCAGCGCGCGGAACGTGCCACGCAGCAGCTCGCGCAGCTGGTCCTCCCTCGGCAGCCACACGGCGTCCGCCAGCGTGACCGCATCGAGCGCCCACTCCGTCGTGCCGTTGAACGCCAGATCCGTGCCACTCGGCGTCTGTCGGGCCTCGATCGTCATCTCGCTGACCGTGAAGACGTCGGCCTCGGCCTCGAGTTCGACCTCGTCCGGCAGATCGAGCTGGAAGCGGTCGCCCTCGGCGGGATGCCAGACGAGCCCGGCCTCTCGCAGGGTGACGGCGAGCTCGCGTGTGATCATCTCCCCACGCTAGACGACGGGACCGCCGACCGTGTCGGCGGCGTGGGGCAGAGTGGGGACATGACCTCCTCCGTCTCCGCCGACACCCGCGAGCCCGCACTCGCCGCCCTGCGCGAACTGGTCGGCCGCCCCGACGCCGATTTCCACGACGGCCAGTACGAGGCGATCGAGGCCTTGGTCGAGGCGCGCCGCCGGGCGCTCGTGGTCCAGCGCACGGGGTGGGGGAAGTCGGCGGTGTACTTCGTCGCGACGCTTCTGCTGCGCAGGCAGGGGGCCGGACCGACGGTGCTCGTCTCGCCGCTGCTGGCACTCATGCGCGACCAGATCGCCGCCGCCGAACGGGCCGGCGTCCGGGCCGTCGCGATCAACTCCACGAACGCCCATGAATGGACCGACGTGCTCGCGCAGCTCGACCGCGACGAGGTCGACGTGCTGCTGGTCTCACCCGAGCGGCTCAACAATCCCGCGTTCCGCGAGCAGCAGCTCCCCGCGCTGGTGCGTCGCATCGGCATGCTCGTGGTCGACGAGGCGCACTGCATCAGCGACTGGGGGCACGACTTCCGTCCCGACTACCGACGCCTGCGTGACCTCATCGCGCAGATGCCCGCCGATGTGCCGGTGCTCGCGACCACCGCCACGGCGAACAGCCGCGTCGTCGCCGACGTCGCCGAGCAGCTCGGCGCCCTCCAGCCCTCGGGTGAAGCGGCCGCCGAACCGGTGCTCACGATCCGCGGACCGCTCGCGCGCACATCGCTGCGGTTGGGTGTGCTGCGCCTGCGCGACTCGACGAGCCGCCTCGCCTGGCTGCTGAGCCACCTCGATGACCTCCCCGGCTCCGGCATCATCTACACGCTGACCGTCGCGGCCGCCGTCGACACCGCCCGCCTGCTGCGCGACCACGGTCACGACGTGCGCGCCTACACCGGGCAGACCGACACCGAGGAACGCGCCGAATCCGAAGGCCTGCTCAAGCGCAACGAGGTCAAAGCGCTGGTGGCCACGAGTGCGCTGGGGATGGGGTTCGACAAACCCGATCTGGGTTTCGTGCTGCACCTCGGTGCTCCGTCGTCACCCGTGGCGTACTACCAGCAGGTCGGCCGTGCCGGTCGTGCGAGCGAGAGCGCCGACGTGCTGCTGCTGCCCGGCGTCGAA
Organism: Microbacterium sp. PI-1; assembly: GCF_004337555.1. Lineage (NCBI taxonomy): Bacteria > Bacillati > Actinomycetota > Actinomycetes > Micrococcales > Microbacteriaceae > Microbacterium > Microbacterium sp. PI-1. The sequence goes on along the minus strand of NZ_SJYZ01000038.1, from coordinate 4,369 downwards.
GACCGCGACATCTGGCACTACTTCGCGACGGCGTCGATGCCCGACCGTGAGCGCGCGGAGCGGGTCATCGGCGCCCTCGGTGACACACCGATCTCGACACCGGCGCTCGAGGCGATGGTCGACATCCGCCGCACGCCTCTCGAACTGCTGCTCAAGGTGCTCGATGTCGACGGAGCGGTCCGGCGCGTGCAGGGCGGGTGGGTGTCCACCGGCGAACCATGGAGCTATGACGCGGAGCGCTACGAACGGATCGCCGCCGAGCGTCTCGCCGAGCAGCAGCACATGATCGAGTACGAGCAGACCGACGGGTGCCGCATGGAGTTCCTGCAGCGGGCGCTGGACGATGACACGGCTGCGCCCTGCGGGCGGTGCGACAACTGTGCAGGCGGATGGTTCCCGAAGGAGGTCGGGGAGTCCGCGAGCTCGCAGGCCGCGGAGTCCCTCGACCGGGTGGGTGTCCCGATCGAGCCCCGTCGTGCCTGGCCGACCGGCGCCGACCGGCTCGAGGTGCCGGTCAAGGGGAGGATCCCCGCCGACGAGCAGGCGAGCGAGGGGCGGGCGCTGGCGCGCCTCACCGATCTGGGTTGGGGAGGGGCTCTGCGCGAGATCTTCGCCGCGGGCGCCCCCGACACCGAGGTCACTCCTCAACTGCTCCAGGCGTGCATCCGCGTGCTCGCGGGGTGGGAGTGGGCCGAGCGGCCGGTCGCCGTCGTCGCTCTGCCGTCGCGCTCGCACCCCGTGATGGTCGATTCGCTCGCCCGCGGTCTCGCCGAGGTCGGGCGCCTGCCGTACCTCGGCGCGCTCGAGCCCCTCGGCGGCGGTCCCTCCGGCGGACCGGGCGGGAACAGCGTCTTCCGTCTCGCCGGACTCTGGGATCGCTTGAGCGCTCAGCACCTCGAGGTGCCGTCGGGGCCCGTGCTGCTCGTGGATGATCTGGTGGACAGCCGGTGGACGATGACGGTCGCGGCCCGCGTACTCCGACAGGCCGGGGCGACCGAGGTTCTGCCCTTCGCGCTGGCGCTGCGCGGATGACGCGGGCCTGTCGGCGGCGGTCAGTCGGCGGCGGTCAGTCGTCGGCGGGTGCGACGCGCGGCGGCCAGGTGGTGGCACCGAGTTCGCGTGAGATGTTGCGGGCCGTCTCGCGGAGGGCGTTGAGGATCGCGTCCGAGGCCGGGGTCTGCGAGGTGGGCAGCACCACGGCGACGGCCGCGACGATGTCGTTCGAGGCATCGGCGACCGGTGCGGCGAGCGAGGATTCCCCGAGCACGGCTTCGTCGAACTCACCGGCGGTCCCGCGCTCGGCGATCGACGGCAGCTCCAGGGTCAACCGTGCGACATCGGTGATCGTGTCGCCGGTGAGGCTGCGCAGTGGCTGTTCGAAGACGCTCTGCTGGAAGCCCTGGTCGTAGGCGAGCAGCACCTTGCCCATCGCCGAGGCGTGCGCGGGGATCGCGACCCCGGTCTCCAGCATCTGCTGGCTGTCGTCGGGGCGCAGGTTGTGGTGGATCACGAGCACATCGGTGAAGTGCGGGGCCCCCAGCCGCACCGAGAGGTTCGTGCGCCGTGCGAGTTCCTGCGTCCAGCGCATCGCCCGCGCGCGCACATCCAGGGTGTCGAGGTACACGTTGCTCAGGCGCAGGAGCGTCGGCCCGAGCATGTAGCGCTGGCCCCCGCGCTCCTTCGCGACGAGCCCGTGCGCGCGTAACGACTTGACGATCCCGTGCACGGTCGACGGCGGCAGGCTGAGCGCTGCAGCGAGGTCGGTGATGCCGAGATGGCGTGCCCCTTGGAGCAGTTCGAGGATCTTCGCCGCGCGGTCGATCGCCTGGATCACGGGGAGCCCTCCTTCCGGTGCGTCGTCGAGCCGGTGTCAGTGCAGCCGGGCTTCACGAATGATCTTGACAACCCGGCTGGCTCCGAGCATATTCGACATTAACGAATTCCTTTCGGATTTTGCGAAAGAGACCACGAAGGATCAAAGGAGATCGAATGATGAAGAAGCTCATCAACGCCCCGCAAGATGTTCTCGTCGAATCTCTGAGAGGGGTCGCGCTCGCTCATCCCGAGCTCTCCGTCGACCTCGAGAACCACGTGATCACTCGCGCGACGCCGAAGGCACAGGGCAAGGTCGCGATCGTCTCCGGGGGCGGCTCCGGTCACGAGCCGCTGCACGGCGGCTTCGTCGGAACCGGGATGCTGGATGCCGCGGTCGCCGGAGAGGTGTTCACCTCCCCGACGCCGGACCGCGTGCAGGTGGCCACCAAGGCCGTGGATCGCGGGGCCGGTGTGCTCCACATCGTGAAGAACTACACGGGCGACGTGCTGAACTTCGAGATGGCCGCCGAGCTCGCCTCGATGGAGGGGATCGAGGTCGGCAGCATCACCGTGGACGACGACGTCGCGGTGCAGGACTCCCTGTACACGGCGGGGCGTCGCGGTGTCGGTCTGACCGTGCTGCTCGAGAAGCTCGTCGGAGCCGCTGCGGAGGAGGGCCGCGATCTCGCCGCCGTCGTCGCGCTGGCCGAGAAGATCAACGGGCAGGGCCGCTCGATGGGCATGGCGCTCACCAGCTGCACCGTGCCCGCGGCAGGGAAGCCCACCTTCGATCTGCCGGACGACCAGATGGAGATCGGCATCGGCATCCACGGCGAGCCGGGCCGTCACCGTGAACCGCTGGCTCCCGCGGCGGACATCGCGCGGCAGCTCGTCGAGCCGATTCTCGCCGACCTCGACGCCACCGGCCCCTCGATCGTGATGCTCAACGGCATGGGCGCGACACCCCTCATCGAGCTCTACCTGATGTACGGCGAGGTGGCGGCGATCCTCGAGAAGTCCGGGGTCCAGATCGCTAGGAACCTCGTGGGCAACTACATCACCTCGCTCGACATGGCGGGATGCTCGGTCACCGTGCTCAAGGCGGACGACGAGCTGCTGCGTCTGTGGGACGCGCCGGTCAACACCCCCGGTCTGCGGTGGGGCGCCTGATGGCTGCTGTCGACACCGCCGTCCTCGCCGACTGGGTCTCGCGGTTCGGCACGGCCGTCACCGAGAAGCGTGACTGGCTCACGGAACTCGACTCGGCCATCGGCGACGCCGATCACGGTGCGAACATGGCCCGAGGGATGAGTGCCGTCGGCGAGAAGCTCGCAGGGGGCGCACCCGGAACGATCGACGAGCTGCTGAAGACGGTCGGCATGACCCTGGTGAGTTCCGTCGGTGGGGCCAGCGGACCGCTCTACGGCACCTTCTTCCTGCGGATGGGGATGGCTGCGGGCGCGGTGTCCGAGCTCGACGGCCCTGCCCTCGCGACCGCGCTGCGTGCGGGGCTCGACGGCATCGTCGCGCGGGGCAAGGCCGAAGCGGGGGACAAGACGATGTTCGATGCGATGGCACCGGCCGTCGACGCGATGGACGCCGCGCTCGCTGAGGGCTCGACCGTCGCGGATGCCGTCACCGCCGCGGCCGATGCCGCCGAGAAGGGCCGAGACGCCACGTTGCCGCTGGTCGCACGCAAGGGACGGGCGAGCTATCTCGGCGAGCGCAGCGCCGGTCACCTCGACCCCGGGGCGGCGTCCACGGCGATCCTCTTCGACACGCTCGCCGCGGCGGTCGCGGGCAGCGCCTGATGATCGGTATCGTCGCCGTCTCCCACAGCGCACGGCTCGGGGAGGCGGCACTGGAGCTTGCCCTGCAGATGGTCCAGGGGCCCGCTGTGCGCGTGCGGGTGGCCGCGGGCGCGGGCGTGGACGGCGACGGCGTGCCGGTCCTCGGAACGGACGCCGTGGCGGTGGCCGCGGCGATCGATGAGCTGGCTGCGGACTGCGAGGGAGTCCTGGTCCTGATGGACCTCGGGTCGGCGGTGCTGAGTGCGGAACTCGCGCTCGAACTGCGCGCGAGCGACGTGCCGGTCCGGCTCGCTCCCGCGCCGTTCGTGGAGGGGCTGCTCGCCGCCGTCGTCTCGGCCGCGGCGGGGAGCGACCTGGATGCGGTGGCGTCCGAGGCGACCTCCGCGCTCGGGGCGAAGACCGGGCAGCTCGGGGTCCCGGACGACGCCACGCCCGCACCCGATTCCGCGGCGGATTCATCGGATGCTGCGTCGTCCTCCGCGGTCGAAGACGCAGGCGAGGCGCTCGTGCGTCGTGTGCGGGTGCGCAATCCGCAAGGGCTCCACGCACGCCCCGCCGCCCTGATCGCCGAGGCGTCCGCAGGGGCGGAGGTGCGGCTGCGACGACTTCCCGACGGACCCGATGCGTCGGCGGCGAGCCTCTCGCGTCTCCTCGTCCTCGGTGCGCGGCAGGGCGATGAGATCGAACTGACGGTGAGAGGGGCGCAGGCCGCCACCGTGTCGGAGCGGCTGTCCGTGCTGTTC
>NZ_SJYZ01000037.1:0-20309 GCF_004337555.1 Microbacterium sp. PI-1 | reverse complement strand
CCAGCGCCGACACCCCCGTCCAGCGTCCACGCCCCCGTCCATCGTCCACACCCCCGTCTCCTGGCGTCCCTGCGGAGGGGTGTGGACGAGCAGGAGGGGCGTCGACGAGCAGGAGGTGTGTCGACGAGCAGGAGGGGCGTCGACAAGCAGGAGGGGCGTCGACAAGAAGGCGGGTGGACGACACGAAGGCTGGCGTCGACACCCCCGTCCAGCGTCCACACCCCCGTCTCTTGGCGTCCCTGCGAAGGGGTGTGGACGAGCAGGAGGGGTGTGGACGAGCAGGAGGGGTGTGGACGAACAGGAGGGGCGGACGACACGAAGGCGGGACGTCGGAGACCACTCAGCCATGGGTTCGTCTCTGATGTCCCGCCTTCGCGGGTCTGCAGGGCACGAGGCCCTGAGGGTGCCGGCTCCCCCGAACCGGCACCGGTCTGGGGGCTACGCCTTGTCGAGGCGGTAGCGGAGCGAGGCGAGTTCCGCGCGCAGCGCCGCGGGGACCTTGTCGCCGAAGGTGTCGTAGAACGCCTCCGTCAGGTCAGCCTCGGTCTTCCAGGCCTCGGCGTCGACGGAGAACAGCTCATCGAGGTCTGCGGCCGGGATGTCGAGGCCGGCGAGGTTGAGGTCCTCCACGCGCGGCAGGCGTCCGATCGGGCTGTCGACCGCCGGGACGTCGCCCGCGATGCGCCGGATGATCCAGTCCACGACGCGGGAGTTGTCGCCGAACCCGGGCCACAGGAAGCGGCCGTCCTCCCCGCGACGGAACCAGTTCACCTGGAAGATGCGCGGTGCGCGGTCGAAGCGCAGGCCACGGCCGACCTTCAGCCAGTGCCCGAAGTAGTCGGCCATGTTGTAGCCGCAGAACGGCAGCATCGCGAACGGGTCGCGGCGCAGCTCCCCGACCGTGCCCTCGGCGGCAGCGGTGCGCTCCGACGAGATGTTCGAGCCGAGGAAGACGCCGTGCGTCCAGTCGGTGGCCTCGACCACGAGCGGAACGTTGCTGGCGCGGCGTCCACCGAAGAGGATGACGTCGAGCGGGACTGCCTCTTCCCAGTCCTCGGAGATCTGCGGGCACTGCGCCGCCGACACCGTGAAGCGGGAGTTCGGGTGCGCTGCGGGCCGGCCGGACTCGGGCGTCCAGTCGTTGCCCTCCCAGTCGATCAGGTTCGCGGGCGGCGCGTCGGTCAGGCCTTCCCACCACACATCTCCATCGGGGCGGAGCGCGACGTTCGTGAAGATCGTGTTGCCCCACAGCGTCTCGACGGCCGTGACGTTGGTCGACTCGCCGGTTCCGGGCGCGACCCCGAAGAAGCCGGCCTCGGGGTTGATCGCCCACATGCGACCGTCATCTCCCGGACGGATCCAGGCGATGTCGTCGCCGAGGGTCTCGACCCGCCACCCGGGGATGGTCGGCCGAAGCATGGCGAGGTTCGTCTTGCCGCACGCAGAAGGGAACGCGGCGGCGACGTGGTAGGCCTTGCCCTGCGGGTCGATCACGCGGATCAGCAGCATGTGCTCGGCGAGCCATCCCTCGTCGCGGGCGATGACGGAGGCGATACGCAGGGCGAAGCACTTCTTCGCCAGGATCGCGTTGCCGCCGTAGCCCGAGCCGTAGGAGTAGACCTCGAGGGTCTCCGGGAAGTGCACGATGTACTTGTCGTCGTTGCAGGGCCACTCGACGTCCTGCTCCCCCGGAGCGAGGGGCGCGCCGACCGAGTGCACGGTCTTGACCCACGGGGCCCCCTCGGCGATCTGACGGGTCACCGCATCGCCGACCCGGGTCATGATGCCGATCGAGGCGACGGCGTAGGCGCTGTCGGTGATCTGGACGCCGATGTGCGAGAGGGGACCGCCGACGCGTCCGAGCGAGAACGGCACGACGTACATCGTGCGGCCGCGCATCGAGCCCGCGAAGATCTCGTTCATCTTCGCGTGCATCTCGGCCGGAGCGGCCCAGTTGTTCGTCGGACCGGCATCCTCCTCGCGCTCGGAGGCGATGAAGGTGCGTCCCTCGGTCCGGGCGACGTCGCTGGGGTGCGAACGCGCGAGGTAGGAGCCGGGACGCCACTCGGGGTTGAGCTTGATCAGCTTGCCCTCGTCGACGAGATCGCGCAGGAGCCGGTCGTTCTCGGCCCGCGAACCGTCGACCCAGTGCACGGCGTCGGGCTGGGTGAGCTCGCGGATCTCCTCGACCCAGGCGGCCAGCTCGGCCATGGCAGGAGTGTCGTACGTGGGGGCGGCGCCGTACGTACGCGTCGCGGCGACCGGAGACGTGCGGGGGGTGAAGACTTCGGCGATGGCCATGACGTGTGCTCCTTCGAAGTGTGGGGCGTTGCACCTATCTTCTTCCGATTCAGGCGCAACTTTCGGGCGAATCGAGCGATAAGAAATGCAATTCTTTCGCTACACTCAAGGAATGGCGTCCTCCGGCATCCACCTCACCACCCTCGGCCACCGCATCCGACACCACCGGCTGGAGAACGGCTTCACGCTCGATGAGCTCGGTGCGCTCGTCGGTGTCGCCGGCTCACAGCTGAGCCTGATCGAGAACGGCAAGCGCGAGCCGAAGCTGTCCCTCCTCCAGGCGATCGCGCAGGCCACGAGCACGGAGGTCACCGACCTGATCTCCGGCGAACCGCCGAACCGACGAGCGGCTCTCGAGATCGAGCTCGAGAGCGCACAGGAGAGCCCCGTCTTCCGGCAGCTCGGTGTCGCTCCCGTGCGCGTGACCAAGGGCATGAGCGATGAGACGATCGAGTCGGTCCTCGGTCTGCACCGCGAGCTCGAGCGTCGGGAGCGTGAGGCGATCGCGACGCCGGAAGAAGCGCGTCGTGCGAACACCGAGCTGCGGCTGCGGATGCGCGCGCAGAACAACTACCTCCCCGAGATCGAGAAGCTCGCCGAGAAGCACCTCAAGGCGGCCGGTCACGTCCAGGGCGCACTCACGCACCGCACCGTGAGCATCATGGCCGAGAAGCTCGGGTTCGAGCTGATCTACGCCAACGACCTCCCCCACTCCACTCGTTCGGTCACCGACCTCGAGAACGGACGGATCTACCTGCCGCCGGCTTCCATCCCCGGTGGCCATGGACTGCGCTCGATGGCTCTGCAGGCCATGGCGCACCGCCTGCTCGGACACACGCCGCCGACCGACTACGCCGACTTCCTCCAGCAGCGCCTGGAGATCAACTACTTCGCCGCGTGCTGCCTGATGCCCGAGACGGCCGCCGTGGCCTTCCTGCAGCAGGCCAAGAAGGACCGCAACCTCGCGGTCGAGGACTTCCGCGACGGCTTCGGCGTCACGCACGAGGCCGCGGGCATGCGCATGACCAACCTGCTGACCCAGCATCTCGGGATGGCGCTGCACTTCCTGCGCGTCGACTCCACCGGGGCGATCACCCGGGTCTACGAGAACGATGACCTGCCGTTGCCGATGGACGTGACCGGCGCGGTGGAGGGCCAGCGGGTGTGCCGCAAGTTCCAGGCGCGCGCGGCGTTCACGCAGCAGAACCGCACGGTCGAGCACCACCAGTACACCGACACACCCTCCGGCACGTTCTGGTGCTCGACCCAGACCGGATCGTCGAGCGACGGCGAGTTCTCGGTGACCGTCGGAGTGCCGTTCGACGATGCCCGCTGGTGGCGCGGACGGGAGACCAACGACCGGGCCGTCTCCACCTGCCCGGACGAGTCGTGCTGCCGCCGCCCGTCGGCCGAGCTGAGCGAGCGCTGGAGCGGACGGGCGTGGCCGAGCGCGCGCGTGCACACGCACATGTTCTCGCCACTCCCCCGCGGCGCCTTCCCCGGCGTGGACGACAACGAGGTGTACAGCTTCCTCGCACGGCACGCCGGAGAGTAGTCGCGACCGTCCTCGCGGCGAGCGGGATCAGTCGTCGAGGAACCGTGCGAATCGCCCCAGAGCGGCGGTCACCCCTGCGGGATCGGCCGGGTCCGCGAAGAACTCGGGAGGCGCGTCACGCGTTGCGGTGGCGTGCGACCAGGTTCCGATCACGCGGCCCTGCTCGATGAGCGTTGCGCGCACCATCCCGTTCTTCCCCGGACCGACAGCCGCCAGATGCTCCGGGGCGCACACGTCCGTGCGGTCGGCGTAGGAGATGTAGTACTCGTCGAAGGCACCGAGCGCGTGGACGGCGGACGCATCCATCGTCCGTCGCGGTCGCCGGACCGCCCTGAACAGTCCCTCCTCGACCTCGACGACGCGCTCTGCCGCGCGTGCGGCGGCCTCGCGGGACTGCCCGAGCGTGAGTCCGGACCACCAGGAGAAGTCCGCGACGCCCGCCGGACCGTGGCCGTCGATGTACCGCACGAACAGCTCCGCGAGTGGGTCGTCGGGGCGCGCCGGGTCGGGGATGTGGTCCTCGACGAGGACGAAACGCTGCTCCCGCGTCACGCCGGTCCGCGGGGCGACGGGCCCCTGGCAGATGAGTCCGTCGATCGTGAGAGTGAAGAGCAGGTGGATCCCGCGTTGCCCCGCGGGGTCGATGCCGATTCCCTCGAGGATCTCGAAGAGCTCGGCGCGGGTGCGGCCGCCGTCGCGCAGCGACGGTGTCACGGCCCGCACGACCGCGGCGATCATATCGTCGTCGATGCCGAGCTGTCGATGACGCGTCGCCGCCTGCTGGCGCTGCCGCGCGGCCGTGACCTCCAGCATCCAGCCGAGGTCACGCGCCGGAACCGTGTGCAGCGTGCCGCGCATGGTCCAGCCCCGCACGAGGTCACCGCGGTCGAAGGCGCGATCGACGTCGCGCAGGGTCACGTCTCCCCGGGTGCGCACTGCGAGGGCCCATCGGCCGGCGGTGAAGTCCTGACTCTGTACGGCCAGCATGTGGTGCGCGGCATCGGAGACCGTGGGCGTCGGCGCGGTGAGGCGATGCGAGCGGAGGCGCTCGGCGAGCAGGGTCGCGGACTTCATGACCCCATCATGCCGGGCGCCTCCGACGCCGCGCACGCGCCACGTCAGCCCTGCAGCGTCACCTCACGGCGCTCCGGGAGCACGATCGGGTGCGAGCCCGCCATGACCTCGAGCACGCGGATCACCTGGCAGGAGTAGCCGAACTCGTTGTCGTACCAGACGTAGAGGATGAGGGTGTCCTCGTCGGCGATCGTGGCGAGTCCGTCGACGATGCCGGCCCGGTGCGAGCCGACGAAGTCGGTGGAGACCACGTCGGGGCTCTCGACGTAGTCGATCTGCTGACGCAGCTTCGAGTGCAGGGAGACGCGGCGCAGGTAGTCGTTGACCTGGTCCTTGGTCGCCGGACGCTCGATCGTCAGATGCAGCACCGCGAGCGAGACATCGGGGGTGGGGACGCGGATCGAGCTGCCCGTGAGCTTGCCCTCGAGCTGCGGGAGCGCCTTCGCGACGGCCTTCGCCGCACCGGTCTCGGTGATGACCATGTTGAGCACCGCCGAACGCCCGCGTCGGTCTCCCTTGTGGAAGTTGTCGATCAGGTTCTGATCGTTCGTGAACGAGTGCACCGTCTCGACGTGCCCCTTGACCACGCCGTAGGCCTCGTCGATCGCCGCGAGCACCGGCGTGATGGCGTTCGTCGTGCACGAGGCCGCGGACACCATGCGGTCGGAGTCGGTGATGGTGTCGTCGTTGATCCCGTGCACGATGTTCTTGAGCGGGCTCTTGCCCGGAGCGGTGAGCAGGACCCGGGCGACCCCCTTCGACCGCAGATGCTGCGAGAGCCCCGCCTCGTCACGCCAGCGGCCCGTGTTGTCGACCACGATGGCGTCGTCGATCCCGTGGGCGGTGTAGTCGATGGTGGCGGGGTCGTCGGAGTAGATCACCTGGATGCGAGTGCCGTTCGCGATGATCTGCTCGGCCTCCTCGTCGAGCGTGACGGATCCGGCGAAGCGCCCGTGCACGGAATCGCGCAGCAGCAGCGATGCCCGCTTGACGAGGTCGTTCTCGGAGCCGCGCCGCACCACGATCGCGCGCAGCCGCAGACCGCTGCCGCCACCGGTGTGGGCGATGAGGATGCGGGCCAGCAGACGGCCGATGCGTCCGAAGCCGTAGAGCACGACGTCGGTGGGTTCGGCGGCGACGGCACCCATCGCGGGTGCCAGCACGTCGGCGAGGTAGGTCTCCAAGGACTCGCCGCTGGAGGCATGCCCGGCCACGAGACGGGCGACATCGAGCGAGGAGGCGCCGGGCGCGAGCGCGTGGATCGCTTCCAGCACGGCCAGGCTGTCTTCGATCGGGAGGCGCTCGTGTCCGAGCTGGGCCACGCGCTCGTGCACCTCGACGAGCCCGGTCGCCGACAGGCCGAGCAGGCGGTGCCCGTGGAGGGAGGTGACCACGTCGTGCTCACGTCGAAGCGCCCCGATGAGCGGGATCATCCGCTCCGCCAGTTCTTCGCTCGCCGTCCAGTCTTCGCGGTGTGCCGCGGAATCGTTCATCTGCGTCCTTGCATGTGTGAGCGCGCACCGAGGTCACCGGCGCGCGGGTTGCCGGGTGATCGGGGGATGGCTCCAGCGTACAAGCCCCGGAACCGCGCGCCGAATCCAGGTCTTCCCGGTCTCACCGCGGGTCCCGTTTTACGTCTACACTGGTGGAATAATGAGTGAGACACTGCCCGGCGACGACGCCGACCTGATCATCCGCGGCGGCCGCATCCACACCCTCGACGGGACGGACTCCATCGCCCACACCCTCGCCGTGCGAAACGGCGTGATCGTCGCGGTGGACGAAGCCGTCGCACCGCTCCGCGCGCGCACCACCCTCGAACTCGACGGGCGCAGCGCGATCCCCGGCATCAACGACGCCCATCTGCACGCCGCCTGGCTCGGCGCGCGCTGGCCGCACCTGTTCTTCTCCGACACGTCATCCGCAGAGCAGCCGTCCGGGCGTCTCGTATCGAGCCGGGAAGAGCGGCGCACCGCCCTTCTCCGCGCGTGGAGCCTCCTCGCCGAACGCGGCATCACGAGCTACACCGAGCCCGGGATCGGCCCGGGAGAGGACGCCGGCGAGACCGGCTGCTTCGGCACGGCCATGCTCGACACCTACGGCGAGCTGCACCGCGAAGGCGCCCAGACCTCGCGCGTGACCCTGCTTCGGCTGTTCGGCACGATCGACGGCGAGAGCACACTGGAGGACTTCGAGCGCGGCATCCGCACCCCGGCGCCGACACACGACCCCCGGTGGCTCGCGATCCCCGGGGTCAAGATCTTCGCCGACGGCATCCCGCCGATGGCCACCGCCTGGGTCGAGGAGCCCTACACGGACGGCAGCACCGGCGCCCTGCTCACGCGGGGCGGGGATGATCCGCTCTCCGCGTTCCAGCGGATGGTGGAGCTCGCCGCCTCCCGCGGCATGCAGATCGCCGTGCACGCGACCGGCGACCGATCGATCTCGGAGTTCCTCGCCGTCCTCGAACGCCTCTCCGACGCACCCCGGCCGCCCGCACCCCACTACGTCGTCCACGGAGACCTGGCCACGCCCGAGCAGATCGCCCGGATGGGAAGGGTCGACGCCGGATTCGCCGTGCAACCGTTGATCGCCGCGCACACGCACTCCTGGGCGGCGCTCCAGCTCGGCGCAGCACGCCTCGCCGCCGCCTGGCCCCTGGCGGCGATGCTCACCTCCGGAACACTCACGACGGTGACGAGCGACTCGCCGATCGCGAGCCCGGACTGGCGGCTCGGCCTCGACGCCTCGCTCGGCCTGCTCGGCGAAGCCGGCGTCGCCGATGACGCGCGATCGCGCCGCCGCCTGCTGCGTTCGATGACGGTGGATGCCGCGCGACAGGACGGCGCGTCCGCCTGGAAGGGAACGCTCGAGATCGGGAAGGTCGCCGATCTGACGATCCTCGATGAGGACCCCCTGACTCCCGGGCGTCCGTTCTCCTCCCTCGAGGTCGAGCGCACGATGGTCGACGGCCGCACGGTGTTCACCCGCGAGTGAGCTCTCGCACGACCGAACGCGGGTGCGCACGGAAACGGCGGGCGGCATGTTCACGCATGCCGCCCGCCTCTGATCCCCCTCGGACCAGTCCATGACCCCGGCGCCGGTCCCCCGACGCCGGGGTGGCCTCACACCGCGGTCGCCACGAGCACCCGGGGACTCCCCGGCAGAGCGACCTTCTCGCGCACTTCCCAGCCGGCATCGCTCAGCCAGCCACGCACCTGGGCCTCCGGATACACGACGGTCCCGTCGATCACGAGGTACTCCCCCGCATGCAGGGCGTCGATCCCGCGCTGCGCCGGATCGTCGTCGAGGAAGAAGTCGAGCACGGTCAGAGTCGCCCCCGGCGCCGCCGCCGCTCGCAGATTGCGGAAGATCCGGGCGTTCTCCTCGGCGCCGAAGCGGTGGATGACGTGGTTCGCGAAGATCGCGTCGTAGGCGCCCTCCGGCGCGGCGGTCGCGGTGTCGGCGACCCCCACCACGGCACGATCGGCGACCCCGGCCGCGTCGACCGCCTCGGCGATCCCGTCTTCGAAGCCGGGTGCGTACAGGAACGTCGTCCGCAGCTCGGGATTGCGCGCCATCACCGACAGCGCGAAGTCGGCCGAGAGGCCGCCGAAGTCGAGCGCGTGGGTGGCACCGGAGAGGTCGAGGTGACGGCCGAACTCCTGCGCGTGCAGGCGGTTGTACGTCATCACCCCCGCCATGAACGTCGCCCAGCGGGCGTCGTCCATCTGCAGATCGCCGGGCTCGGTGGTGTCGACCGTGTGCGCGAACTGGAGCCAGTGCGGGTAGCTGATCTCATCGAGGAACGTCAGGAAGGGCGCGAGGTCGATCGCGGCATCGGCACCGGTCAGATACGCGGCGGCGTCCGGGGCGACGGCGTACCGCCCGTCCGTACGCACCAGGAGGCCCTTGGCCGCCATCGCATCGGCGAGCAGACGGGCGATGCGCTCGCTCACCCCGCACGTCTCGGCGATCGCCGCCACCGTGTCCGCTCCGCCGTCGACGGCACGGAAGAGGCCGATGCGGCTGGCGTGGAAGAGCTGCTTGGACGCCATGTACCCCGTGGCGATGTCGAGGATCCGTGCCGCATCCGCGGTGGGCGTGTCGGTCATGTGTGGGCCTTTCCCTATATTTCTACGATTGTTGGAATTAAACGGCAGAGGTGTTCCCGGTCGCGGTTGCGGCTCAGTCGGCCAGGAAGTCCCGCACGGCGGCACGGAACTCCGCCGTGTGCAGGGCGGAGAGGTGATCGCCGGGGACACGTTGCACGCGGGCGCTCGGGAGCAGCCGCGCGAGGTCGTCGATCCCGGCCGCCATCGGATCGTCGGTGCCGCCCAGCAGCAGCACGGGCACGGCGATTCCCTCGGCCCGTGGCACGAACGGCTCTGCGGCGAGGCCCTCGATCAGGTCGATCAGATCGTGCGAACGGTTGCCGGACGACGACGCCATGTGCACGATCATGCCCGTGAGGGGATCCGTCGGCATGGCGCCACCGTCGACCGCGGCGCGCGCGGCCGCGAAGTCGACCTGCGCGAACGGCTCCCCCGCGCTGAGACCGCCGAGCACCAGGCGGTGCACGGAGACGCGCGGATGCGCCGCCAGATCCCACGCGAGGCGAGCCCCGAGTGAGTATCCGACCAGGTCGATCTCGTCGCTGCCGACGGCCGAGGCGAGTGCGTCCAGCACTGCGGTCGTGGGCGCCGTGCCGAGTGCCGGGCTCTCACCGTGCGCCGGGAGGTCGACCACCAGGCGGGGACGGTCGCCGACGACGCCGGCCCACTCGTGATCCGGCCAATCCTGCGCTCCGCGCGACGCGAGGCCGTGCAGGAACACGACAGGACGCCCGGTGCCCTGGTGGCGCTCGTGGAACAGGGATGAGGTCATGACGCGCCGTCCTCTCGGACCCGGCGCGCCGTGCTCAGCGCAGGCGTGCCAGGAACTGGTCGATGTAGGTCTCGTAGTCGGCGATCCGCTCGCCGTCGGGGTACATGAGGTTGATGACGGTCGCACCGACCGCCGCCGAGATGTACTCGTTCGCGAGCGGACCGTAGTCCTGATCGCGGATCGACCCCTCGTCCCGCGCGGCCTCCATCCGCTCGATGAGAGAAGCACGCCAGGACGCCAGGTGTCCGCGATACAGCTCGGCCAGCGACTCGTTCGCCATGGCGTACTCCCACAGCGCGAGCAGCACCCGCCCCGCGGCGATCTGCTCCTGATCGCGAGGGATCGTCGCCTGCAGGAACCCCCGCAGCGCGGCATCCGCGGACGTCGGCTCCTCGCCGGCGGCCTGCACGCCCTCGGACATCTGCTGGAGTATCGTCTCGAACGTCGCCGCGACGATGCTCTCCTTGCCCGGGAAGTAGTGCTTCAGCGCACCGTTCGCGAAGCCGGCCTCCGCCGCGATGCTGCGCATGGTCGCGGCCTCGAAGCCACCCTTCAAGATGATGCTCTTGGCGACCTCGACGATGTCCCGTCGACGCTGGTCGTGATCGATGATCTTCGGCATGAGGTCCTTCCGGCCGATTCCGAGGCATGGAGTGATCGGGCCTGGAGCTACCGTACCGCCGCATCGCGCACCTCCCGCAGAGCGAGCCACTGGGCACGTCGCTGACGCTGCGCGACCGGGTCGGCGACGGGCGAGGCGAGGCGCAGCCGCTCGGAGTACGGATGCTGCGGGGCACGGGTGACCTGCTCCCCCTCGCCGACCTCGACGAGCTCTCCGCGGTACATGACCGCCACGCGGTGACAGACGCGGCGCACGACTCCGAGGTCATGAGAGACGAAGAGGTAGGCCACGCCGGTGTCGCGCTGCAGCTCGATAAACAGATCGAGGATCGTCGCCTGCGTGGTGAGGTCGAGGGCGCTGACGGGCTCGTCGCACACGATGAGGCGCGGGCCGCGGACGAGGGCTCGGGCGATCGCGATGCGCTGACGCTGGCCGCCGGAGAACTCGCTGGGATAGCGATCCATGGCCGACTCCGGCAAGCGCACGCGGTCGAGCATCTCGCGCACCTTCGCCTCGGCGGCTCTCGTGCCGATACCGGTGGTGAGCAGCGGTTCGGCGAGGATGTCGCCGATCGTCATCGCGGGGTTGAGCGATCCGTACGGGTCTTGGAAGACGACCTGCACGTCATCGGCGAGCGCACGCCGGGCACGGCCGCCGAGCCTGCTGATCTCCTTGCCGTCGAAGCGGATGCTCCCGCCCGTGACCGGTGCGAGGCCGAGGATCGCCTTGCCGAGCGTCGACTTCCCCGAGCCGGATTCTCCGACGAGGCCCAGGCACTCGCCCGGCGCGATGTCGAGGGAGACGCCGTGCAGCGCGCGGAAGGCGTGTCGGCCACGGCCGTACTCCACGACCAGGTCGTCGACTTCGAGCAGGGCGCTCATGCGGTCACCTCCGTTCCGGTGCGGTCGAGTTCGGCGCGCCCCTCCGCATCGTCCAGGGACGCGGCGATCAGTTCACGTGTGTATTCCTCGGCGGGTGACGCGAACAGCGAGTCGACCGGTCCTGTCTCGACGACGTCACCGCCGCGCATCACGATCACCCGGTCGCAGATGTCGGCCACGACGCCGAAGTTGTGGGTCACGATCAGCAGGGCCATACCGTATTCGGCCTGCAGCTCTCGCAGGAGCTCGAGCACCTCGGCCTGCACCGTGACGTCGAGCGCCGTGGTCGGCTCGTCGGCCACGAGCAGAGACGGCTTGCCCGCGATCGCGCCGGCGATGAGCACGCGCTGCGCCATACCGCCCGAGACCTGGTGGGGGTAGCTGCGCATGACACGGTCGGGGTCAGTGAGGCCGACGCGCACGAGCATCGCACGCGCCCGCTCCCTGGCCTCCGCCTTGCGGAGCCCGTGGGTGCGGCGCAGCGGCTCGATGAGCTGGTGGCCGATCGTGTACGACGGGTCGAGGTTGCTCATCGGTTCCTGGGGCACGTAGCCGATCTCACGTCCGAGCAGAGCGTGTCGCTGCTTCGGCGTCGCTCTCGTCACGTCGGCCCCGCCCACCCAGATGGCGTCGGCGGTCGCGCGCCCGCTGGACGGCAGCAGGTCGAGCACCGAGAACACGGTCTGCGACTTGCCGGAACCCGACTCGCCCACGATGCCGACGACCTCACCTGGTGCCACGTCGAGGGTGACGCCGTGCACGACCTCGGTCTCGCCGGTCGGGGTGGCGTGCACGACCCGCAGGTTCTCGACGCGCAGCGCGGACTCCTCTGCGGTGTGCTGCGCGCTTCCGGTCGCGGGGGCGAGCGGCGTCGCGGTCCCGGCGGTGGTACCGGCAGCCGTGCCTGCACCGGTACCGGCAGCGGTGCCGGCGGCCGTGCCGGACCGGCGGGAGACGCGCGGCGTGCGCACCTGCACCAGCTCGGCGAGCGTGGATCCCATGATCGCGAGCACCGCGATCGTGAGTCCGAGGGCGGCCGACGGCCACAGCAGCATGAGCGGGTAGGTGAGCATCAGGCGGAAGCCCTCGAGCATCATCGCGCCCCAGCTGGGCACGTTGGAGTCGCCGATGCCGAGGAACTGGAGACCGGCCTGCATGCCCATCGCGATGCCGGCGGTGAGGGCCGTCTGGATGATGACCGGCGGATACACGGCCTTGATGACGTGGCGGAAGATGATGCGTCCGTCGGACAGGCCCGACACGCGGGCGGCGTCGATGTAGGGCTCGCCGCGCACGGCCAGGGTCTGAGAGCGCGCGATGCGGAAGTAGCCGGGAACCATGAACACACCGACGGTGGCCATGAGCAGTTCGAAGTTGTTGCGGCTGCCCGCGGCGACCACGAGCAGGATGATCATTCCGGGGATCGACTGGAGAGCATCGCTGATCCAGGTGGCGATGCGGTCGAACGCGCCGCCGAAGTAACCGGCTGCGACGCCGGACGGCACACCGATCACGAGCGCAGTCACGATCGTGATGAGCGCGCCCCACAGGGTCGTGCGCGTGCCGTAGATGAGTCGGCTCAGGATGTCCCGGCCGGTCGAGTCGCCGCCCAGGAGGTGCTCGGGCCCGGGAGGCGCCTTGGCCGCGGCGAGGTCGACGAAGTTCGGGTCCATCGGCGCGAGCAGGGGTGCGAAGACCCCGACGAGCACGATGAGCAGGAAGATCGCCAGCGGGATGTATCCCCCGGGGTGACGGAGGAAGCGGCGGAAGAGGCTCGAGCGTCGCTTCTGCGCCGCTCGGTCGAAGGCGACCCGGATGTCTGTGGTGGTCATGCGACGCGCACCTTCGGGTTGATCCAGCCGAGCACGAGGTCGAGCAGGAGGTTGATGAGGACGACGAAGACGATCGAGATGACCGTGATGCCGAGGAGCATCGGGATGTCGCCGTTCTGCGAGGACTGGTTGGTGAGCTGTCCGAGACCGGGGAGGCTGAAGATCTGCTCGACCACGATCGCGCCGGACAGCAGCCCCACGAACATCAGGGCGATGACGGTGAGGGCGGCGGGCGAGGCGTTGCGGAGGATGTGCAGGTTGACCCGGGTGGCGGAGAGGCCCCGACTGCGAAGCGTGCGCACCCAGTCCTGGCGGCTCTGCGCGATCACGGCGTTGCGCAGCTGCTCGGCGACGGCAACGATGCCGCCGAGGGCGAGCGAGATCGCCGGGAGGGTGATGGAGCGCAGCCATCCGTCCACGGATTGCGTCGGCGGCACGTAGCCGACGGCCGGGAACCACTTCAGCTGCACCGCGAGCCACATCACGAGCACGAGGCTCACCCAGAAGCCGGGGAGAGCGAAGAGCACGACCGAGATGCCCTTGATCACGCGGTCGAACCAGGTGCCGGGGCGGAGTCCGGTGATCATCCCGAACGTGACACCGACGACCGCGGTGATCAGCGTCGCGAACGTCACCACCGACAGGGTGACGGGGACCTTGATCGCGAGCTGTGCGCTGACGGGCTGGAAGTTGCGCCAGGAGACGCCGAAGTCGAGCAGAACCGCGTGCGAGAGCCAGTCCCAGAACTGCACGAGGAGCGGACGGTCGAGGCCGATCTTCTCGGCGAGCGCCGCCTGCTGAGCCGGACTCGCCGTGGTGCCCAGAAGCGAGGCCGTCGGGTCGCTGATGGCGAGATGGGCCAGGAAGAAGGTGCCGATCGAGACCGCGACGAGCAGGAGGATGCCGGACAGCACCCGCTTCGCCGTGAACAGGAACATGGGGACCTCTCGGAGGATGGGGTCGGAGGGGGAAGGTTGCCGGGGCGGCCGGTGTCGCGGCCGCCCCGGCGGGCGTCAGCCCTGGGTGATGTAGCGGAGCGTCGGGAACATCATGCCCACGACGGGCTGCAGCTGGATGCCGGGCGCCGTGTAGTAGATGTTGTTCGCCTGGTACCAGACCGACCACCACGCCTGGTCGACGAGAGCCTTGTTGAGCTCCTTGACGGCGTCGGTCTGCGCGTCGCCGCGCTCGGTCTGCACCTTCTCGACGAGAGGAGCGATGACCTCGTTCTCCGCATAGTCAGGCGCGGGGTTGAACCACTGCACGCTGGTCACCTGGCGGGCGACGGTGGCGACATCATTGCCGTCCATCGCGAGGAACGAGATGAACATCGGGTAGTTCGGCGCGTTCAACTGGTAGTCGGGCATCTGCATGTTGTCCCACGTGACCTTCACGCCGAGCTCGTTGAGCGCCTGCTCGGCCGAGGGCTTCCACATCTCGAAGATGGGCGACATCGGCATCGAGATCTCGAAGCCGTCGGGGTAGCCGGCGTCCGCCAGCAATTGCTTGGCCTTGTCCATGTTGTAGGCGTAGGTGTCGTTGAGCGACGGATCGTTGATGGGGCCGCCGTCGGGGAACACCTGGTTGGTGGCGACGCCCGCTCCGCTGCCGACCGCGGCGAGGACCGCCGCTCCGTCGAAGGCGTAGTTCAGCGCCTGCCGCACCTCGAGCTTGCCGAGCGGCTCGCTCTTCACGCCTGTGTGGTCGGTGATGACGAGGCCCGCCCATCCGGACACGCGTTCGGCGGTGTTCCACCCCTGCTGCTTCGCCTGCTCGAGGTTGGCGACGTCGCCGTACTGCACGTTGATCTGGCCGCTGAGCATGGCGTTGTGACGGGCGGTGGCATCGGTGATCGGGAAGATCGCGAGCTCGGAGAAGGGATACGCGTCGGCGTCCCAGTGGTCGGCGGTCTTGGTGAAGTGGTACTCGGCACCGGCGACGCTCGTCGTGCTGTCGAGGACGTAGGGGCCGGAGCCGATGGGCTCGCTGCCCAGCGTGCCCGCTTCGATGGCGGCCGGGGAGGCGACGTAGCTGCGTCCGAGACCCATGAAGTAGAGGATCGTGTCGTCGCGCTGCGTGAGGGCGATGCGGACGGTGTCGTCGTCGACCTTCTCGAAGGAGGCGACGTTGACGTAGGCCTCACCCGAGCGCGCACCCGCCTTGAGGTACTCGAGGCTCGTGATCACGGCGTCGACATCGACCGGGGTGCCGTCGCTGAACACGGCGTCGGTGCGGATGTCGAGGTCGATGCTGAGGTCGTCGTCGGCGACGGTCCACTCGGTGGCGAGTGAGGGGATCGGTTCGCCGTCGGCGTCGAGGGCGATCAGAGCGTCGTAGACGGCGGAGAGATACGGGCCGTCGAAGCCGATGTCGGCGAGCGAGGGATCCCACGACGTGACGTCGAGGAAGTTCCCGATATTGAGGGCGTCGGGGCTGTCGACCCCGCTGCCGTCGGACGGCGAGGGCGAGGCGCCGCCGCTGCAGCTGGTGAGAGCGAGCGTCACGGCGACAGCCGCGGCGAGCGCGAGGGGCATTCGTTTCATGATTCCTTCTCTCGGGTGCAGGGGGTGGTGAAGAAGGGTCGAGGTGCCGCTGATCGGAAGCCGGGTCCGACGTCACTTCGATGTGTCGTGCTGGTTAGTCTACATGCGTGGAAAAAGAGCGCAAGGGCGATTCTCCCCCGCGGTGTGCCGGACCATGCCCGGGGGCGCACCGGGCTTGACCGAGCGCGCAGGCATGAGCGCGCAGGCATGAGCGCGCGGGCATGAGCAGACCAGCACGTCCCGAGCCGCACACGCAGGCAGCGGCATCAGGCGTCGATGTCAGGCGGCGATGTCGAAGCGCGCTCGACCGCCGAGGCGCGGGCTGCGCGCAGGGTCGACCGAGGCGGGAGGGATGAACCACACCCGCCCCACCGGACCGACCCCATCGATACGGATCTCCCACCCGTTGTCATGCACTCGGTGGTGGCAGGTCTCGCACAGCAGCACGCCGTTCGACAGATCCGTCGGCCCGCGGTCACGACTCCACCACCGGATGTGATGCGCCTTCGTCATCTCCGGCGGCAACCCGCACATCGCGCAGCCCCCATCGCGCTCCACCAGCGCCAACCGTTGCGATCGCGTGAACAGGCGCTTCTCGCGCCCCCAGTCGAGCACTTCACTCGCGGCGCCGAGCACGCACGGAATCACACCCCCGCCGGCGGCCATCCGTCGCGCGGCTCCGATACTGATCGGCTGCTCGACCCCGTCGATCTCCGCGGAGCCGGTGCCGGCCTCGAGATCATCGAGGCTCATTCTCACCACGATCGTCGCCCCTGCCAGCGGCACCCTCGCTTCGCACCCGAGCACGTGGGCGGCGAACACAGAGAGCGCATCAGCCTGCAGCATCGGCACGGTGCGACGGTCGGCGTCAGGCGCGTCGGGAGCGGCCGCATCCTTCCGGGCGGCGAACGCGGCCGTCACGTAGCCGCGGATCGCGGTCATGACAGGGGCAGCCGTCTCGGCATCGAGGACCGCGTTCAGATGCACCATCCCCTCACGCTCGTGGATGGTGAGGGATCGACGGGACCGCTGCTCCTCGAGTCGCGGCTCCACCCCATCCGGGTCCAGCCACGCCTCCGCTCGCACCACCAGCTTCCGCACATCGTCCAGCGCGAGTCCGAACGCTTTCTCCACCAGCACACGCTCTGCCTCGGCGACGCGCGTCAGGCCCACTGCGACGCGACATCGATCGAGCAATGAAATGATCACCGCCGCCGACTGAGCGCTCAGCGTTCCCGCGCCGAGCGCCTCCCGCACGACCGGGTATCTCGCCGGCAGCGGCGCCCCCAGGAGGTCTGCACGCGGGGCAACGGCCTCTCCCACCTTCACGAGCCGGGTCGCATCACCGCGTGACACACCCACAGTCGCCGCGATCAACGTCGCCGGATTGCGGAACCCCTGCTGCTTCGCGAGACTCTCGGCACCGAGTTCGGGGCGGGACTCGCGAGAGATGCACGCGGCCACCTCGACGTGCACGGCATCCAGCCGGCGCTGGAGCACCCCGAGCGACGCGCTGACCGCGATGAGCTGCTCCCGTGACAGCTCACCCGAGTCGTCGGCATCAGCCCACGCCGCATCGAGACGGGACATCGCCTCATGCAACACGGCCAACTTCGACATACCCAGATTCTATCGAAGAATCGCCTGACTTTCGTAGATTTGTTCGAATGAATGCCAGCATTTCGCAGACCACCCAGGGGTCCTTCAGGCAATCCCAGAGCCACCCCCGCCCCGTCACGGAAGGTGCGCGGCGAAGCCGGATCCTCAGTCGTCGCGAAGGGCTCTCTTCACCCGGAGCAATTCGGCCGCCGATTCAATCTCCGCTTCGCGCGGGCCTCGCATACCGGACCCGCTGGTCGGTGTGAGGATGAAGGAGAGCAATCCTCCGCGCACGGTGATGTCGAGCCGCCCATACGACACGCTCGTCTCGTTGCGCCGTGATACCGAAACGATGTCGCGAAGAACGTAATCCTGCCTCTCGACTGAATGGCGCGGCCTTGCCAGCCCTGCGTGGATGCACACCGTCAGGCGGTCCGGGTGAACCAGCAACCATCCGGCGCTCACACGATCCGCGGGGGTGCCATCCACGTCGAGATCGGCCCGCGAAAACGCGAAGCCAGCCAATGCTCCGGCACCCTGCACGTCGCGCGCGGCGGCTCGAACGAGCCACCGCCACCGAAGCGCGTTCCATCCCGCGGCAGCGATCAAAGCGAGTCCGGCGGCGGCGAACAGCATCACACTGCCGATCGATGCCCCTTGCAGCGCCGGGAGCACGAGAACGACGACGCCGAGGAGAACCGCACCGCACATCGAGATGTTGCGTCCGAGCGTCGTCAACGGCCCGTCGGGGGCGAGGCGAAGAAGCTCCACTCGAGAGAAGCTTCCCTCTTCGCTAGGCGACCCGTTGCGCGTCATCACCTCAGCCCACCCGCACGTCGGACACACCAAGCACCGTCATTCGCAGCTCCGCTCGTCCAGCGGTCGCCTCGGCTTCGAGGGGACTGCATCGGTCAAGCCACCGTTCTCCTCGGCAGCCCGGCGTCTCGCATGAGCGCGTCTGTCGAGAATCAGATACCAGCCGACGAAGAAGACCACCAGAAAGAGGAATCCGCCGAAGACCAGGGCCATGAGCAGCGTGGGCTCCGGGCTCATCTCATCTCCACTCCCCCGACATCCACGGCGGATCTCGGCGCGCCTCATGTTCCCACACCGGCAGCGTCCAGCCCCCAGAACCTCCGCCCCCTCACCACGCCCCGTCGGCGCGCACCTCCCGGTCGACCCAGCAGTCGGCGAGCGCAGTCCGCACCTCGGCTCCGTGGTCTCGCGCGAGGGCGAGCGCCGCATGGTTCTGCTCGAGTTGCGCGAGGCGCGAGGCACCGAACAGCACGTTCGCGGTGGCGGGGTTCGACAGGCAGAAGGCGACGCCGAGCGCGGCCGGCGTGACCCCGAACTCTCCCGCGACCCGCGCGACCTCGGGGTACACGGCGGCGATCTGCTCCCGGATGCCTCCCACGTCGGCACCGATCTTCCGCTCTGGCATGCGTCCGGTGGCGAGGATTCCGCCCTCGAACACGTCCGACGCCTGGAGCGCGAGAGTCCCCTCGGCGAACAACGGACCATAGGCGTCCCCCTCCGCCATCGATCGGCGAGCGATCCCGTACTTCAGCTGCGCGAACACCGGGCCGGCCTTGCCCCGCTCCGCGGCGACGGCGAGCGCCTCCCGCGTGTGCTCGATCCGCCAGTTGTTGATGCCCCAGGAACCCACGAGCCCCTCGGCGATCAGCTCGTTCACGTCGGCGACGAGGTGCGGTAGGTCCGGAGCGTCGAGGTAGTCGCCCACGACGAGGGTGTCGAACCGGTCGAGGCCCGCTCGCTCCAGGGACTCGACAAGTTGCGCGCGGAAGCCCTGGTTCGGCCAGTCCCACAGCCAGAGCTTGCCGCACAGCACGATGTCATCGCGGTCGACGCCGCTCGCTCTCAGCGCCTGCCCGAAGAGGATGTCGGTCTTCGAGTTCTCGGAGTGCGGACCCATGTTGTAGTACGCGACGTCGAAGAAGCCGGCGTCCAGCTCGACCGCCCGGCGGATCAGCGCCACCGCGTCGTCGGGCGCCATCCGATCCCAGGTGTTCCAGGATCCGAGCGCCAGCGGGGGCACCGGGGCGCTCCGGGAATCCAGCGGCTTCCAGGGATATGTCGTTTCGGGCATGAAGGCTCCTTCGCCGTCTCGAGACACGGGGTTGTGTTTTTCTATGTTTGTAGAATATAACGGAGACATCCCGTCAGAACCGCCGTCAGTGAGGACGAACATGACCGTATCCCCCCGCCGCATCCTGGTCACCGGCGGCGCGTCCGGCCTCGGCCGCGGCATTGCCACCGCATTCCGCGACCGTGGAGACGAGGTCTTCATCGGCGATGTGAACGCGGAAGCCGCCACGGCAGTCGCCGCCGAGATCGGCGCCACCGCACTCACCCTCGACATCGGAGACGAGTCCTCCGTGCGCGCCGCAGCCGAACGACTCACTGCCGACGGCGGCATCGATGTCCTGGTCAACAACGCCGGCATCGTCGCCGGCGGCGGCACCCTGCAGGACGTCCCGGTCGACGTCGTCGACGCGGCCCTGCGGGTCAACGTGCGCGGAACCTTCCTCATGCTCCGCATCTTCGGCGCGCTGCTCGCCGACGCAGGACGCGGCGCGATCGTCAACATCTCGTCCATCGGCGCACGGCAGCCCACCCCCGGACTGGGGCACTACGAGGCGACGAAGGCCGCGGTCGACGCTTTCACCCGCACCGCGGCGATCGAGCTCGCTGCCTCGGGCGTCCGGGTCAACGCGGTGGCGCCCGGCCCCGTGCTCACGCCTCTCACCGCGGACTTCGCCTCGAACCCGCAAGCCCGTGCGGCGTGGGAGTCCCGCATCCCGCTCGGCTCCATCGCCGAGGTCGACCAGATCACCCCGCTCGTCCTGTTCCTCGCGAGCGAAGCCGCCAGCCACATCACCGGAGTCTCCGTCCCCGTCGACGGCGGGCAGCTCCTGATCTGACGCGGGATCGATTCCGCACCTTCCCGTCCCCTCCGAGGCCCCTTTCTGATCCGCCACCCGCCCCGCTGACCCA
>NZ_SJYZ01000036.1:0-21210 GCF_004337555.1 Microbacterium sp. PI-1 | reverse complement strand
GGTGGGGAGCGGGGCGGGGGGCGAGAGTGTCGATCAGCGAGGTCATGATGCCGGGCATGTCGACCGAGGGGTCGATCATCCACTGCAGCTGGAGGCCGTCCGACGCGGCCTGGATGATCCGCGCCAGCGTCTCGGGGTCGAGCGCCGGACGCTGCTCCTCGGTGGCGAAGCTCTCCGCGATCGTCCCGCGCAGGCGCTCGCTGCGCTCGAGGAAGTAGGCGTGGGCCGGATGCTCGGGATCGGCGGCATCCACGGACAACCGGGAGAAGAGGGCGACGAGCCCCGGCACCTGCGTGTTGTGGCGGATGACCTCGAGGAAGCCGTCGCGGGCTCCGGCGGCCCCGGCGACGGAGGGATCCAGGCCGTCGTGCTCGTCGCGCTTGCGGAGCACCTCGGTGAAGAGCTCCTCCTTCGAGCCGAAGTAGTGCAGCAGAGCGGCGGGGGTCACACCGACCACCTCGGCGATCTCCTTGAGCGAGGCGTTCTGATACCCCTTGCGCCCGATCACGTCGAGGGCGCTCTCCAGGATCTCCTCGCGTCGCGCGACGCCCTTCGCGTATGAACCTCGTCGAACCATGATCACGAGCGTAATCCTGAATGTTGTTTGAAATCTAATACTGAATCACGTAAGGTTTTCGCAAGACATCGCTGTCCCCGCGAAAGGAAGACCATGACCGAGATCTCGGCATCCGACCTCACCCTCGAGGAGAAGGCATCGCTCACCAGCGGCGCGGACTTCTGGACCACGAAAGCCGTCGATCGGGTCGGCATCCCCTCGGTGATGATGACCGACGGTCCTCACGGTCTCCGCAAGCAGGCGGGCAGCACCGACCACCTCGGCCTCGCCGGCAGCGTTCCCGCCACATGCTTCCCACCCGCCGTCGGCATCGGCTCCTCCTTCGACCCCGAACTCATCGAGCGGGTCGGTGCGGCGATCGGTGTCGAGGCCGCGATCGAGGACGTCGCCGTCGTGCTCGGACCGGGCATCAACATCAAGCGCTCGCCGCTGTGCGGACGAAACTTCGAGTACTTCTCCGAGGACCCGATCGTCTCCGGAGTGCTCGGGGTCGCCTCGGTCCGAGGCATCCAGTCGCAAGGGGTCGGCACCTCGCTCAAGCACTTCGCGGCGAACAACCAGGAGTTCGACCGGATGCGGGCGAGCTCCGACGTCGACCCCCGTCCGCTTCGCGAGATCTACCTGCGCGGATTCGAGCGTGTCGTGAAGGACGCGTCGCCCTGGACCGTCATGTGCTCGTACAACAAGCTCAACGGGGTCTGGACCTCGGAGGATCCCTGGCTGCTCACCAGCGTGCTCCGTGATGACTGGGGCTTCGACGGTCTGGTCGTCTCGGATTGGGGCGCGGTGAACGATCGCGTCGTCGGTGTCGCTGCGGGCCTCGACCTGGAGATGCCTGCCTCCGGCGGACGCACGGACGCGCAGCTCGTCGCCGCGGTGCGCGCGGGAACCCTCGACGAGAGTGTGCTCGACACCGCAGCCGACCGCGCGATCGACCTCGTTCGCAAGGCGGGCGCGCGCCCGGTCGCGGAGGGCCCCCTCGATGTCGACGCGCACCATGCACTCGCCCGCGAAGCCGCAGGACGGTCGATCGTTCTGCTGAAGAACGATGACGCACTGCTGCCTCTGCAGAAAGACCAGAAGGTCGCCGTGATCGGTGCCTTCGCGACCGAACCCCGTTTCCAAGGGGCGGGTTCATCGCTGATCAATCCCACCCGGATCGACAAGGCGCTGGACGAGATACGCGCCTTCGGCGGGGAGCAGGTCACGTACGCGCCCGGTTTCGCGGTCGAGGGCGGCGCCATCGCGGCAGAGGGACGGTCGGCTGATGACCTCCGCGCCGAGGCTGTCGACGCGGCGGGCTCCGCCGACGTTGCCGTGCTCTTCCTCGGTCTGCCTGCCGCGGAGGAGTCGGAGGGTTTCGATCGCGAGCACATCGACCTTCCTGCGGCGCAACTCGCGGTGCTCGATGCCGTGCTCGAGGCGAACCCTCGCGTGGTGGTGGTGCTGTCCAACGGCGGAGTGGTGGCGCTTCCCTTCGCGGACCGTGTGCCGACCATCGTCGAGAGCTGGCTGCTGGGGCAGGCCGGAGGTGGCGCTGTGGCCAACGTGCTCTACGGTGTCGTCAACCCCTCCGGCAAGCTCACCGAGACCGTGCCCGTGCGACTGGAGGACAACCCCTCCTACGGCAACTTCCCGGGAGAGTTCGGGCACGTGCGCTACGGCGAAGGGCTGCTCGTCGGCTACCGCTGGTACGACGCGAAACGCCTGGATGTCACCTACCCGTTCGGCCACGGGCTCTCGTACACGACGTTCGAGTACGGCCCCGCGACGGCCGAGGTCGGCACGGACGGCGACATCACCGTGAGGGTCGAGATCACGAACTCCGGCGACCGCGACGGTCGTGAGGTCGTGCAGGTCTACGTCGCCCCTGCGCAGTCGATCGTGCAGCGGGCGCCTCGTGAGCTCAAGGCGTTCGCGTCCGTCGCCCTCGGCGCAGGGGAGGCGCGTGTCGTCGAGCTCACCGTCCGGCGCGAGGACCTGGCCTACTGGGACGTGCGCATCGATGGCTGGATCGTCGAGGGCGGCACCTACACGGTCGATGTCGCTGCGTCGAGCCGCGACCTCCGCTCGACCGTCTCGGTCGAGATCGTGGGCGACCCGGTGCATCAGGAGCTGACCATGAACTCCTCGGTCGGCGATCTGATGTCCCACCCGGTCGCCGGGCCGATCGTGCAGCAGGCCCTCGGTGGCTTGATGGGTGGTGGCGATGCGGCTGCTGCGTCGATGATGCCGAACGACGACGCGATGCAGAAGATGATGGCGTCGTTCCCGATCGGCCGCCTCGCCGGATTCCCCGGGCTGCCCGTCACGTTCGAGCAGATCGAGCAGCTGGTGGCTGCGGCGAACGCCGGGGAGTGAGCCGCGGGACGGTCCACGGCGATGATGCCCGCTCGCTCAGGGTGACTCCTCGGAGGGGGCGGGGACTCCCGCGCGAGCACCTGCGCCGCGCATGATGCGCGCGACGGCCGTAATGAGGAACAGCTGTCCCGTGATCGCCTCTGCGACGGCGACCGCCTGCGACGTCGCGGTGGAGGGGACGAGGTTGCCGTAGCCGGTGGTCGTGAGCGTCGTGAACGAGAAGAAGAGCTGGTTGGCGAGCGAGTCGTCGTCCGTGCCGTCGAAGATCGAGGCGGGGGAGACGAGGGAGAGCAGGTTGAAGGCGAACGTGAAGAAGAGGCCGACGAAGACGTAGGCCGTGATGGCTGCCAGGAGCGCTTCGAGGTTGAGCCCACGCCGCTTCACCTGGTGACCGATGATCGCGACCGGCGCCACGAGGAGCGCGACCATGGTCGCGGCCGAGAACACGATGTCGAGTACGTGCCCGCCCGCGCTGCTGAGCGCCGTGATGATCGTCGCGAGCCCGGCCGCCGACAGGATCACCCAGGCCACGTGCTGGATCACCGGCGGTGTCCCGGTCACGCGGAACACGACGGCGACCGTCACGAGGATGACCAGGAACGCCCACGGGCTCGGATCCGTGGCGCGTTGTGCCGCGCACAAGGCGTAGGAGACGACGAGCAGCGCGAAGATGATCACGTATCCCGACACCCCGTCGAAGACGGTGCCGGACGTCGGCGTCGCACCCGTCTGAAACTCTCGCATCCCCGTCATGTCGCACCTCGCCCCCGTCTGTCGACGGCGCGGGAGCCGGAGGGCCGGAGGAGAGTCTCCGGGGCGGGTACGGGCGGCGTCGCACGCTCATCGTGACATCCGTGCGGACCGAGCGCTCGGCGAGTGTCACCCTTTCCGGGCGATGCGGGCGCCGGTTCGTGACAGCTCCGCATTCCGGTTATGATGGTGAGGTGCATCCGTGCTTTCGGGTCGGATGCCTGGAGACGTCGCATAGTCCGGCCGAGTGCACCACCCTGCTAAGGTGGAGTCCCCTCACGGGGACCAGGGGTTCAAATCCCCTCGTCTCCGCACTTTTTCCAGGGAGGGCATCCGCCCCCGCCACGCGTCCGGTCGTGTGCTGTGGGGCGATCCACGACTAACCTTCGGGAATGCGTACCTGGTTCCTTCGCGCTCGTGAGTCCTTCTGGTTCCTGCCGACGGTGTTCGGGGTGGCGGCGATCGCCCTCGCGATCGGACTGACCGAGCTCGACCGCCTGCTGCTCGCGAACGGCGACACCTCGGGTGCCCTCCTGGCGGATCTGTCCGCGACGGGCGGGCGCGCGATCCTCACTGTCATCGGCGGGACCATGCTCGGGGTGGCGGCGACATCCTTCTCGATCACGATCTCGGTGCTGGCCACGACGTCATCGGCCTATGGTCCCCGCCTGGTGCGGAACTTCATGGCGGACCGCGGGAACCAGTTCGTCCTCGCGGTCCTCACCTCGACGTTCCTCTACACGCTGGTGGTGCTGCGCGCGGTGCGGACCGAGCAGGACTCGATCTCTGCGTTCGTCCCCGTCACGGCAGTGACGTTCGCCGTCTTCCTGGCGATCGCCGACGTCGCGGTGCTCGTGTACTTCATCCACCACATCGCCAGGTCGGTCCAGGTGACCACCCTGCAGGGGCGGGTGCTGAGGGAGCTCGTCGAGGTCATCGACCTCCTCTATCCCGACGCGTCGGACCGTGACACGGTGACGACGGAACCGGATGACCTCATCGTCCACGAGGAGTTCTTCGCCACCGCCTCGGGCTATGTGCAGTACGTCGACTTCGAGGACCTCGTCGCTTTCGCACGCGCGCATCAGGTCGTCGTCCGCATAGCCACGCCGCCGGGAACCCACGTGCTGGAGGGCCAGGTGATCGCTCAGTCTCTGGTTTCCCGGAATCAGGGGCGGGACGAGAGCACGGAGAAGGCGGCGTCGAAGGCGATCACGTCCGCGATCGCCGTCGGAGCAGCGCGCACTCCCCACCAGGACCTCGGTTTCGCCGTTCAGGGGCTGACCGAGATCGGCGTCCGCGGGCTCGCAGCGGGAACCAACGACCCCTACACGGCGGTGGCTGCGATCGATGCGCTGAGCTCGGCCCTCGTGACCCTCTGCGGCCGTCCGGCGGCAGACGGAAGGTATCCCGGCGACGACGGCGAACTGCGGGTCGTCTGCCGCTGGCCGTCTCCCATCGAGCTGATCGCCGACGCGCTTCTGGCCCTTCGCACGTACGGGATGAACCACCCGCTCGTCGTGCGTGCGGGCGTCGGGCTCCTCGAACGGCTGGAGGCAGCGATGACCGGGGGAGATCGTCTGCGGTTGCGGGATGAGATCGCCGCGTTCCGCTCGGCCTACGTCGCCACGGATCCGCCGCCGACCGATGCCGCCCCCGTGCTCGAGCGGCTGGACGACACCGTCCGCCACCTGCCCTGACGACCTGACGGCGGTGTGGGTCAGGAGCGTCGATCGTTTCGATGCCAGAGGCGATCCAGGAACCTCTTGGCCCTCCGGAACACCGTGTCTTCGCGCGGTGAGAGCGTCTCGCCTCGGCGGAGACGGGTGCCGCGTTCGATCGTGATCTCGCGCGACCGTTCGGTCCGGTCGACCCCGGTGGACTCGCGGAGGGGGAGCTGCAACTCCGATTCCGCCTTCTGCCCGGCCTGGAGCTGCCTCCCGCGTTCGAGTTCCGCGTTGAACTCGGCGCCGATCAGCAGAGCCACGTTGATGACGAACAACCACAGGAGGAAGACCACGACCCCGGCGAGCGAGCCGAACGTCCGGTTGTAGTCGGCGAAGTTCGACACGTAGATGAAGAGGCCGGCAGAGGCGAGGGAGAGCACCCCGACGGCGAACGCGGCACCCAGACCCAACCACCGAAGCGGCGGCTGCTTCAGATTGGAGGTGCCCTTGTAGAGCAGGGTGACCATCAAGACGACGGCTGTGGCCAGGACCGGCCACTTCACGACGTTCCAGACGCCCAGAGCCGTGTCGCCGATGCCCAGAGCATGTCCGGCCGCACGCGCGACGGGCCCGGAGAGGACGACCACCCCGACGACCACCAGCGCGAGGGCGAGGAGCACGACGGTGACGCCGAGCTGCCAGGGCTTGCGCTTCCAGTACGGTCGCCCTTCCGGGACGCCGTAGATCCGGTTCAGTATCCGACCGAATCCGCTCACATAGATCGAGGCGGACCACACGGCGGTGACGACGGCCACGATCAAGGTGATGCCCGCAGCGGACGTGCCTGCCGCATCGGTCAACGGTGCACGAAGCGTGTCGGTCACGGCCGGGGGCGCGACCTCGGAGAGGAGCGTGAGCAGCCGATCGAGCACCTCGTCCGTATCCGCGAGCACTCCGACCAGCGCCATCACCGCCAGCCCCGCCGGGAAGACCGAGAGGACGGCGAAGAAGGTCAGGGCGGCCGCCGCGTCCACGCACCCGTCGCGAACGAACTCCTGGACCGCGCGACGCCCGATGTACGTCCAGGTCTGCCGTCGAATCTGCAGAGGAGTCGAAGGCTTCGCTCGATCTGCTGCTCCCGTGTCCCACATGTCTCTCACGCTACGCCGCCGGGAGGTGTCGAGCGGAAACCCCTTGCGCTACAGCAGCGGCAAGGATCGCGCCACACCGATCGGCTCGACCGGGGTGTTCTCGTCCGCGACGCCGAACCTGACGAGGGACTGAGGGGCGGAGCGGTAGTCCGGCGGCACGGTGTCGAGTCCGGCTGCGTCGAGGAGGACGAACTCTGCTGCCGAGCCCACGATGCTCAGGGTGCCCACGGGGAGGCAATCGATGATCAGCTGGAACTCCCGCTCGTGCGGGTACACCCTCGAACCGGTGATCGACCAGGCCGTGAACTCGTTGGCGGTCCGTGTGCACAGCCAGTTCTGCTGCGCGACATCCTTCACCCGAAGCAGGGCGGTGTTGCCGCGGAGGCGCGAGGATTGACGCAGTTCGAGGAGCACGCCGACCGATCCGCCCAGCACATCGACGATGACCCGGGTGATCTGGGCATCGATGAGAGCGTCGGGCGTCAGGAAGGGGTTCTCCGCGTCCGGGAGCGCCGGAAGTCCGGATGGGATGCCGATCAGCAGATCATTCGCGTTCATGCCCCGTCGCTCTTCCCAGAGGTCCCCAATATGTTGAGATTACGCGACGCGCTTTCGCGAACTCTGTACACGGAGTGTGAACCGGTGTCCCCCTCGGGTAGTCTCGCCCGCATGGCCACCGCAG
The DNA here is from genome assembly GCF_004337555.1 of Microbacterium sp. PI-1. NCBI lineage: Bacteria > Bacillati > Actinomycetota > Actinomycetes > Micrococcales > Microbacteriaceae > Microbacterium > Microbacterium sp. PI-1. The sequence goes on along the minus strand of NZ_SJYZ01000036.1, from coordinate 14,022 downwards.
CGACGCAGACCCATAAACGCGAAGCCTTCAGCTCGCGCAACGTGTTCATCCTCTCGGCGATCGGATCGGCGGTCGGCCTCGGCAACATCTGGCGCTTCCCCTACGTCGCCTACGAAGGCGGTGGCGGAGCGTTCCTCATCCCCTATCTGTGCGCGCTCCTCACGGCAGGCATCCCGCTGCTGTTCTTCGACTACGCGATCGGCCACCGCTTCCGCGGGTCGGCACCGCTGGCGTTCCGACGGATGCACCGTGCGGCCGAGCCTCTCGGATGGTGGCAGGTCCTCATCTGCGTCGTGATCGCGGTGTACTACGCCGTCATCGTCGCCTGGGCCGCGATGTACACGTGGTTCTCCGCCCAGCTCACCTGGGGTGCGGGCAACGAGAATGATTTCTTCTTCATCGACTTCCTCCGCTCGGCCGATGTCGCCGAGGTGGGCGTATCGACCGACTTCGTGCCGCAGGTGGGCATCCCCCTGGTCGCGGCTTGGCTGATCGTCATCGTGATCATGGCGTTCGGAGTGAAACGCGGTATAGGCCGGGCGAACATGATCCTGATGCCTCTGCTCACCCTCATGTTCGCGACTCTCGTGGTGCAGTCCCTCTTCCTTCCGGGTGCGATGGAGGGTCTGAACGCGTTCTTCACTCCGAACTGGGAGGCCCTGGCCGATCCTGGCGTCTGGGCCACCGCGTACGGCCACATCTTCTTCTCACTGTCCGTCGCATTCGGCATCATGGTGACGTACTCCTCGTACCTGAAGCGCAAGACCGATCTCACCGGCTCGGGACTCGTCGTCGCTTTCGCGAACTCCGGTTTCGAGATCCTCGCCGGGATCGGCGTCTTCGCGGCTCTCGGCTTCATGGCGCAGGCGCAGAGCACGGAGGTAGCCGGTGTCGCCTCCTCCGGCATCGGACTCGCCTTCATCGCCTTCCCGACGATCGTGTCGCAGGCGACAGGCGGGTCGATCATCGGCGTCCTGTTCTTCGGCGCCCTCGTCTTCGCCGGTATCACCTCGCTGATCTCGATCCTCGAAGTGATCGTGGCCGCGCTGCAGGACAAGCTCGGCTGGGCTCGGGTGCGTACCACGCTCACGGTCACGATCCCTCTGGCGATCATCTCGATGGCGCTCTTCTCGACGACCACGGCCTTGTCGGTCCTCGACACGGCGGATGCCTTCGTCAACTCCTTCGGCATCATGGCGGTCGCGCTGGTGGCCGTGATCGTCGTGGCCTGGCTGCTGCACAAGCTGCCGGTGCTGGCGGAGCACCTGAACCGGCGTTCGAGCTTCCGGGTAGGGACGATCTGGAAGGTGCTCGTGGGCATCCTGGCGCCGGTGGTGCTCGGGTACCTCTTCATCAGCGAGCTCATCGCCAAGACGTCTGAGCCCTACAGTGGCTACCCTGCCTGGTTCCTCGCGATCTTCGGCTGGGGGATGGTCGTCGCCCTGGTCGTGCTGGCGCTGATCCTCTCGGCTCTGCCGTGGAGCGGGCGTTCGCATGCGAAGGACGATCCCGAGTACGACGAATTCCTTTCGAAGGAAGAATACGAACCCGATGCGGAGACTTCGGCGATCCCGCTGATCGACACGACCACGAAGGGAACCGGCGCATGACCACGACGGCGATTGTCATGATGATCATCGCGATGGTCACGGTCTGGGGCGGCTTGGTCGCCGGGATCGTGAACCTCGCTCGTCACCCGGAAGAAGCCGAGACGGAGCCCGCTCCGCCCGTCGAGCTCTGAGCGGGAGATGACCGCATCCGACCGCAGAAGTCGGGTGCGGGTGTCGGACCTCGATGCAAGACTGGGCACACGACCCAGGGAGGCACGTCATGGCGGCGATCGACCCGAAGAAGACGCTCGATGCGTACCAGGCGAAACGGGGTGAGTTCCGTGTCGTCGAGGTTCCCCCTCTGCAGTATCTGGCGATCGATGGAGCGGGGGATCCGAACACGGCTCCTGCGTACGCCGAAGCCGTCTCCGCACTGTTCCCGGTGGCGTACACGCTCAAGTTCGCCAGCCGGAAGGAACTCGGCATCGACACCGTGGTGATGCCACTCGAAGGACTCTGGCATGCGCCCGACATGGAGTCGTTCACCTCTCGTCGCGACAAGTCGGCGTGGCTGTGGACGATGATGATCATGGTCGGCGACCACATCACCGCGGAGATGTTCACCGACGCCGTGGAGGCCGTGGCGCAGAAGGCGGCGAAGAAGAAGGAGCCGTTGCCCGCACTCGGAGGCGTGCGACTGGAGACCCTCGACGAAGGAATCTGTGTGCAGACCCTGCACCTCGGCCCCTTCGATGACGAGGGTCCCGTGCTCGACGATCTCCATCACCGCTTCATCCCCGAGAACGGGCTGCGGATGCGAGGGCGGCACCATGAGATCTATCTGAGCGATCCGCGTCGCAGCGATCCGGCGAAGCTGCGCACGATCCTCCGGCAGCCGGTGGCACCGACCACCTGACGCCCGCACGACTGCGTCGTGAAATCAAGCCTCTTCTGGCGGTGTGCCGTGACGGATACTCTTCATCGATGAGCACGGTCAAGCACGCCGCACGGGTCGCCAAGGATTCCTCCGCCTTCCGAAGGATCGCGCGCGCAGGCTTCGTGGTGCTCGGGCTGATCCACGTCGTCCTCGGCTCCATCGCCATCTCCATCGCCGCGGGCGCATCCGGTGACGCGGATCAGGACGGAGCGATGGAGCAGATCCGTCAGAATCCCGTGGGAGGGTTGCTGCTGGTGCTCATCGCCGTGGGGCTGTTCGCCCTGGCGGCCTGGCAGGTCGCGAGTGCCTTCCTCGCGAGCGATCCCGCCGAGACGAAGAAGTGGGGTCAGCGGATCAAGCTCGTCGGCATCTCCCTCGCCTACCTCGTCGTCGGAGGCATGGCGTTCATCTACGCGGTGGGTGGCCACGCCGACTCGGAGAAGGCGTCGAAGACCCTCAGCGCGGTCGTGCTGGCGGCCCCCGGGGGAGTGGCACTGCTCGTCGTCATCGGCCTGTCCGTCTCGGGAGTCGGGGTCGGCTTCATCGTCGGCGGGTTCACCCGCGGGTTCGAGAAGCTGCTCGACCTCCCCTCCGGAGTCGCCCGCGGCGGCATCGTCACGCTCGGCGTCATCGGGTACTTCGGCAAGGGCATCGCCGTCGGGGTGACCGGGGTGCTCTTCGTGGTGGCGGCCGTGACGCAGGATCCGGAGAAGGGAGCGGGGTTGGACGCTGCTCTGCACAGCCTGCTGGTGCTGCCGTTCGGGCCCGTCCTCCTCGGTGCCGTCGGGGTGGGGCTGGCGGTCTACGGGGTGTTCTGCATCGCCCGCGCGCGGTTCGCCCGCATGTGAGTCCGCGTATCTCGTCGCCGGCCGCTCAGGCGGTCGCAGGTTTCTCGCTCCACACGAGCAGGAACGCGCCGAGAGCGATCATGAGCCCGCCTCCGGTCGCGCCCATCGCTTCGATTCGCCGCGGAGAGCGGCCGAACCACCCGCGCGCCGCACTGGCGAGAAGCACCCACACCGCGTCGCAGGTCACACCGATCGCCACGACGATCACACCGAGCACGAAGAGCTGGGCGGGCACCGACCCGGCCTGCAGGTCGACGAACTGGGGCAGGATCGCGAGGAAGAACGCGATCGACTTCGGGTTGGTGACGCCGACCACGAACCCTTCGAGGAGCAGACGCCATCCGGAGCGTCTCGCCTGCTCCGCGACGAGAGCTCGCGCCGCGTCCTTCCGGTGGCGGATCGCCTGGACGCCGAGGTAGACGAGGTACCCGGCGCCGAGCACCTTGATGATCGTGAACAGCAGGACCGATTGCGCGATGACGGTGCCGACACCGAGTGCGACGCCGACGACGAGCACGATCGAGCCGGCGGCTGTCCCGAGGATGCTGAGGAACCCGCCCATCCGCCCGAGCGACATCGCCCGTCCGATCGTGAACAGCACGGTGGGGCCCGGGATCACCACCATCACGAACGCCGCCGCGATGAGGGCGAGCAGTGTGTCGGGGGCGATCATGGGTCGAGCCTAGAGGGGCGGACGTCCGCGGTCGAGCGATCGTGCGGGCCCACGCCTGTCGTGCAGGTGGGAAACTGGAACGATGAGCGTTTCTTCCGGCGTCGACGTGATCGCCCCCCTGAGTGAGGACGAGGTGCGGCGAATCCGTGAGGACTTCCCGATCCTGCACACACAGGTGCAGGGGCATCCCCTGGTGTACCTCGATTCCGGGGCGACCGCGCAGCGCCCGTTCGCGGTGCTCGACGCCGAGCGCGAGTTCTCGACCACTCTGAACTCCGCCGTGCACCGCGGCGCTCACACCCTGGCAGCAGAGGCGACGGAGCTGTTCGAAGAGGCCCGCGGCACGATCGCACGGTTCGTGGGGGCGGACGAGGACGAGATCGTCTGGACGTCGAATGCGACGGAGGCGATCAACCTCATCGCGTACTCACTCTCGAACGCGTCACTCGGGCGTGGGGGAGCGGCGGCCGAACGATTCCGCCTCCGCGAGGGAGACGAGATCGTCACCACCGAGATGGAGCACCACGCGAACCTCATCCCGTGGCAGGAACTCGCCGCGCGGACCGGGGCGACGCTGAAGGTCATCCCGCTCGACGACGATGGCGCGCTGCGGCTCGACGTCGCCGCCGACCTGATCACCGCACGCACGAAGCTCGTGGCGTTCACGCACGTCTCGAACGTGCTCGGCGTGATCAATCCGGTCGAGACCCTCGTCGCCGCGGCCCGCCAGGTCGGCGCGCTGACCGTGCTCGATGCGTGCCAGTCGGCGCCGCATCTCCCGCTCGACGTGCGGGCGCTCGACGTCGACTTCGCCGTGCTGTCCGGGCACAAGATGCTCGGCCCCACCGGGATCGGCGCGCTCTACGGTCGGCGCGAGGTGCTGGCCGCGATGCCGCCATTCCTCACTGGCGGGTCCATGATCACCACGGTGACGACGACGGAGGCCGAATACCTTCCGCCGCCGCAGCGGTTCGAGGCGGGCACGCAACGGGTGTCGCAGGCCATCGCGCTCGCCGCGGCCGTGGACTATCTGACCGAGGTGGGGATGTCGCGCATCGCCGCGCACGAGGCCGCGTTCGGTCGGCGCCTCGTCGACGGTCTGGGGGCGATCAACGGGGTCCGCGTGCTCGGCACCGACATCGATCTCCCGCGCGTGGGCCTGGCGAGCTTCGACGTCGCCGGCATCCACTCCCACGATGTGGGGCAGTTCCTCGACGACCGCGGGATCGCCGTGCGGGTCGGGCACCACTGTGCGCAGCCGCTGCATCGGCGCCTCGGAGTGACCTCGTCCACGCGGGCGAGTACCTACCTGTACACGACCGATGCCGAGGTGGACGCCGTGATCGAGGGCGTCGCCGGAGCGATCGACTTCTTCCGGAGGGGCGTATGAGCGACCTGCAGAACCTGTACCAGGAGCTGATCCTGGACCACTCACGCACTCCGCACGGATACGGTCTGCGTGACGAGATCGCGGCGCAGTCGCACCAGCTGAACCCGACGTGCGGTGACGAGATCACGCTGCAAGTGCATCGTGCTCCCGACGGCGGCGTCGAGGCGATCGCGTGGGAAGGGCACGGATGCGCCATCTCCCAGGCGTCGGCGTCCCTGCTCGCCGAGCTCGCCGAGGGGCTGACCGTCGCGGAGCTCGAAGTGCGGATCACCGCGTTCCGCGAGGCGATGAGGTCGCGGGGGAAGATCGAACCGGACGAGGAGCTGCTCGGAGATGCGGCCGCTCTCGGAGGGGTGTCGAAGTACGTGGCCCGCGTGAAGTGCGCCATGCTCGCCTGGGTCGCCGCGGAGGACGCGCTCACACGCGGGTGAGGTGCAGGATGGACGCATGCCTCTGCAGCTGAGTCCTCTGCCCGCCGAACGCTTCGAGGAGTGGCGCAGCGCGGCCAGGCAACGGGTCATCGACGGCAACCGGGCGTCGGGGTACCGGATCGGCGCGGACGCGGTCGACTTCGCGGACGCGTTCTTCGCGGAGCTGCTGCCGGACGGCCTCGCGACCCCGACCGTGCGGATCCTGCGCATCGTGGACGAGCACGAACGCGAGCTCGGCACCTTCTGGCTCGCGGTCGGCGAACACAAGCTCTTCCTTCTCGAGCTCGCCGTCGAGGAGCCCCTCTCCGATGCCCGGAACGATGATGTGCTCGCGCAGATCCTGGCGATCGCGAGGGACCGGGGCGTGGCGCGGATCAGCGCACCGCTGTTCCCGCACGACGCGGCGGGTCACGCTCTCCTGGAGGGGCGCGGGTTCGAGGTGGCGTCGATCCAGATGGTCCTCGAGCCGTTGCCGGTGCGGGAGGTTCCCGTGCACGTGGACGTCGTGCCCATGACGGCCGAGCGGTTCCCCCGGTTCGTCGCCGCCTCGGAGAAGGGGTTCGCCGATGATCTCGTCGCCTCCGGCCGATACTCGCCCGAGGAAGCGGCGGCCGAATCGCATCGCCAGCTGGTCGCGGAGCTTCCGGAGGGAGTGGAGACGAAGGGGCAGGCACTGTTCACCGCCTCGGTGGACGGTGCGGAGGTCGGGATCCTCTGGCTCGGCATGCGCGTCCGTGACGGTCGCCCTCATGCTTTCGTGCTCCACATCGAGGTCGACACCGCTGAGCGTCGCAAGGGATACGGGCGTGCGCTGATGCACGCCGCCGAACGCGAGGCCCGCCGGCTCGGTGCGGACTCCATCGGGCTGCACGTCTTCGGCTTCAACACCGGCGCGATCGACCTGTACGAGCAGCTCGGCTATCGCCGCACGGAGGAGAGCCTGCTTCGGGAGCTCTGAGGTCCTCAGCGGAGGACGCGACGGGAATAGTCACGCGCGAGCTGCGTTGGGCCGAACATGACAACTCTCGGAATCATCGGTGCAGGACACATCGGCAGCCAGGTCGCCCGGGTGGCGGTGGCGAACGGCTATGACGTCGTGATCGCGAACTCGCGCGGGCCGGAGACCCTCGCCGACCTCGTCGCCGAGCTCGGACCGCGGGCGAAGGCGGCCACCGCGGAGGATGCCGCCGCCGCAGCGGACATCGCGGTCGTGACCGTGCCGCTCCATGCGATCGACAAGCTCCCGGCCGAGCAGCTGGCAGGCAAGATCGTGCTCGACACCAACAACTACTACTTCGAGCGCGACGGGCGCATCGAGGCCCTCGACAAGGGAGAGACCACGACGTCGGAGCTCGTGCAGCGCGCGCTCCCGACGTCGAAGATCGCGAAGGCGTTCAACCACATCTACGCGTCCGAGATCACCGCGGACGGCACGCCGGCCGGGACCGCTGATCGACGCGCGCTGGCCACGGCCGGTGACGACGCGGAGGCCGTCGCGTTCGTGACGCGCTTCTACGACGAGGCCGGCTTCGACACGGTCAACGTCGGGCCGCTCAGCGAGTCGTGGCGGGTCGAGCGCGATCGTCCCGCGTATGTCGTGCGGCAGAACGCCGCGGAGCTGACCGCGAACATCGCCGCCGCCAACCGGCTGCCCTGATCGGATCCCGGGCGGGCGTGGGGGTGCATCGCGCACTCGTCGTGCCCGCTCGGGGCGCGCACGGCCGGGCGTGTTGGGATACCAAAAAGTTGATGATCCGACCCCGGAGTGCGAGAATGCCCAGATGGCGGGGGCTGTGGGGGGAAACGGTGAACTCGAGTCGGTGAGGGTCACGAGGATTCTCCGTGACGACATCGTGCTCGGGCGGCGCGCCCCCGGCTCCCGGCTCGTGGAGCGCGACATCGCGGCTGAGCTGAACGTGTCCCGCCTTCCCGTCCGCGAGGCCATCCGCACGCTGGTCGCCGAAGGGGTCGTCGTCGCCCGCCCCCGCACCTGGGCCGTCGTGCGCGAGTTCACGCGACGTGACATCCAGGACTTCGCTGAGGTGCGCGAGGCCATCGAGACGCTGATCTTCGTCTTCGCGGCGGAGCGGCACGACGAGGCCGGCATCGTCCGGATGCGCGGCGCCTATGAGCGCGAGCTCGCTGCCGCCGAAGCAGATGACGCCGAGGCCGCGAGGATCGCCGCAGCGGAGTTCCACGAGATCGCGGTCGAGCTGGCCGGGAACGAGATGTTCGGGGAACTCATCGCGGTGTTCCTCACGCGTCTGAGGTGGCTCTTCGGTCAGCACGACGACCTCCTCGCGATGGCCGACGAGCATCGCATCATCCTGGAAACCATGACGGCTCGTGACACGGCAGCGCTCCGCCGCATCATCCCGGCGCACCTCGCCAGCGGCCAGGCCGCCGCGGAACGCCGCCTCGCGCGCAGCAGCGACCTGATGGTCTGATCGCGACGACGGTCGGCCGCGCGAAGTCAGGGGCACCGGCGACGGCATCGGTTGTATATTGGTTCGATCGGAGTCGGTCCGGAAATGTTGCGCTGTTCTGGGGAGCGAGATGCGGAATCTTGCTGTCGCGGTCGGATGCCTGTTGCTGCTCGGCGGAGTGGTCGTCGTGGCGCTCGCCGACCAGGAGCGTGCAGCCGCCGTCGATGCCGTCAAGGCGGAGATCGTGAGAGTCGAGCGTGCTCTGGATGAGTCTCAGGGCGAGAATCTGGAGCTCGCTGAGAAGCTCACCGCCCTCCGCTCGCAGATCGCCGAGCAGGATGGCGAGATCGCGGACACCACGGGGTTCCTGCCGTGATCCGCCGGATGCTGGCGGTCGTGGTCGCGATGACGGTGATGCTGTCCGCCGGGGTGCTCGCGCGGGCGAACGCGCTCGACCAGGAACGCGCGGTGGCGGTGGCCGAGCTGAGCTCCCTCACCCGGGAATACCACGAGACGACCCAGCGCACCGACTATCTCGACGGGGCGGTCGATCGCGCCGAGCGGGACACCGCGGAACGCGCGGCGGTGCTCGCCGTCCGCCCGGCCTTCGTGACCGAGCTCACCGCCTTCGCCGCCGCTCTGGACGGGGCACGCGGGGTGGTCGACACGGCCGCGCACCGGGCCGCTGCCCTCTCCGCCCAGCAGACGGTGCTGGCCGAGAAGGTGAACCCGGACACGGTGACGGCGGCGACCGCGACGGTGAACGCACTGACGGAGAAGGTCGGCACCGAGGTTCAAGCCGCACAGGCCGCACTCGCCGCGCAGAGCGCCGGACCGGGAGGGCCGGCCTGGACCTCGAGCGGTCCCGGCGGTTACGCCCGGGTGCGGGCTGCACTGGACCTCGTCGGGGGTGGCGGGGTCGGGTTGTACGAGTCCTCGTCGTGCGCGGGCGGGAGCGCGCCGGCATGTGCCAACAGCAACGGGTACATCAAGTACCGCGCCGACATCGCCAACTGGAGCTCGGGGCGATTGAACTGGGCGATGGCGCACGAGCTCGCGCACATCTACCAGTTCCGGGTCTGGGGTGCGCTGACGTCGTCGGGTGCCTATGCTTCGATGTTCGGCGGCGACCCGGAGTTCCTGGCCAACTGCATGGCCGCCGTCCGGGGCTATCCGGGCTCGGTCGGCTGCAACGGCGAGCAGCAGGCCTGGGCGTCAGGGATCTGGGTCGGAGCGGTCCGCTGAGGCGTCCTCACGCCACCGGGGTGGTCGTGTCGACCGCGTCCCGCAGGGGGCGCCGCATCACTCGCCAATAGGACGACGGCAGGATCCGCACGAGGACGTCGATCAGGCGCGCCTCGCGTCCGACCATCGTCCTCGCCGCCCGCCGCTCGGTGGCCCGGACGATGCGGGCGGCGGCCTCCGCGGGCTCCGTGTGGTACATCGCGGCCTGCGCGGCGGCGGCACGGGCGGCGACGGCGGGGTCGATGGCCGCGGCGTAACGTCCGTGCAGGATGATCCCGGTGCGTACGCCCGAGGGGTAGACCGCGCCGACGCTCACCGACGTGCCTTCGAGCTCGTGCCGCAGAGCCTCGGAGAAGGCCCGCACGGCGAACTTGCTCATGGCGTAGGGGATGCGTCCGGCCGGGGAGGCCAGAGCGTAGACGCTGGCGAGATGGGTGATGTGCGCCGCGGGTGCCGCGCGCAGCGCCGGCAGCAGCGCCTTGGTGATCGAGACCGTGCCCCAGAGGTTCACATCCGTGAGCCAGCGCATCTCCTCCATCGTGAGCTGGTCGAGGTTGCCGAGCATCGACGACCCGGCGCACGTGATCAGTGCATTGATCCGCGGGTGTGCGTCGCCGATCGCGGCGGCGGCGGTGAACACGGCCTGATCGTCGCGGAGGTCGACGACGTGGGTCGTCACCCGGCTGTCGTGAAGCTCTCCGGCGATCGCCTCGAGCGCTGCGGCATCGTGGTCGATCAGGGCCAGGTGCGCTCCCCGTGCGGCGAGCAGCCGGGCGATGTCGGCGCCCATCCCGTTCGCGGCTCCGGTGATCACCGTGGTGCTGCCGACGAGATCGAGGTGTCTCATGTGTCTCCTGCGGGCGCGACCCGGGTGCGAACCCGCGGATGTCGGATGGGTGGGGCAAGCTGATTCCGAACCATTCTGGCCGACACCGGGCCGTAGTGATACCGGTACGCTCAAGGAGAGGAGGTACCGGTGGGACGGACAGCGGATGCCATCGCCGAAGGCGTCGCGATCGCGACCGCTGCCGCGCGCCTCGCCGTGAAGAACCACATCCTCATCGGCACCATCGCGGAAGACGGCGTCTTCGACATGGACAAGTACATCGACGATGCGCGCGAGGCGCTGCGGGCGATGGCCGAGGAGTCCGAGGAGGCCGCCGCCACCGTCACCGCCTTGCGAAAGCGGGCGAGGGGGAGGCACTCCGATCCGGTGGGCACGCACGACTATCGTGACCGCGACGTCCGCAACCTCCGGCGCCGGGCGAAGCAGTCCACCGGGGTGGCCGAGCGCCTGCGCGAGATGATGCAGGATCGCGACAGCCTCGCGCAGATCGTGGAAGAGGCCAGGGATGCCGCCTGGGCCGATGTGCGGCACAACCTCGACCGCCGGTTGCGGGTCGAGGGCATGCGCCCCGACCATGATCCCGACTACGGGCGAATGCGTGAAGCCCGCATGCAAGCGCTGCGACTCGTCGATCTGCAGGCACTCTCCTCGGAGCAGAGAGCGAAGGCGAAGCGTCGGAAAAAACAGCAGAAAGCTGCGGCGGCCGGGGACTGAGGTCCCGTTTCGCTTTCGCGTCTGGACTGTTGTAGGCTGTTCCACGGCCCGCTGAGCGGGCTGGGCGCCCGTAGCTCAATGGATAGAGCATCTGACTACGGATCAGAAGGTTAGGGGTTCGAGTCCCTTCGGGCGCACACTGTGTTGAGACAGTACAGAAGGTCCCCGTCGCGAGAGCGGCGGGGACCTTCTGCTGTTCCGGGCCGTCGATCCGGTCAGAGCAGGCTCGTGATCGCGGGATCGCGGCGCGCGACCTCCGCGGACGTCGACACGATCGCCTTCCGCATCGCTGCCACGGCGATCGCCGGAGTGACGTCCGAACGGTGGGCCAGGCTGACCGTCCGCGTCATCATGGGGTGCGAGAGTCGCACCGACCGCAGTCCCGGCCGATCGAAGAGGACCATCGCCGGCACCACGGCGACGCCGAGGCCGCGCTCGACGAAGCGGAGCGCCGTGTCCATCTCCGCCCCTTCCAGCACGGGGTGAGGCGTCAGGCCGGCCTCACGGAAGGCGGCATCCGTCGTCGCGCGCAGTTCGTAGCTCTCGCCGAAGGTGATGAGGGGGAGAGCGGCCAGCCGTTCCAGGTCGATGGCAGGTCCATCCGTCAGCGGCGGCTCCGCAGCCGAGGACACCACGACGAGCTCCTCCGCGAGCAGCGGCATCCTGGTCAGGCTCACGCCGGCCGGGGGAAGACCGTCGGACGCGGTGATGAGCGCGATGTCGACGGCGCCGACGGCGAGCTGTTCGACCAGGAGCCGTGAGCCGCTCTCGGTCAGGTGCAGGTCGACATCGGGGTAGGCGGCGTGGAACGAGCTGACGGCCTCGGCGACGAGGCTGATACACAGGGTGGGCGGGGCCCCGAGCCGCACGCGTCCGCGGCGGAGCCCCGCCAGCTCGCCCATCTCGTCGCGGATGGCATCGGCATCGGCGAGCATGCGCTGCGCGCGGGGGAGGAGCGTCTCTCCGGCGGCGGTGAGCGAGATGTGGCCCCGTGCCCGGTGGAACAACTCGGCGCCGAGCTCACGTTCGAGGGTGGAGATCTGACGACTCAACGACGGCTGTGCCAGGTGCAGGTGCTCGGAGGCGCGGGTGAAGTGTCCGAGACGCGCGACCTCGACGAACCCGCGGAGTTGCTCGAGGTTCATGACCATAGTCTACGCGTATCGTTTCCAGTGAGACTATGCATTGGAGTTATTAGGATCACCTAATTAGCGTGGATCCCATGGCTACGCGCGAACGTCAGATATCCACCACCGTCCTCGTCATCGGTACCGGCGGATCGGGGCTGCGAGCGGCGATCGAGATCGCCGAGCACGGCGTCGATGTGCTCGCCGTCGGCAAACGGCCGCGGCAGGATGCGCACACGTCCCTCGCCGCCGGCGGCATCAACGCGGCGCTCGGGACCATGGATGCGGACGACAGCTGGCAGCAGCACGCGGCCGACACCATCAAGGAGAGCTACCTGCTCGCGAATCCGCACACCGTCGAGATCGTGACGCAGGGCGCGGAGCGCGGCATCCGTGACCTGGAGCGCTGGGGCATGGACTTCGCCCGCGAAGACGATGGGCGTATCTCGCAGCGGTTCTTCGGTGCGCACACCTTCCGTCGCACGGCCTTCGCCGGCGACTACACGGGCCTCGAGATCCAGCGCACGCTCGTGCGCAAGGCCGAGCAACTCGACGTGCCCATCCTCGACCACGTCTACATCACCCGCTTGCTCGTGCGCGACAACGTGGTGTTCGGTGCCTACGGATTCGATCAGGCCGATGGCACCCGCTACCTGATCCACGCGGACGCCGTGATCCTGGCGGCCGGTGGCCACAACCGCATCTGGCGGCGCACCTCATCCCGCCGCGATGAGAACACCGGCGACTCGTTCCGTCTCGCGGTGGATGCGGGTGCCCGACTGCGCGACCCCGAACTCGTGCAGTTCCACCCGTCCGGCATCATCGAGCCGGAGAGTGCTGCGGGAACCCTGATCTCGGAGGCGGCCCGCGGGGAGGGCGGGATCCTGCGCAACGCCCTCGGCGAGCGGTTCATGGCGAAGTACGACCCCGAGCGGATGGAGCTGTCGACCCGTGACCGCGTCGCGCTCGCGGCCTACACCGAGATCAAGGAAGGCCGAGGCACGGAGAACGGCGGTGTGTGGCTCGACGTGTCGCACCTGCCCCGCGAGACGATTATGACCCGGCTCCCCCGCGTCTACCAGACGATGATGGAACTGCAGATGCTCGATATCACGACCGATCCGATCGAGATCGCCCCCACGGCGCACTACTCGATGGGTGGCGTCTGGGTGCGACCGGAAGACCACCAGACCGATGTCGACGGGCTCTACGCGATCGGTGAGGCCTCGAGCGGACTGCACGGCGCGAACCGACTCGGCGGCAATTCCCTCATCGAGCTGCTCGTGTACGGCCGCATCGTCGGTCAGGCGGCCATGGAGCATGCGGCGGGCCTCGATGCCCAGCGCCGCTCGGCGACGGCAGTGGCCGAGGCGCGTGCCGAGATCGACGACCTCCTCGCCGCGGAGGGGCGCGAGAACGTCCGGGCGCTGCAACGCGCGATCCGCAACCTCATGACCGAGTACGCGGGGGTCGTGCGTTCCGAGGAAGGGCTGCTCGCCGGACTCGCCGACCTCGACATGATCGAAGGGCGGATGGAGGACATCGGGATCCACCCGGACATCGCGGGGTTCCAGGACCTCGCCCACGCCTTCGACCTCAAGGCGTCGGCGCTCGCCGCCCGGGCCACCCTCGAAGCGGCGCTGGAGCGTCGGGAGACACGCGGATGCCACAACCGCAGCGACTTCCCCGACACCGACCCCACGCTGCAGGTGAACCTGGTGTGGTCGCCGACCGCCGGCGTCACCCGCGAGGAGATCCCGGAGGTCGCACCCGAGATCGCCGAACTCATGCGCGAGGTCGACACTGAGGGCAAGCTCGTCGAGTAGTCCGCCCA
>NZ_SJYZ01000035.1:0-23118 GCF_004337555.1 Microbacterium sp. PI-1 | reverse complement strand
CACTGGCCTGTGTTGCGGTACTCGCGGTCCTATGGATTGTCGGAGGCGGTGCACTCGCCTGATCTGTCGCAAGAAGAGCAGCGAGGAAGTCAACGGTGGTCTAGCCTGCGGGTTCGATTGGCCGCCGAGAAACTCTGCGGATCGGAGAGCCCGGTAGATCCACCGCCTGATGTTCCGAGGTCGCAGGCGGGCTGTGGATAGATGTCCGAACTGGTCGTGGAACAGGTCGCCTACGACATCGCGGAATACGCAACTTCTTCAGTCCGGGAAGCGTCCTGAAATCGTGTGGGTGTTCCGGAGTAGCTTCGGAAGTGACACCACTTGTGACTTCCAGAGCGACTCCGGACGTCGAACCCTCGACGCTACGGCAGGTCAGCGAGATCGATGTCGTCGTCCTCGTCGCGCTCCTGGTCTTCCTCATCCTCGGGAACGACTCGATCGTCGTCGGTCGAGGGGATGTCCGGGTCGATGCCTTCGGCCTCGACTTCGCGCTCCTCGTCCGGGTACATCTGAGGGTCTGACATCGCAGTCTCCAATCGCATCAGCGGTGACGCCAGTCTTGCTCTCGAACCCCGTCGCCGACTCCCCGTTGACACGCGACCTGGCGAGGCGCGACAATCCGCCTCGCCAGGCCGTGCTCAGGCGGTGGCGAGCGGCGGTCGGTGCGGGATCGCCACCGGCCTGCGGTCGCGCGCAGGGGCGTGGAAGCGCTGGACGTCTTCCAGCACGTCGGCCGCCGACATGTACGAGGTGGCGAGCGGAAGGTCTCGCAGCCACAGCACGTCCACCTCGACCGCATCCAACTGGTACACGCACGCGACGGTACGCCGGGAATCGTTCGACTCGTAGCGATGGTCGAGGATCAACCACTCGGTCTCGGTGATCTTGCGGAGCTCGAATCGGGGATCGGGCATCGTAAACATCGCAACACTCCAATCAATCAGCCAAAGGCGGTGACCGAGAGGAACGCACGACCCTGCGACCAGGGATCGGAACCCTGCCCGATGGGTCGACGGGCGCCCTTCAGCCCGCCGGAATTCACCCCTATTTTAGGATCCGCCGGGCTGCTCCTCAAGCGCGGACGACCGGGTCGAACCGGCGGACCGGATGGGTCGCGGCGACCAGCGCGCGCAGCTCTTCCAGCTCAATGTCCACGCCCTCCAGAGCCCGCCACTGCACGAGCACGTTCCCGAGAGCGGTCGCCTCGACGGGGCCGGCCAGCACGGGAAGGCCGGCGCGGTCGGCCGTCGCCTGGCACAGAAGCGCGTTGAGTGATCCGCCCCCCACGAGATGGATCACGTCGACCTCTCGCCCCGACAGTGTGGACGCCGTCCGAACCGTCTCGGCGAACGCCGCGGCGATGCTCTCCACGATGCTGCGCGCGAACGCTGCACGACTCGCGGGGACAGCCGCCCCCGCCTCTCGGATCAGCGCGGCGATGCGAGACGGCATGTCACCGGGCGCGCTGAGGGACGGGTCGTTCGCATCGAAGAGCGGCACCTGGTGCGAGACCGCGGACGCCCCCACGAGCAGCTCTGACAGGTCTACCGAGGCACCGTCCTCCGCCTCCCAGGCGCGCACGCTCTCACTCAGCAGCCACAGGCCGGTGACGTTGTGCAGGAAGCGGTATCGGCCGTCGACGCCGCGCTCGTGAGTGAAGTTCGCCTCGCGCGCGGCCTCCGTCAGCACGGGCTCGGTCAGCTCCAGACCGACGAGGCCCCACGTGCCGCACGAGATGTAGGCGGCGGACGGCGAGGTCAGAGGAACCGCGACCACGGCAGAGGCGGTGTCGTGTGAGCCGACCGCGATCACGGGGAGGGTCCTGCCGATCCGCTCGGCGAGTTCGGGGCGGAGCGATCCGATCAGCGCGCCGGGGTCGAGAAGCGGAGGCAGGACGCGGGTCGGGATGCCGATGCGCGTTGCGAGGTCGACGTCCCACTCGCCGTCACCCACTCTGAGCAGCCCGGTCGTCGAGGCGTTCGTACGCTCGGCGGCGCGAACACCTGTGAGCAGGAACGCGATCAGGTCGGGGATGAGGAGCGCCGTGTCGGCATCCGCGACCCTCTCGTCGATCCGGTACTGGTAGAGCGTGTTGAAGGGCAGGAACTGCAGTCCGTTGCGTGCGTAGAGCTCGGGGAACGGGATGCTCCCGTGCACCTCGCCGACGCCGCCCGCGGTGCGCTCATCGCGGTAGTGGAAGGGCTCAGCGAGAAGCTCCCCGCCGGCGATCAGACCGTAGTCCACGGCCCACGAGTCGATGCCGATGCTCTCGATCGCCGGCTCGCGTCGCACGGCCTCCGCCAACCCCTCGAGCACGTTCTTGTAAAGGGCGCCGAAATCCCAGTGCAGCCCGTCGGCACGCTCCACGGACCCGTGGGGGAACCGCGAGACGAGCTCGAGGTCGAGCCTGCCGTCGCCGACGCGCCCGATCATGACCCGGCCGCTGGTCGCACCGAGATCGACGGCCGCGACGGCGCGCACGCTCATCGCAGGAACGCCGCGGCGACGCCGGAGTCGACGGGGATGTGCAGACCCGTGGTGCGACTGAGCTCCGGGCCGGTGAGCACGTAGACCGCGTCCGCGACGTTCTCGGGGACGACCTCGCGCTTGAGGATCGTGCGGTTCGCGTAGAACTGCCCGAGGTCCTCTTCGGCGACGCCGTAGGTCGCGGCGCGATTCGCGCCCCACCCGGAGGCGAAGATGCCCGAGCCACGCACGACGCCGTCGGGATTGATCCCGTTCACACGGATCCCGTACTCGCCGAGCTCGACCGCGAGCAGGCGGACCTGATGGGCCTGGTCGGCCTTCGTGGCGGAGTAGGCGATGTTGTTCGGGCCGGCGAAGACCGAGTTCTTCGACGAGATGTAGACGATGTCGCCACCGAGCTTCTGATCGATGAGCACGCGCGCGGCGGCCTTCGACACGAGGAAAGACCCCTTCGCCATGACATCGTGCTGCAGATCCCAGTCCTTCTCGGTCGTCTCCAGCAGAGGTTTCGAGAGCGACAGTCCAGCGTTGTTGACGATGAGGTCGACGCCGCCGAACGCGAGCACCGCATCGGTCAGCGCAGCCTGGATCGCGTCGGCGTCGGCGACGTTCGCGGCGACACCGATCGCGACATCGGTGCTCCCGAGCTCGGCCGCCGCGGCCTGGGCCTTGGCGAGGTCGAGGTCGGCGATGACGACACACGCACCTTCAGCCGCGAGGCGGGTGGCGATGGCCTTGCCGATCCCGGAGGCGGCGCCGGTGACGAAGGCGATGCGGCCCTGATGTGACTTCGGCTTCGGCATCCGCTGCAGCTTGGCCTCTTCCAGCGCCCAGTACTCGATACGGAACTTCTCGGCATCCGAGATCGGAGAGTAGGTCGACAGCGCCTCGGCACCGCGCATCACGTTGATCGCGTTCACGTAGAACTCGCCGGCGACACGAGCGGTCTGCTTGTTCGCGCCGTACGAGAACATGCCCACACCGGGGACGAGCACGATGAGCGGATCGGCACCGCGGATCGCCGGAGAATCCGCCGTCGCGTGCGCGTCGTAATACGCCTGGTAGTCGGCGCGGTACTCCGCGTGAAGCTCGTGCAGACGGGCGATCTGCTCCTCGACGGACGCCGTGATCGGCAGGTCGAGGAGGAGCGGCTTGACCTTGGTGCGCAGGAAGTGATCGGGGCAGCTCGTGCCCAGCGCGGCGAGGGACGGCGCCTTCTCGGAGGCGAGGAACTCGAGCACCTCCGGGGCATCGGTGAAGTGGCCCACCATCGGACGGTCCGTCGAGGCGATCCCACGGATCGTCCCGGCGAGCGCGGCGGCGCGTTCACGACGCTCTCCCTCGGGCAGAGGCTCGAAACCGGAGCGGACACCGCCGAACGGATCGGCCTCGCCGTTCTCCGCGATGTACGAGGCGGCGGTGTCGATGATCCACAGCGAGTTCGCCTCGGCCTCGTCGGAGGTGTCACCCCAGGCCGTGATGCCGTGCCCGCCGAGGATGCATCCGATCGCCTGCGGGTTCGCGGCCTTGATCTCGGCGATGTCGAGGCCGAGCTGGAAGCCGGGGCGACGCCAGGGCACCCAGACGACCTTCTCCCCGAAGATCGTCCGGGTCAGCGCTTCGCCGTCCGCCGCCGTCGCGATCGCGATGCCGGAGTCGGGGTGCAGATGGTCCACGTGCGCGGCGTCGACGAGGCCGTGCATGGCGGTGTCGATCGAGGGCGCAGCTCCGCCCTTGCCGTGCAGGCAGTAGTCGAACGCGGCCACCATCTCGTCTTCACGCTCGATGCCCGGGTACACGTCGACGAGCGCACGCATCCGGTCCAGGCGCAGCACCGCGAGGCCGTTCTCGGTGAGCGTGCCCAGGTCACCGCCCGAGCCCTTCACCCACAGCAGTTCGACGGGCTGCCCGGTCACGGGATCGATCCCGCTGCCCTTCGCGGAGGTGTTCCCGCCGGCATAGTTCGTGTTCTTCGGATCGGCGCCGAGGCGGTTGCTCCGCGCGAGGAGGTCGGAGGCAGTCGGATTCGTCATGTGAGTCGTTCCTTGGGAGAAGGGTCGAAGATCGAAGGGTCGAAGGCCGGAGCTCAGGCGCCCCAGCCGGCCTGGACGCCGCCCACACGGTCGGCCGCGATCTTCTGCGGGTATCCCGAGGCGAGGTAGGCGGCCATCGGATCGGCGGCGAGCCCGCGGGACTCCCGCCACTCGGCCAGGGCAGGGCGCACGTCGGTGTAGAACGCATCCATGAACACGGCGTTCGCGGCCAGCACGTCGCCCGACTTCTGCGCGGCGGTCAACGCCTCCTGGTCGACGAGCAGCGCGCGTGCGGTCATCTCCTGCACATTGAGCACCGAGCGGATCTGACCGGGGATCTTGTCCTCGACGTTGTGGCACTGGTCGAGCATGAACGCCACGTCCGGGTTGTTCAGACCGCCGCCGCGCACGACCTCGAAGAGGATGCGGAAGAGCTGGAACGGGTCGGCCGCGCCCACGATCAGGTCGTCGTCGGCGTAGAAGCGCGAGTTGAAGTCGAACGACCCGAGCTTGCCGAGACGCAGCAGCTGCATCACGATGAACTCGATGTTCGTGCCGGGGGCGTGATGCCCGGTGTCGAGGCACACCATCGCCTTGTCGCCGAGGGCGCTCACCTGGGCGTACGACGTGCCCCAGTCCGGAACATCGGTGTGGTAGAACGCGGGCTCGAAGAACTTGTACTCCAGCACGAGCCGCTGGTCGTCTCCGAGACGGTCGTAGATCTTCTGCAGCGAATCCTGCAGTCGGTCCTGGCGCCCGCGCAGGTCGGCCTGGCCGGGGTAGTTCGACCCCTCGGCGAGCCAGATCTTGAGGTCGCGGCTCCCGGTCGCGTCCATCACGTCGATGCAGGCCAGGTGGTGGTCGATCGCCTTCCGACGGATCGCGGCGTCCTCGTGCGTGAGGGCACCGAACTTGTAGTCGTCGTCCTGGAAGGTGTTCGAGTTGACGGTGCCGAGCGCCACGCCCAGGTCCTCGGCATACGTCCGCAGGTCCGAGTAGGAGTCGACCACATCCCACGGGATGTGCAGCGCAACGGCGGGGGCGAGTGCCGTGTACTGGTTGACCTGCGCGGCATCGGCGATCTTCTCCCAGGGGTCACGCGGGGTTCCCGGGGTGCCGAAGACCTTGAACCGGGTACCGGAGTTGCCGAACGCCCAGCTGGGGAGCTCGATGCCCTGCTTCTCGAGGACGGCGAGGTTTTCAGGGGAGAGGATGCTCACGATGTACTGCTTTCGTTGTGGAGACCGGAGGTGGGGAGCTGGTCCTCGAGGTGGAACACCTCGGGAAGTGTGGGAGCGGCCTGGTCCGGCCTGCCGTCGAGACCGACGAAGAAGCGGGCCATCTCGGCCTCCCACCGGGCGGCGATGGGCGACGCGGCGAGATACGCCTGAGCCGCGTCGTCGTCGTCGGTCTCGTAGTACCCGATGAGTTCACCGTCGGGCGCGAGGAAGAGCGAGTAGTTGCGGCGTCCGGCCGCCGCGATCTCGGCGAGCATCTCCGGCCACACGGGCGCATGACGCTCGCGATACTCCTCCAGAAGCTCGGGTCGCACCTGGAGCTTCACGCACACGCGCATCATCCCTGCCTTTCTGTGAACGCCCGGTCGACACCCTGCCGACCGGGCATTCGATGATCATCAGAAGTCGAACTCACCGATGTTGTCGGCGTCGAACACGAACGGGTCGCCGAGCAGCACGACGCCGTCGTCTCCGACCGTGTACTCGCCGAGGTCGCCTGCGGTGAAGGTGTCACCCTTCTCACCCGTGATGCCGCCCTCGATGAGCGCCTGGGCCGCGAAGGCCGCCAGATAGCCGAGGTCTTCCGGGTTCCACAGCGCGAACGACGTGACAGTGCCGTCCTCGACGTACTCGCGCATCTGGTTCGGGGTGCCGAGACCGGTCAGCGAGACCTTGCCCTTGTAGTCCGAGGTGGACAGGTAGCGGGCCGCCGCGGCGATGCCGACCGTCGTGGGCGAGATGATCCCCTTCAAATCGGGGTGCGTCTGCAGCAGCGCCGCGGTCTTGTCGAACGACGTCTGGTCGTCGTCGTCACCATAGACGGTCTCGACGAGGGTGATGTCCGGGTAGTCGCTGACGAGGTAGTCCTCCATCAGGTCGATCCAGGCGTTCTGGTTCGTCGCGTTCGCCGAGGCGGAGAGGATCGCGATCTCTCCGGCACCGCCGATCTGCTCGGCGATCTGGTCGACCTGGACCTTCGCGATGCCCTCGGAGTCCGCCTGGTTGATGAAGACATCGCGGCACTCCGGGTTGGTGTCGGAGTCGAAGGTGACGACCTTCACGCCGGCGTCGCGTGCCTCGTTCAGCGCGTCGCAGATCGCCTTCGGGTCGTTCGCCGAGACGACGAGCGCTCCGACGCCCTGCTGGGTGGCCGTGTTGATGTAGCTGACCTGTGCGTCGGGAGTGGCCTCGGCCGGTCCGACCTCAGCGAACGTGCCGCCGAACTCCTCGACGGCCGCCTTGCCACCCTTGCTCGACGTGTCGAAGTAGGGGTTTCCGAGGTTTTTGGGCAGGAAGGTGATGGCGAGGTTGCCGTCGCCGCCGCTGTCGCCGCCGTCGTCACCGCCGGTGCTCGCGCATCCGGAGAGGGCGACCGCTGCGGCCACCGCGAGGGCGGCGACCGCGGTCACACGCTTGCGTGCAAACATCATTGTTCTGTTCCTTTCGTGAGGTGCCGCGAGTGCGGCGTCGGCGTCATGAAGCTGTGGAGGTGGCGCCGGTGGTCGAACGCCCTGGTCTGCGCCGGGCCTTCTGCAGCCAGGCGAGGAAGCTCGCGGCCACGACCGAGACGATCAGCAGGGCGCCGGTGATGATGTTGATCACATCGGAGGTCACGTTCATCAGACGCAGCGCACTGGCCAGCGAGCCGATGAGGAGCGCGGCGGCGACGACCCCGTAGATCTTGCCCCGCCCGCCGAACACCGACACACCGCCGAGGACGACCGCGGCGATCACCTGCAGCTCCAGGCCGGTGGCGTTGTCACCGCGGGCGCTGCCGTAACGGAGCGTGTAGAACACCCCGGCGAACGCGGCGACCAGTCCGGAGAGCGCGAAGAGGATGAACTTCGTCCGCTCCACGTGCACGCCGGAGAATCGAGCGGCATCCTTCGCCAGGCCGATCGCGTACACGCCACGTCCGAAAGGCGTGTAGTGCAGCAACAGGATGAACGCCACCAGCAGGATCAGGAACGGGATCATGACCGCCGGAACCGTCGTGCCCGCGATCTTCGCCTTGGCGAGGTCGGTCCAGAACTCCGGGAACTCGGTGACCGCCGCCGTGCCGAGGAGGCCGACCGCGAGGCCGCGGAACAGCGCGAGCGTTCCGATCGTGACGGCGAGCGACGGCAGCCCGACCACGGTCACGAGGAACCCGTTGAAGGCTCCGCCGACCAGACCCACGAGCAGCGCAGCGAGGGCCGCGACTTCGAAGGGGATCCCACCCTGGACCAACGCGCCGGTGACGACGCTGGAGAGGCCGACCATGCTGCCCACCGACAGGTCGATCTCGCCGGTGATCATCACGAGCGTCATCGGAAGGGCGATCAACAGGATCGGGGCGATGTCGAGGAGCAGGTAGGTGAGAGTGATCGGCTGACCGAAGCCGCGGACCGTGCTCGCGGAGACGATGACGACGAAGAGGAGCAGGGCGACGATCGCCATCTCCCTGGTGAGGAGGACACGGCGCCAGAGCGGCTTGTCGAAGTCTCGGATGATCCGGGTGGTCGTGGTCGTCGTGGTCGCGGCGGTCATGACTGGTCCCTCGCTTCGATGAGCCGTCGTTTCTGCCGGACGGCGAGGACGCGGTCGAGCACGATCGCGCCGATGATCAGGAGGCCGACGACGGCGCGCTGCCAGAAGTCGGGGATGCCGAGGATGGGGAGAGCTCGGTTGATCGTGAGCAGGAGCACCGCACCGATCGCCGCGCCCCACACCGAGCCGATGCCGCCCGTGATCGCGACGCCACCGATCACGGCCGCCCCGACCGCATCGAGCTCCCACCCGGCTCCGGCCTGCGAGTTGATGGTGCCGTAGCGGGCGGCGTAGAACACTCCGGCGAGCCCCGCGAGAGCACCGGACACGACGAAGGCGGTCAGCACGCGGCGCGTGACGCGGAGGCCGTACAACTCCGCTGCTGCCGGATCCGAGCCGATCGCGTAGTACTCGCGGCCACCGCGTGTGTTCTTCATGTACCAGGCGGCCGCGGCCAGGACGATGAGGGCCACGATCGTGAGGATCGGGATGCCGACGAGCTGCCCGGTGCCGAGCGCCAAGAAGTCCTTCGGCATGTCCGAGGCGTTCACCCGGTCACTTCCGGTCCACAGCACGTTGATGCCGCGGTAGGCGTAGAGCGTGCCGAGGGTGATCACCATCGCCGGCACCTTGGCGAAGGCGACCAGCGCGCCGTTGATGAGTCCGAGGAGAGCTCCGAACACGACCGCGGCCACCACGACGATCACGATCGGAATGCCGGGGACGTCGATGAACAGGCGACCGGTGAGGTACGCGGTGAGTCCCATGACCGAGCCGACCGAGAGGTCGACGTTGCGCGTGATGAGGACGATCGCCTGCCCGACCGCGACGAGCACGAGGATCGACGGCGTGAGCAGCAGGTCGCGCCACCCGTCAGGGCTGAACAGGAAGTTCGAGTTGTTCGTCGTGGCGGCCACGATCACGAGCGCCAGGGCGAGGAGGATTCCGAACTCCCGCGCCCGGCCGAGCGCGGAGAGCCTCTTCGTCATCGAGGAGACGGGGATTGCGGTGGTCACGAGGAGAGCTCCGATGCGTGCGTCGCGGCGTACATGACGTTCTCGGAAGTGGCCTCCGAGCGGGCGATCTCTGCGGTGATCCGCCCCTCGCGCATGACGAGGACGCGGTCGGCCATTCCCAACACCTCCGGAAGCTCGGACGAGATCATGAGGATTCCCATGCCCTGCCCTGCGAGCTCGGAGAGCAGCCGGTGCACCTCGGATTTGGTGCCGACGTCGATCCCACGGGTGGGTTCGTCGATGATGAGGACCTTCGGCTGCGTGGCGAGCCACTTCGCGAGGACGACCTTCTGCTGATTGCCGCCGGAGAGTGTGGCGGCAACGGTGTCGAGGGCGTGCGTCTTGACCTCGAGCCTGGTCGCCCACTCCCGGGCGGCACGGTTCTCCATTCCGGCGGTGAGGAACCCCAGCTTCGCGAGCTGGCGGCGGATCGAGAGGGTGATGTTGCTGCCGACGCCCGATTCGATCACGAGACCTTGCTTGCGGCGGTCTTCCGGCACGAGCGCGAGGCCGGCGCGCATGGCGTCGGTGGGACGACCACGCGGGATGGGCACGCCCTGCATCGTGACCGCGCCCTCGCGGTAGGGGTCGACCCCGAAGACGGCACGAGCCACCTCGCTGCGCCCCGCGCCGACCAGACCGGCCAGGCCCACGATCTCCCCTGCGCGCACGGTGAAGGAGATGTCGTGGAAGACACCGGGGCTGGTGAGGTTCTCGACTTCGAGCAGCGGGGCGCCGACGGTGGTCTCCTGTTTGGGAAACAACTCGGTCACCTCGCGGCCGACCATCTGGTGCACGATCTCCTCGACCGAGGTGTCGGCGATCGCGCTGGTGGCGATGTAGGCACCGTCGCGCATGACCGTGACGGTGTCGCAGAGCGCGAACACCTCGTCGAAGCGGTGCGAGATGAAGATGAGCGCGCGGCCCTCGTCGCGAAGACTGCGCGCGATCGTGAAGAGGCGCTCGACCTCGACACCGGACAGCGCGGCCGTGGGCTCATCCATGACGAGCAGACTCGCGTCGAGGGAGACGGCCTTGGCGATCTCGATGACCTGCTGGTCGGCGATCGACAGACCTTCTGCCGGACGATCGGGATCGATCGTCACGCCGAGTCGAGTGAAGAGGCGCTCGACCTCGTGCCGCATGGCCCTGCGGTCGATGCGCCCGAAGCGCCCCGTGGGCTGTCGACCCATGAAGATGTTCTCGGTGACGGACAGGTCGGGGAAGAGCGTCGGCTCCTGGTAGATCACGGCGACGCCCGCGCTCTTGGACTGCGCGGTCGACGTGAAGTCCACGTCTTCGCCATGGAAGCGGAAGATCCCGCCGTCGCGCTGGTAAAGCCCTGCGACGATCTTCACGAGGGTCGACTTGCCCGCACCGTTCTCGCCGACCAACGCGTGGATGGATCCGCCGTCGACGGAGAGAGTCCCGGAACGGAGAGCGACCACCGCACCGAAGGACTTTCGGATGTCGCGGAGTTCGAGCGCCGGCGGAGAGCCGGGAGCCCCAGAGGGAATCGTCATTGATCGGACCTAAACTGCAGGATCATCCCTGCGGATTGAATCGTTTTAAAGGATGGCGCATCTGTAAGTTACGACCCTCGGTGACCTGCTGTCAAGTCATGGGATGGTCGATGGTACGTTTCAGGGACAGGTTTCGCGGTCCCGCGGGAAGGAAGACGCCGTGGTCGTCAGTGTTCGAGATGTCGCTCTCGCCGCATCCGTCTCCGTCGGGACCGTCTCGAATGTGCTGAACCATCCGGACAAGGTCTCCCCCGCCACGGTGGAACGCGTCACGGCCGCCATCGAGAAACTCGGCTTCGTGCGCAACGATGCGGCCCGGCAGCTCAGAGCAGGCCACAGCCGCTCGATCGGCCTCGTCGTGCTCGATGTGCGCAACCCCTTCTTCACCGACATCGCCCGGGGCGCGGAGGAACGCGCGGCCGAGGCCAGGATGACGGTCATGCTCGGCAACAGCGATGAGAAGGCGGAGCGCGAGCGTGCCTATATCGACCTGTTCGAGGAGCAGCGCATCGCCGGTCTCCTCATCTCCCCCCTCGCCGACGACCTCCCGCGTCTGCGCCGCCTGCGTGACCGAGGCACGACCGTGGTGCTCGTCGACCGCGAAGTCGCCGACGAGAGCTTCTCGTCGGTCTCCGTCGACGATGTCGGCGGCGGCTACCTCGCCGTGCAGCACCTCGCGGCCCAGGGGCGACGACGCATCGCCTTCGTCGGCGGGCCGATGGGCATCCGCCAGGTGGTCGACCGTCTCGAGGGAGCGAGCCGAGCGGCCAACGAGGCCGGAGTCTCGCTCGAAGTCATCCTGACCGATTCCCTGAGCGTGCTCGCCGGTCGTGCCGCGGGCGACGCCCTCAGTGCCCGTGCGCCGGAGGACCGTCCCGATGCCGTCTTCGCCGCGAACGACCTGCTCGCGATGGGCGTGCTGCAGGCGCTCATGATGCGGAGCAGCATCCGGGTCCCCGACGAGATCGCCCTGATCGGATACGACGACATCGACTTCGCCGCGGCGGCCGTCGTCCCGCTCTCGTCGATCCGCCAGCCCGCCGAGCTGATCGGCTACACAGCCGTCGACCTGATGCTGCGCGAGGCAGGCGGCAAGTCCGATCCCGAGCGCGTGGTGTTCCAGCCCGAGCTCGTCGTGCGCGAGTCGACCGCGCGACCGGCCTGAGCGACGTCCGAAGCGAGGGATCAGGCGCTGTCGACCCCGTACATCTCCCCCACCGGGATCGGCACCGCCGTCACGTTGCCGGGTTGCGCGAGCGGGCAGGCCCAGGCGGGGTCATAGGCGCAGGACGGGTTGTAGGCGAAGTTGAAGTCGAGCACGATCGTCCCGCGCTCGGCATCGGATCCGAGGTCGGCTCCCTTGATCGTGTCGATCAGATAGCGGCCACCGCCGTAGGTGCCGCCCGGGCGCCCCGCGAGGGCGTCGCGCACCGGGATGAACAGCCCGCCGCCGTAGGACGTGAGCCGCCAGACGTCGAGTGATCCGGCGTCCGGGATCTCGACGCGACCCACGCGCTCGAAGGGCACGACGCCGTCGGTGCCGGTCGCGAAGTCGAAGCCGCCGGGGTCGGCGGGGAGGACCGGCAGCTCGAAGCGCCACTCCGGGTCGTACGAGGCGATCGGCAACCCCTCGAACGCAGAACGATCCTCGGCGAGCAGCGGCGTCGCCGGATGATGCAGCATGAGCTCATCCCGTTCGATCCGCCACAGCTCATGTGCCTCCTCCGGCGAATCGGAGAGACGCACGGCGGCGTAGAGAGCGAAGACGCGGCGGCGCCAGTCGACGACCTCGGCAGCCGTCCGTGCGAGTGTGTTCGTCATCCCCCCAGGCTACGGGCGCGGCGTCGAGTCCTCGGCGAGCATCTCGGCGTATCCCGCTTCGAAGGTCGGGTACTCGAGGTGGCCCAGCACGGATCGCAGCAGCGTCCCGTCATAGACGACCCCGCTCGGACCGCCGGACGCCACATCCGGCGGCACGTCCACGCCCAGCTTCCCGGCGATGAACGCGACGACCTCGGCGAGAGGTGCGGGCCGCTCGTCCACCGCGTGCAAGAGCGGCGGCGGATCCTCCATCCGCACCAGCAGGTCGAGCGTCCGCACCAGATCGACCTCATGGATCCGATTCGTACGCCGGGCGTGGTCGACGGCAGCGCCCTCGCGCACCTTCCGCAGGAGGAACTCCCGACCCGGCCCGTAGATCCCCGCGGGGCGCACGATCACGGCGGAGAACAGCGCGACGGCCGCCTGCTCCCCGTCGTACAGCTCCTGTGATCGCGCACTCGTCGGTGCGGGGACATCCTGTTCGGTCAACGGATGATCTGCCGCAGCTCCCTCGAACACTCCCGTCGACGACACGAACACGGTGCGCGCCGGCAGCACGGGCAGTGCGTCCCTCAGATTCGTCAACGCGGTGCGGTACCCCGAGCTCACGCCGCTGGGCGGCAGCGTGATCACCATCGCGTCAACGACCGGAAGGGGCGAATCGAGCGGATGAGACGGATCGGCGGAGAGTCCGATCACGCCCGCCGGCAGGGAACCGGTGCTCCGCCGCAGGGCGAAGACCTCGCCGTCGTCGGCGAGGAGACGTGCGGCGAGTCGCGCGCCGAGCTTCCCGTATCCGACGAGGAGCGTGCGACGAGGTACCGGAGTCATGGGGCTGACCAGCGAACGGCGAGCGCGGGCAGTCCGCGGCGATCGTGCTGCAATGGACACCCTCCGAAATCGTCGTCGCGCGAGTCGGTTCACGTAGGGCCACTACCGTACCGGATGGGCGTGATCACGGAGCACCCGACCGATCCGACGCACGTCCTCCTCAGCGAGCGGCCGCAATCCCCGTGCGATCGCTCGTGCGGATGATCGTCGCGAATCCGCGAGCGGCGAGGATGCTCTCGGTGCGACGCATGATGTCCTCGCCCGAGACCGCGGCCAACGGCCCCGAGGCCGGGATCGCGGAGGTGGTCGTCGCGTCCGTCACGAAGTCCACCTCGTAGCCGAGATCAGCGGCCGCACGAGCGGTCGTCTCGCAGCATTGCTCCGTCCGGATGCCGCATATGACGACCCGTCGCACGCCGGCGCTCCGCAACCGCTCGTCGAGATCCGTCGAGAGGAAGGAGTTGATCGTGGTCTTGGTGACCGCATCCTCCGAGTCGAGGGGACCGAGCTCGTCGATCACCCGCACGAACCCCTGCGCGGGGTCGAACACGCCGCCGGAGCCGGGCTCGGAATGAGTGATCCACACCACCCGCTCACCACGCCCGCGGGCGTCGGCGACCAGGAGGGCGATGTTGTCGAGCACGGCGGGGTTGGCGGTCTCCGCCCAGTCGTCGGCGCGAGCACGGAAGGACTCCTGCGCGTCGATGACGAGCAGGACGGTGTCGGAAGAGGCCATGCGCCCCATGCTCGCCGGGATCCGCCCCCGCGCCAAGCCGCTGCACGGACAACGACCGAACGGTTTCCGCCAGTGTCACCCTCGTGCGGCGGTGGTCACTCCGCAGGCGGCTCGACGCAGGTGATGGCAGCGTCCGTGATGGACTGGTGGTACTGCTCCGCGGTGAAGGGGAGCCCGAACTCCGGCGCGGTCTGCCCGGACGCAGCCGGCGCCTTCGAGGCGATCGCCGCGAGTTCCCACGAGAGCTGCTGCGCGAAGCGCGACCCCGCCGTCGAGTCGTTCAGCACGACGGCGATGGTGAACCCGGTCGCCGGGTCGGAGTACGCCGAGGTGGCATAGCCGGGGACCCAGCCGTGCTGGCCGATCATCGACCCCACGAGATAGGCGCCACCGGTGGCCTGGTACCAGGAAGGACCGTCTTCCGCGGCCGGCAGCGGGGAGCCGAAGCGCGCCGGCTCAGCGTCGGCACCACGCAGCGCGTCGCGGGCTTCGGCCTGGATGTAGCGACCGAGGTCGTCGATGGTCGAGACGGCGCCGGAATCGGTGAATCCCGAGCTCGACGAGATCGTGGTGATGTCGTTGGGGGCGGCGCAGGTGAATCCACCCTCGACCGCGGGGAGGAAGTGCCCCTTCATCGGGTCGTCACCGGGAGCAGCCGGAGCGGGGCCGGGGAGCGACGTGGCCGTGAGCTCGAGCGGGTCGGTGACGTACTCGGCGATCAGCTCGGACGCGGTCATCCCGGTGGCGCGCTCGAGGGCGAGGCCGAGCAGGAGATACCCCGCATCCGAATCGCGGAAGGTGGTGCCCGGGTCGACACGAGGGCGCGCCAGTCCGTAGCCCGCGAGCTCCAGCGGCGCCCAGATGCGGTCCGGTGTGTTCAGCAGAGCGCTCTTGGTGGTCGGCTCGGACGAACCGGCGCCGCTGGTGCCGTTGCACAGGTCGAGGAGCGTGACACCCTGTTCCCGCATGTCAGCGACCCCGGAGACGTAGTCGGCGACGTTCGCATCGAGTTCGAGCGTTCCCTCATCGGCGAGGGCGTAGAGCACGTCGCACGCCATCAGACGCGTCACGTCGGCGATGCGGAAGGACATGTCGGTGGAGACCTCTCCACCGCCGTCACGGTCCTGCGTGCCGACGGCGGTGACCCAGCTGCCGCTCCACGGCACCCAGACCCCGACGATCGCCCCGGTGGCCCCGGAAGCGACGAGCGCATTGTCGACCGCGGCCTGCATCGAAGCGACCGTGTCATCGGGCAGAGCGCCGTCGACCTGAGCCGGTGGCGTGTAGCTGAAGGAATCCTCGGATGAGCATCCGGTGAGGACGAGAGCGAGCGCGGCCGCACTGGCCGCAGCGGCACGCCAACGGCGCGACGAGAGAAGCTGCATGAAGGAACCCCCGAGGATGTATCTCCCGAGTCTAGAACGCCCTTCCTGAAAGACGGCATCGCGCCGGGCGCCTTTGCGCGCACATAGGGTGAGAAACGTGCCCCACTTCTTCGATGCCGACGTGATCGCCGCTGTCCTGCGCCACATGAACGGTGACCACACCGATGACAACCTCTTGATCGCCCGCGCCTTCGCCGAGGGCTCCGCCGACGTCACCGCCTCCGTGATGACCGGATTCGACGGCGACAGCGGCGTCTGGGAGATCACCGTCGACGGCGAACCCTCCGAACTGCGCGTCCCGTGGCCCGGCGGACCCATCACGGATCGCCCCGCTGTGCGCCGCGAGGTCGTGGCGCTCTACGACGAGGCCTGCGCGCGCCTCGGGGTCGAGCCTCGCCCGCACGCCTGAACGACTCGGACGCGGCCCGTCCCACATCCGACTCGGCACCGCCACTACCGCCCGAGGTAAGGCAACCCTTACACTAGGCACATGCCCGAGATCCTCTCCTTCTCCGCCGCCCTGCGCGAGCGCTCGTCGGGATCGCACTCCCGCAGCGAGACCGCCGGCTTCATGTCCGACCTCCTGAAGGGCGAGGGCTCCCGCGAGGACTACATCTCCCTCGTCGCTCAGCACTACTTCATCTACGAAGCGCTCGAAGGAGCCGGCGAGCGCATGCGGCAGGATCCGGTGGCGGCGGTCTTCCTCAGCGACAAGCTCACGCGGCTCCCCGCACTGGAAGCCGACCTGGAGTTCCTGCTCGGTAGCGACTGGCGCGAGCAGATCGTGCCGCTGCCCACCACCGTGCGCTACGTCGAGCGCATCCGCCAGGTGGGTGCCACGTGGGCGGGCGGCTTCATCGCCCACCACTACACCCGCTACCTCGGCGATCTCTCCGGCGGGATCTTCATCGGCCGGGTGATGGCCCGTCGGTTCGGCTTCGAGACGAACGGCATCGGGTTCTACCTGTTCGACGACATCGCCGACCCGTCCGCATTCAAGGACGTCTACCGCGAGCAGCTCGACGCCGCCCCGTGGGACGACGCGGAGCGTGAGCGTGTGATCGACGAGGTGCTCCTCGCCTATCGATTCAACACGGAGCTCTTCGAGGACCTCGACCGGGCCCGCGCCGCCGCCTGATCCCTCTTCCGTCAGGTCTTCGGCAGCTCGGGCGTCGATGCCGCCAGCCAGGCGTCGCGCATGAACCGGCGCACGTCTTCGTCCACCCGGATGTCCCGTGGCCGTAGGTCGCGTGACAGGTACAGGCCGTCCAGGGACGTCAGTCGACTCAACGCCACGTACGTCTGCCCCGGCGCGAACGCCCCGGATCCGAGGTCGATGATCGCCCGCTCATACGTCTTGCCCTGCGACTTGTGGATCGTGACCGCCCAGGCGAGACGCAGCGGGAACTGGGTGAATTCGGCGACCACGTCGCGGGTGAGTTTCTTGGTGTTCTGGTCGTAGGCGTAGCGGAAACGCTCCCACACGGCAGGCTCGACGTCGACCTCCTCGCCGTCGATGTCGACGCGCACAGCGCTGCCGAGGATGCGCGTCACCGTGCCGATGGTGCCGTTCACCCAGCGCGGCGGCTCGCCGGACATGGCGGTGTCGTTGCGCAGGAACATCACCTGCGCCCCGACCTTCAGCTTCAGTTCGCTCTCGGCGGGCAGGGCGGCTTCACCGCGTCCGAAGTCGCCGCTCACCTCGGCCCGCGCGGTCTGCTCCTTGCCGGGCAGCGCACTCAGGTGCTGGCTGTTGATCTTGTTCACGATGTCGTTGCGCGTCGCGAGGGTGATCATGGGCACCTCGCCCGGCTCCGGCTCCGGGGGCGTGCGTCGTCCCTGCGTGTTCAGCACGCCCGCGATCTCCGCCGTGACGCGGCCGTAGCGCACGGCGTTGAGCATCGATTTGAAGCCGTCGTCGGACTGCCGGTGGATCTGCACCAGCTCCCGCACGTGCAGTTCGGCACGGGTATCGACCTGGAACAGCCCCTCCTGGTCGGAGAGCCCCGATCCCCCCGCCCAGACCTTGGCATCGAAGAACCAGAACGAGCGGTAGTGGTCCTGGACGTAGCGGGCCTCGTCGCCGCGGGGCGGGACGGGAGCGAGCTGGTAGGGGTCACCGAACATGACGACCTGGACACCGCCGAAGGGTTCCCCCCTGCGCCCCCTGGCCTGGCGCAGGGAGCGATCGATCGCGTCCATCAGGTCGGCGTTGACCATCGAGATCTCGTCGATCACCAGCGTCTCGATGGCGTTCAGGATGCGCCGGGTCGCGTCGTTCTGGTCGATGTCGGCGTCGCCGATCAGACCGATCGGCAGACGGAAGAGGGAGTGGATCGTCTGGCCCTCGACGTTGAGCGCCGCGACGCCCGTCGGAGCGCAGATGGCGATCTGCTTCTTCGTGTTCCAGGCGAAGTGCTGCAGCAACGTCGACTTCCCGGTGCCGGCGCGACCGGTGATGAAGACGTGCTCGCCGGTGTCCTCGATGAGCCGGAACAGCTCTTGCTGCTCTTCGGACAGGGCGGGAAGGGACACGGCACTCACAGGGGCAGTGGACGGAAAACGGGGCGCCACCCATGCTATGTCCCGGCATCCGCGCCCAGCCGCCGACGCTCGGCGTCCCCCCAGGACGCACTCCTAGACTGGCGCCATGGAGCGGGCCAGGTCGAGCGCGCCCCGGCGGTCACGCCTGGGCGTCGATCTCGCGATGCTCGTGGTGGTCGGGCTCATGCTCGTCGCAGCGATCGGCGCCGGAGGTGCCACGCTGTATCAGCAGTTCTACGGCCCGTCCGCGTTCGTGACCCGCTACCTCGACCTGCTCTCCTCCGGCCGCGCCGCAGACGCACTCCGGGTGCCCGGCGTCGCGATCGACCGCGAGATCCTCGAGGAGTCCGGCATCAACCCGGCCGCGTCCGAGGCCATGCTGCGCCGCGCCGCACTCGCACCGCTGACCGATGTGAAGGTGGAGTCGGAGGAGCAGGCCGAAGGCGGCACCGCCGTCACGGTGAGCTACGAGGCGAGCGGTCACGCCGGCACCAGCACCTTCCTGATCGAACAGGACGGCTGGGCGGGAGTCACCCCGAACTGGCGCTTCGCGGAGAGTCCGCTGGCCGTCGTCGAGCTCACGGTCCGCGGCGTGGACCAGTTCGCCATGAACGGCTTCGAGGTCGACCGACGGCAGGTGTCCGCAGCGGGCGCCGAGGCCGACGCGATCGAACCGCTGCCACTGCTCGTGTTCACCCCGGGACTGTACGCCGTGACGGTGGACACCCCGATCGCGACGGCCTCCGGACACGGTGTGCTCGCGGACACCCCGCTCGCCGTCACGCCGCTCGATGTGCAGACCACGCCGACAGACGAATTCGTCGAGGTCGTGCAGCAGCGGGTCGAGGAGTTCCTCACCGCGTGCACCACGCAGGACGTGCTCCTGCCGACCGCCTGCCCCTTCGGCCTGCGGGTCACGGACCGCATCTCGTCGCCGCCGAAGTGGTCCATCGCGACGCAGCCTCAGGTCACGGTCACGCCCGACGGCGGACAGTGGCAGATTCCCACGACCGATGCCGTCGCGCACGTCGAAGTCGAGATCCAGTCGCTCTTCGACGGCTCCATCGACCCCGTATCGGAAGACGTGCCGTTCCAGCTCAACGGCACCATCGCGATCCTGCCCGACGGTTCCGCGTCCATCAAGATCGGCTCACCGGGCGAACCTCCCGTCGACTGACGGATTCACCCGCGGGCCTCAACGCCTCTCGCGCTCCTCGCGACGCTGGTCCTGAGCGGCGAGCTCGGCCAACTTGGTGTTGTACTCCTCGAGTTCCCTGTCTCCGGTGCGATCCGCATGCCGGTCGCGCCGACGCTGCAGCTTCGTGTCGCTGCGGCTCCACTGGATCGCGACCGTGATGGCCAGGATCAAGGTCGGGATCTCGCCGATGGACCAGGCGATGCCGCCGCCGACGTACTGGTCCTGCAACGGATCGGCCCCCCAGTCACGGCCCATCGATCCGAACCACTCCGCGACCATCAGCCCCTCCTGCATCATGATCGCGATGCCGAAGAAGGCGTGCATCGCCATGACGGCGATCAGCGTGATGAGACGGCCGGGGTAGGGAAGTCGGTACGGCACCGGGTCGGCACCGATCAGGCTCATCACGAACAGGTAGCCCGAGATCAGGAAGTGGATCACCATCCACTCATGACCGATGTGCTCGACCATCGCCCACCGCACCAGGTCGGTGAAGTAGAACGCCCACAGCGACAGGATGAAGATGGCCGCGGCGACGAACGGATGGGTGACGACTCGGGCGAACGGCGAATGCACGGCCCACATGATCCACTCGCGCCCACCGCGCGTACCGTCGTCGCGCTTCTGGATCGCGCGCAGGGCGAGTGTGATCGGTGCGCCCGAGACCAGCAGCAGCGGGATGGCCATCGACAGCATCATGTGGCCCATCATGTGGATGCTGAACAGGTACTCCTGGTACGCGTTGAGCGGGCCGCAGGTCACCCAGAAGAGCATGAGCAGCCCGAGCACCCAGAAGACCGTGCGATGGATCGGCCAGCGATCTCCGCGCAGACGCAGGCGCCGGACGCCGGCGAGGTAGAAGAACAGGCCGAAGGCCGCGACGACGATCCAGAGCACATCGAAGTCCCACGCCGTGAACCAGCGTTCGAGCGTCAACTCGGGCGGCAGCGTCGACCCGGTGAGGATCTGGGCGGGCGTCTGCGCGAACGCGGCGACCTCACCGGTGGGAGGGGGCGTGCGCGCGAGCGCAGCAGCGGCGCCGGACGCGAACCCCATCAGCGCGACTTCGCACAGGACGAGGAGCCAGAACCAACCCGCCGCACGCTGTCCGGCGAGCTTCGGGATGAGGCGAGCGCGGTACCAGGCGCCGAGCAGCCCCATGCCGCCCAACAGCGCGGCTTTCGCGAGCACGATCCAGCCGTATTGTGTCGTCCACAGCGCGTCCCAGCTTCCGACGGCCACGATCGACCGGGTAAATCCGGAGAAGGCGACCACCGCGAACGCCGCGATCGCGAGGGAGGAGTAGCGTCCGACGAGTCGAGCGGTGTCGACGTCACCGCGCCCGCGGAGCAGCACGAGGAGCAGGAGCCCACCCAGCCAGACCGCGGCACCGACCGTGTGCAACAGGATCGAGTTGACGGCCATGTTGTGGCCTGCGAGGTCGCCCGCGTGCCCCTGCGTCGCGAGGGGGATGAAGGAAGCCGCGGCGAGCAGTGCGGTGATGAGCGTGGGCGTCCACGAGCGCCAGGCGAAGGCGAGCACCGTGATGACCGCGCCGAAGATCGTCGTGATGAGCCAGGACTGTCCCAGAGGCAGCTCCAACAGGAAGCGGCCGAGCTGCGTGCCGAACTCCCGCTCGATGCTGAGCTTCGGGTTGAAGGCGGCCATGAACGCGAGGAACCCGGCGAGGCCCGCGGAGACCGTGAAGACGGCAGCACCGACGGAGGCGATGTTCAGCGCCGCGTCGAAGGAGCGCTCCCCCGCGCGCAGACCGAACAGCGCGAGGACGAGAGAGCCGAGCATGACGGCGGCCGACATGTTCATCACGAGTTTCGCGAGCGGGGTGCCCCAGAGCACGATCGGCCCCGGATCCTGCAACAGCGGTGCATCGGCACCGCCTCCGACGACGAGCGCCACCACCAGGGCCACCAGCGCGGCGACGAGGAGGATGACCACCCCGGCGATTCGATACGCCGAAATCCGACTCGTCGACTCGCTGCGGGAACTCACCCCTCCAGCCTAGGCGCGCCGGGAGGGGCGAAAGCACGAAGGCCGCTCCCGTCGGAACGGGAGCGGCCTTCGAAGAGGTGCGGTCTGCTTACTTGACGGCAGCCTTGAGCTTGGAGCCAGCGGTCACCTTGACGCGCTTGCCGGCCGGGATCTTGATCTCGGCGCCGGTCTGCGGGTTGCGGCCCGTGCGAGCAGCGGTGTCGACCTGCTCGAAGGAGATCCAGCCCGGGATGGAGACCTTGCTGCCCTTGGCAACAGCGTCGGAGACCGTGGCGAACAGCGAGTCGAGGACACCGGAGACGGTGGCCTGGCTCTGGCCCGTGGCGCTAGCGATGCTCGCGACGAGCTCGGTCTTGGTGATGGACTTGTCAGCCATGTCATCCTCCAGCGACGAGATCCCGTCGCATCGTTGTGGGTATCGGGGCGGGTGCCCCTGGTCTAGTGACCGCCTCGAATGTATCAACGACCACCCACATATCCGCGTCATTTCGCGGGTTTTGGGCAATTACTGGGCGTGTCGCGTCACATTCGTCACTCCAGTCACAGTTTTGGGGAGCTCACGCGGTGCGCGCGCGGGCTGACGCAGAACTCTCGGGGTGAGGAGAACTCTCGCTGGTGAGGAGAATTCGCGGGATGAAGGAGCAGTCGCAGGGTGAGGAGAACCCGCGGGATGAAGGAGATCTCACGGAATGAAGGACCAGATGCGGAATGCACTCCTTCATTCCGTGAGTTCTCCTTCGCAACGCGAGGCGTGAGTCCAAGGAAGCAGGCGATCAGGAGAGGGCGATCAGGAGAGGTGGGCGCCCTGCGCCACGGCCTCCATGATCACGGACTGCACCTCAGACCAACGGTGCATGACCTGCTCGTAGCTGAAGCGCAGCACGCGGTAGCCCCGGAGGACCAGCTGCGCGTCGTGAGCGATGTCCTTGTCCCGCTGCTCCCCGGTGTGGGTCGCACCATCGATCTGGATCACCAGTCGATCACCGATGAGGAGATCCACCCGCCGGTCGAGGCACCAGGCTTGTGGCAGCATACGGAGCCCCAGCCAGCGGAGCCGATGGATCACGATGGTCTCCAGCCCCGAGTCCGCGAACGGTCGCGCCCTCTCGAGCAGCGCTCGTGCCGGCGCCGGAAGATCGAGGCCACGGAGGCGCGCGGCATCGACGTACCCCTTGTTCATGGCCGACTCCCAGATGACCAGGGCGGTCTCGAACGGCTGGCATTGCGCGATCACGGCCAGCACGTTGAGCAGTTCATCCACCGTCGCGTCGGGGGGACGAGGGACCACCGGTTTCGACCAGTGCACGACGACCTGGGACGGCACCCGGATCCGCGCCGCGTTCGGGCGGGCAGCGACGTGCAGTGGCGTCTTCTCCGGAATCCAGAGTCCTCGCCTCTCCGCCGCCGTGACACAACTGAGCACGACACCGTGAGCCGCCGCCCCGACGATCTGGGGGTCGGCATCCGGCAAGGCCACCCACCCCTGCCGCACGGTGACGACCTCGAGACGCTCCTTCGACCGCCGGAGCGAGTGCGCACTCACCCCGGCCGCGCGCAGAGTGCGCACCCGCGCGACCCCTCCACGACGCCACAGCTCATCCACGGGATCCATCGGACGATCCTGCCTCCAGCGGGCGCGCGCACGCCGCCCGATCACCGGCAGAAGGGCAGAGCTCGATCGCCGAGGCTTCGGTGCAGGAACAGACCCCTGAAGGAGATCTCACTGAATGAAGGAGTGGATCCAGCGTTCGCTCCTGCAATTCGCGA